>PLUC01000210.1 GCA_003165415.1 Holophagaceae bacterium
AAGAGGTGGTGGGAGGCGGGGGGGCCTAACGATGCTCGAGGAATTCGGCAGTCCCGCGGCGTTCTGGATCATCGAGGTGGAGGATTTCCCCCCGGTGGTCACCATGGACAGCCGCGGCGGCAGCCTGCACGAGGAAGTGGCTGATACCAGCCAAGCCCAGGCCAAGGAACTCATGACGATTTAATAGGAGTACCCCCGACCTGGATCACTTCGTCAAAAAACCGCTGGCCCAGTCCTGGGCCACAGCGTACAGGAGGCAGCATGGTCCAAACGGTCACTAATCCCATCCCCTCAAAGGGGAAAATCCCCTTCTACAGGGTCTTGTACGTCCAGGTGCTGTTCGCCATCGTCATCGGCGGCCTGCTGGGTTGGCTATACCCGGTGGTCGCCACCAACGACTGGGTCAAGGCCATGGGCGACGGCTTCATCAAGCTGATCAAGATGGTCATCGCCCCCATCATCTTCTGCACCGTGGTCTCCGGCATCGCCCATGTGCAGAGCGCCAAGACCGTGGGCCGGATCGGGGTCAAGGCCCTGTTCTACTTCGAGGTGGTCTCCACCTTCTCCCTGGTGATCGGCATCATCATCGCCAACGTGCTGAAACCCGGCGCCAATTTCGGCGGCAAGGCGCCCGACGCGGCGTCTGTGGCCCAGTTCGCCAAGGCCGCCCACGAGATGAAGTCGGTGGACTTCGTGCTCAACATCATCCCGGACAGCGCCGTGGGCGGGTTCGCCCGGGGCGACATCCTCCAGGTGCTGCTGTTCTCCATCCTGTTCGGCCTGGCCCTGATGGCCCTGGGCGACCGCACCGCCAAACTGCGCTCGATCATCGACGAATGCGCCCAGGGCGTGTTCGGGGTCATCGGGCTGGTCATGAAGGCCGCCCCCTTCGGCGCCTTCGGCGCCATGGCCTACACCGTCGGCAAGTATGGGCCGGCCGCCCTGGGCAACCTGCTGGGGCTCATCGCCACCTTCTACCTGACCTCCGCCCTGTTCGTGATCATCGTGCTGGGCCTCGTCGCCCGCTTCATCGGCTTCAACATCTTCAAGTACCTGGGCTACATCAAGGACGAGCTGCTGATCGTGCTCGGCACCAGCTCCTCGGAGAGCGCCCTGCCCCAGCTCATGCGCAAGATGGAAGCCATGGGCTGCTCCAAGCCGGTGGTCGGCCTGGTGGTGCCCACCGGGTACTCCTTCAACCTGGACGGCACCAACATCTACATGAGCCTGGCGACCATCTTCATCGCCCAGGCGCTGGGCTTCCACCTGGGCCTGCGCGACCAGCTGGCCATCATCCTGGTGGCCATGCTCACCTCCAAGGGCGCCTCCGGCGTCTCCGGCGCGGGCTTCGTCACCCTGGCGGCGACCCTGTCGGTGGTGAACCCGGCCCTGGTGCCCGGCATGGCCATCGTGCTGGGCATCGACAAGTTCATGAGCGAGTGCCGGGCCCTCACCAACATTATCGGCAACGGCATCGCCTGCGCCTTCGTGTCCTGGTGGGAAGGGGAACTGGACCGGCACAAGCTGCATGCCATCATCGGCGGCCGGGACTTCGCGGTCCTGTCGGAACCGGTGGAAGAATCGGAAGTCAAGGTTTAAAATTCGAATGCGCCAACCGCTCCGCGTTCGGTCAACCGGGTCGGAGCGGTTCCTTTAACAACCCCGGAAAAGTCCCGGTCTTTTCGGATACCCTTCCCTATCCGGATCCAGACCTTCGACCAACCGTTCCGGCTGGAAGGACAGGAACTCAGGATCGGCACCAGCATCGGCATCGCCCTCGCCCTCGCCCCCGCCGACGGCACCGACGGGCCGGCCCTGCTCAAGCGCGCGGACGCCGCCATGTACCAGGCCAAGCGGGAAGGCCGGTCCTCCTACCGGTGGTCCTCACCGGTTTCTTAATTTCCACAATCCTCCATCAACTTCCATAAACGGGGCCGCTCCATGGGCTCCTCCTACGATGAGTCATACCAAGCTGGAGCTTGCTCTCAACCGACCACCGCCACCAGATCTCCGGGCTGGCCGCGGTGCTGCCGCGCACCCGGACACAACCCTTTCCTTCTGGAGGAGCCATGAGCTTCCCTGCATACCTGGATCTCAAGAACCTCAAGGATCTCTTCCCCAAGGAGCTGACGCCCAGCGAAGTGGCCAAGGCCCAGACCATCTTCCTGAAGCGCCTGTCCCTTGAGGCGCACCAGTTCTACGGCGGCAAGATGGCCATGATCCCCAAGGCCGGCATCTACGACTTCGGCTGGTTCGGGGTCTACTACACCCCCGGCGTCTCCGCCGTCTCCACCGCCATCCGCGACAACAACCTGCAGTCCTACAACCTGTCCAACCGCAGCAACCTGGTGGCCATCGTCTCGGATTCCACCCGGGTCCTGGGCGACGGCGACTGCACCCCCAGCGGCGGCCTGGGCGTCATGGAGGGCAAGGCCTTCCTGATGTACTATCTGGGCGGCGTGGACGCCATGGCGCTCTGCATCAACTCCCACATGGAGCCGGGCGCGCACAAGGCCGGCTTCGACTTCCGCTCCATGGGCAAGCACGACCACGACGCCCAGAAGATCATCGACTTCGTGCGCATGGCGACGCCTTCCTTCGGCGCGGTGAACCTGGAGGACATCTCCCAGCCCAACTGCTTCAAGGTGCTGGACGGGCTCCAGGACTGCGGCATCCCGGTGTGGCACGACGACGCCCAGGGCACCGCCTGCGTGACCCTGGCCGGCATGATCAACGCCATCAAGCTGGCGGGCAAGGACTGGAAGAGCGTGAAGGCGGTCTTCATCGGCGCCGGCGCCTCCAACGCCACCATCATCCGGCTGATGCTCACCGAGGGCCTGGACCCCAAGAACGTCATCGCCTTCGATTCCAAGGGCGGCCTGCACGCCGGCCGCGACGACGTCAAGGCCGACACGCGGTTCTACCGCAAGTGGGAGATCTGCCAGGCCACCAACCCCGACCGCATCGACGACGTCATGAAGGCCTGCCAGGGCGCGGACATCCTCTGCTCCCTGTCCACCCCCGGCCCCGGCGTGGTCAAGAAGGAGTGGATCGAGGTCATGGCGCCCAAGGCCATCGTCTTCGCCTGCGCCAACCCGGTGCCCGAGATCTATCCCTACGAGGCCAAGGAGGCCGGCGCGCTCATCGTCGCCACTGGCCGCAGCGACTTCGCCAACCAGGTGAACAACTCCATGTGCTTCCCGGGGCTGCTCAAGGGCTGCCTGCTGGTGGACGCCAGCCGGGTCACCGACCGCATGGCCATCGCCGCGGCCCACTCCATGGCGAAGATGCAGCAGAAGCGCGGCCTGGACATCGACCACATCATGCCGACCATGGACGACGTGGAGGTGTTCCCCCAGGAGGCCGCCGACGTGGCCGCCCAGGCCATCGCCGACGGCGTGGCCCAGCGCACCATGACCCCGGCCGAGGTGTTCCAGAAGGCCGACCACGACATCAAGGAGAACCGTGAGATGGTCCAGCTGCTCATGGAGCGGGACAAGATCAAGACCCCGCCCAAGAGCATGATCGACGACGTCCTCAAGGCCACCCTCGCCGAGATCCGCGGCCAAGTGGCCGCCGTGGCCGGCAACGCCGACGAATAATGGGAGACCTGGACTTCAGGACCGGGCTCCGCCCGGTCATGAAGTGGGGGTGTGGGGGGACGGAGAGCGAACGAAGTGAGCGCGCGGTCCTCCCACCATAATTTGGTATAGTGAAATGATGAGTTCCGGATGGTTCCGCAGTCGCCCCATCACCATCGTGCTTTCGCTGCTGGGACTGGCCATCGCGCTGGCGGCGGTGTTCGCCTACCGCATGGGGGTCCTGGACCCTCCGGAGAACCGTCCAGTCCAGCACATCGTCGCCCGGATCGACGATGTCATCTTCTCCAACCGGCAGGTGGATCTGCAGTCCCTGACCCAGTCGGAGGAGATCGTCCGGGTGGCCCAGGGACTGGACCGTCCGGACAACCCCGAGGTCAGCCTGGTGCTGGAGACCGCCAGGCGGATCTTCAGCGCGGAGCTGGTGTATGTGCAGGACCGGGCGGGGACCGTGGTCTCCTGCACCAAGTACGAGGGCGGCAAGACCCTCACGGGCAACAGCTACGCCTTCCGGCCCTATTTCATCTCGGCCCTCCACGGCGACGTCACGGTCTACCCGGCCATGGGGGTCACCACCGGGCTGCGCGGGCTGTACTTCAGCACGCCCATCACCCTGGACGGCCGGCGCATCGTCGGGGTGCTGGTGGTCAAGGCGAGCCTGGACGGCATCGACGCCATCCTGGCGGCGGACCCGACCCCGGTGTTCCTGCTCTCCCCGGACGGCGTCATCTTCGCATCCAACCAGAAGGACATGCTGTTCCACTACGTCAAGCCCATGGGGCCCGCGGAGCTGGACCGGATCAAGGCCAGCCAGCAGTTCGGCGGCCAGGAGCTGAAGCCCTTCTCGGACCTGTTCGACGGCAAGCAGTCGGTCACGTTCAAGGGTGAGCGGTGGAGCGTCTCCCGGCGCCCCATCCTCTCCAACTGGACCATCGTCGCCCTGGCCAAGGGCGGTCCGGCCTATGTGGTGAACAAGGGCATCGTGTTCGCCCTGGCCGGCGTGCTGGCCGGTCTGGTGCTCATCATCGCCATCCTGGCTTCGGTCATCCGCGCCCGGGAAAAGGCAGAGGCGGCCCTGCGGGAGAGCCGGGAGCACCTGGAGGAGATGGTGGAGCGACGGACCACGGAACTCCGGGCCGCCAAGGAGACCGCCGAGGCCGCCACCGAGGCCAAGAGCATCTTCCTGGCCAGCATCAGCCACGAGCTGCGCACCCCGCTGAACGCCATCCTGGGCTATGCCCAGCTGCTCACCCGCACCATCCGGGTCCCGGAGAACCGGGACAACCTGCAGCGCATCCACCGGGCCGGGGAGCACCTGCTGGGCCTCATCAACCATGTGCTGTCCCTGTCCAAGATCGAATCCGGCAAGCTCACCCTGGACCTGCAGCCCTTCCCCACGGACCCGTTCTTCAAGTCCATCGAGGACTTGACCCGCATCCGGGCCATGTCCAAGCGGCTGGACTTCCGCCTGGAGGTGCGCAAGCCCTTCCCCGAGGCCCTGGTGGGCGATTCCTTGAAGCTGCGCCAGATCCTGGTGAACCTCCTGGGCAACGCCATGAAGTTCACCCAGCAGGGCACCGTGACCCTGACGGTGGAGCGGGCGGGGCCCATGGTCCGCTTCACCGTCCAGGACACCGGCGCGGGCATGGGCTCCGACGAGCTGCCCCAGCTGTTCCAGGCCTTCCAGCAGACCCAGTCGGGGCGCGAGGCCGCCGAGGGCACCGGCCTGGGCCTGCACATCAGCCAGGCCATGGTCCGGCTCATGGGCGGCCTCATCGAGGTGGAGAGCGAGCTGGGCCGGGGCAGCCAGTTCCGCTTCGAGATCCCCATGGCCGAGGAGCGGCTCCCCGCGGCGGAGCCCGCCCAGCCGCTGCTGGAGCTGGCGCCGGGGCACCCGGCCCTGAGGATGCTGGTGGTGGACGACGTGGAGGACAACCGGACCCTGCTGGTGCGGATGCTCTCCGCCATGGGCATGGAAGTGCGGGAGGCCGCGGACGGGCCTTCGGCCCTGGCCCAGTGGGAGGCGTGGCAGCCCCACGCCGTGTGGATGGACCTGCGCATGCCGGGCATGGACGGCAACGAGGCTGTGGAGCGGCTCCGGGCCCGGGAAGCGGAGCTGGGCCGCCCCCGCACGGTGGTGATCGCCCTGACCGCCAGCGCCCTGGACCTAAAGCTGGACCCCTTCCTGGAGCTGCGGTTCGACGACCTGATGACGAAACCCTTCCCCGAGAGCGAACTGGTGGACAAGCTGCACCGGCACTGCGGGCTCGAACTGTCCCGGGCGGCCGCGCAAGCGCCGGTGGAGGCCAGACCGCGTCCCCAGCCCGACCAGGACACGGTGGAGCAGGTCCTCCTGGTGGACGACAATCCCGCCAACCTGGACCTGCTGGAGCAGGTGCTCAGGGCCCAGGGCTACCGCATCCGCTGCGCCCTGTCCGGCCCCCTGGCCCTTGAGTCAGCCCGGGCCATGCCGCCGGACCTGGTCATCCTGGACATTTCCATGCCCGGCATGGACGGGTTCGAAGTATGCAAGCAGATGAAGCTGGACGACCGCCTCATGAACATTCCCATCATCTTCATCAGCGCCCTGGACCATGTGCTGGACAAGGTGAACGCCTTCAAGGTGGGCGGCGCGGACTACGTGACCAAGCCCTTCCAGGTGGAAGAGATCATCGCCCGGGTGGACTACCAGATCCAGCTGCGCCGGCTGCGCCAGCAACTGGCGCAGCAGGTGTCGGGCATCCGGCTCTACGCCGAGGCCCTCCGGGCCCAGACCCACGAGTTCATGAACAAGCTCCACGTCATCCTCGGGCTGATCCGCATGGAGCAGTTCGACCGGCTCGCCGGCTACATCACCGGCCTCACCGGCCGGCTCGAGGACGAGGTCGGGCAGGTGGTGCCGCGGGTCAAGGACCCGATGATCGCGGGCTTCCTGCTGGCCCGGTCCAGCGCCGCCCGGGAGCAGAACGTCACCATGGTGCTGTCCGAGGACTCCCAGGTGCCGCTCTGCGCCAGCGAATCGGTGGCCCACGACCTGGTCACCATCCTGGGCAACCTCATGGAGAACGCCGTGGAAGCCATGGGCGAATCCACCTGCCGGGAGATCCATGTGGACCTGCAGCACGATACGGACCGGCTGGAGATCGCCGTGGCGGACACCGGCCCCGGGATCCCGCCGGAGCACCTGGAGCGGCTGTTCGAGCGGGGCTTCAGCACCAAGGGGGAGGACCGCGGCTTCGGGCTGTACCACGCATCCCTGAGGGTGGCGGCCCTGGGGGGCCGGCTGGAGGCCGGCCTCCGGGAAGGCGGAGGCACGATTTTCCGCGCTTCCATCCACTACCCGGAGAAGCTGCCGGACTAACCCAGCAACACCATGACGCCGCCCAGCCCGCTGTCGTCCCAGCGGGCCTTCAGCAGCCTGAACCCGTCCCCGTAGACCGGATCCCGGCTCTCCGCCAGCTTGCGCCGGAGTGCCTGGGCCAGGGGCGTGCCCAGGCGCTCCAGCCAGCGGTCCTTGACCAGCTCGCAGAAGCCTTCGGCCAGGGGGTCGGAGAGGTGGTCAAAGCGCTGGTGGAACAGCCAGACGTGGCCGAATTCATGGGCCAGGACCCCCTCGAAATGTTCCCGGGCCAGCCCGCCCACCACGATGATCTCCGTGATGGTCCGGCCGGTTTCCCGGCCGTTGACGGTGGCGATGGCGTTCCGGGTGAGGCCGTCCACCAGCCGTTCCAGGGACCCCTTCAGCTGCATGACCAGGAGCGCGGGTTCCAGGCGGATGGGCACGGTGGGGATGGCGGGGAGCGTCAGCCCCATCGCCCCCAGGACGGCCGCGCCGAAGGCGTTGCCGTAGTTCCGGGCTTCCCCGTGGCCCACCGCTTCCCGCTGGCACAGGCCGCAGAGCGCCGTGCCGAAGGCGCCCAGGGGAACCATCAGGCTCTCCTGGCGGCCGAGCCAGCGGTCGCAGCTCCTGCAGGCGGGGCCGTGGTCGTGGCGGGCGCAGGCCCGCTGGCCGTAGGGATTCTCCCGGAAGGAGCCCGCGAGCACCTCGCCGCAGAAGAAGCACCTGGGGGCGAAGGACGCCAGGTAGTCGCGCTCGCAGACGGGCTTGCCTTCATGCTGGAAATAGGGCCCGGTGATCGCCTTCCCGCAGACGCCGCAGCGCCAGCATTCCGGATGCCAGGCGGCACCCATGGCTAGGACGTGGGTCCCGGTGATGCGCTTACGGCAGCGCTCGCAGGTGGGGGACGGCGTGGGGGGGCGGGGAGTCATCGCCATTCAGTATGGCCACCCGGGGAAACAGCTACGAGGGAACCGCCAGGTTCGGCAGCAGGCTGCGCTCCTGCACCCGACAGTCTTCCTGTTCGAACTCCCTTGCCCGGCGCAGGGCCTCCCGCTGGCTGAAGGTGCAGACATTGTCCTCGAACAGGAGGATGCAGTTGGGCAGCCAGGGCTCCCGGCTGGATTCCGCGACGCAGGGGATCCTGTGCTGTTTTAAATGGCTCGCAGCCTGCTGGAAAAGTTCCGGGGTCCTGAACTCTAGGATGATCATCGACTGGTTCCTTTCATCGGAGAGGCCAGGAAAGGGGAAGGCGCAACCGAACATCTTCACAAGGGAGGATGGAACGGTCGCGCCTTCGACTTCTAGGTCCGAGCCCTGACCGCCAAGGGGGTCTGGAAGCCCTTCCAGAACTTTTGCTGGTTTCAAGATGTGGCCTGGGATTTTCCTGTCAAGGGTGATTACCCGATATTGAAGAAATTTCTCCGATACCCACCTGCTCGGCCCGCTTTTTTCCGCATGTTGTGAATTCCATCATCGTGAGATAGTTGAGATTCCAGCCGCTCCGAGCACCGGGGCGGCCCTTCGCGCGCGGTGCGTCGCCCCCCATGAGCACGGTTTCCAGCCTCCCCGGCATGGCCTCCTTCCGGCTGGCGGCGGCGGCGTTCCTGATCGCCTCCGTGGGGCTCGCGGCCAAGCCCGGGCCGGTGCTGACCTATTCCACCAACCCCAGCTACCCGCCCTACGACTGGGCGGAGGACGAAGCCTCCTTCCGGGGGGCGAGCACCGAGCTCCTGTCCATGCTCCTGCCGCCCGGGGTCCAGGCCAGGCCGGTGGTGGTGCCCTGGAAGCGGGCCCTGGCCCTGGCCGCGGAACACAAGGTGGACCTCATCCTCAGCGTGCGCGATACCCCGGAATGGCGGCGCTTCCTGGAGTTCATGAGCAACCAGGCCTTCCCCAACCCCATCGCCGTGTTCGTGCGCAGGGACCACGCCTTCCCCTTCCGCACCTGGCAGGACCTGAAGGGCAAGCACGGCGGGGTGAGCCTGGGCGACACCTTCGGGGGCGGCTTCGACGCATACTGGCACGAGCAGGAACGGCGGCTCAAGGAACTCAACCGGAAGGGGATTCCCATGGGGCTGCTGCGCAAGTACCTGGCCATCTACGCCCACCGGAGCCCGACCCCCAAGCCGTGACCCTCAGGGCGCCGGGATCCGGGGCAGCCTCAGCTTGACGGTGGTGCCCTGCCCCGGCTGGCTGACGATGTCGATGGTGCCTCCGTGGGCGGTGATCACCCCGTAGGTCATGCTCAGCCCCAGCCCGGTGCCCTTGCCCACCTCCTTGGTGGTGTAGAAGGGCTCCATGACGTGGGCCAGCACGTCCGGATCCATGCCGGCGCCGTCGTCCTCCACCGCCACCTCCACCCAATGCGGGTCGGCGACCGTGGTCCGCAGGGTCACGGTGCCGCCGTCAGGCATGGCGTCGATGGCGTTGATGCACAGGTTCACCAGGACCTGGTTGATGCTGCCGGCATCCGGTGCTTTCGGCGCTGGCGTAGTCCCTCCGGCACTCCACGGCCAGCAGGATCAAGGTCGGACAGAGCACGAACAGCGCCAGCAGGTTCCGGCCGCCGGCGCCGGTGCGCGACGGGGGGGGCCGCCGTCCGTTTCCGGAGCGTCGGACGGGAGAGCAGGCGTCATGGGACCATCCAAACCTTGGGGCGATGCAGGTGGCACTGAATCAAGGCTATCATGCAGGCGGAGGTGGACCGATGGCATTCACCAAGGACTTCGCCGAGATGGTCGCCGAGCTGAATGAGCTCCTGGCGCCCCGCCAGTTCTCCCTGGCAGGGCACCCCGGCCAGAGCGGCAAGGCGTTCCTCACCCACCCCGAGCTGGAGGAAGTCATCCGCACCCGGCTGTTCCTGAACCACGGCCTGGGCGGATCCACCGACAGCGGCATCATCCTGGGCATGTCCCACAAGAAGCCGGAACTGGTCCTGGAGAGCGGCTTCAAGATCCTCCTCACCTGCCATTCCTTCGATCCGGACATGCTGGCCCAGGCCCTGGTGAAGGTGGGCATGGAGGTGCTGGAAACCAACAGCAGGTTCATCGCGGACTCCAATCCCCTGCACCGCAGGCTCCTGGAGCACCGGGAGGCCATCACTCAGGCCGGTTTCCACCTGGAGCCCACCTATTTCATCGCCAACCTGGAGAGCTACCGGGAACTCAAGCGCATCGCCCGGGACCGCACGGACCTCATCGGGGTGACCCTGGACGCCGACGGCCAGCTGGTGTGCAACCGGCTGAGCTGCGCCTTCCCTGCGCCCATACCCTTCCCCATCGCGCTGAAGGTCATGAGCCTGGGGGTGGCGAAGTCCTAAGGCATGCTGAGGCCCGGCATGGCGAAGCCGGCCTCCCGCAGGTCCTCGAGCAGGGCCTGCTCATCCCCTTCGTCCAGCTCCACCAGGGGCGGGCGCACGGTCTTCCAGGCGGGATCCTGGCCGAAGTGGGCGGTCACCGCCTTCAGCGCCGGGATCATGGAGCCGTGGGCCTGGAGAATGGCCCGGATGCGGTCGATGCCGGCCTGCAGGGCCGGGGCTTCGGGATCCCGCCAGCGGCGGAACACCTGGTCGATGGCCGCGGGGTTGACGTTGGCCCCGGCGGTGATGCAGCCGGCGCCGCCGCCGCGCATGTTGCGCAGCAGGAACACTTCGCTGCCGGCGAACACCGACAGGCCCTGGGGCGCCAGGGCCAGCAGGGCCTCAGTGTTGGCCCAGTCGCCGGAACTGTCCTTCACCCCGGCGATGGTGCCGGGATAGGCCTTGAGCAGCCGCTCCACCACGGGCACGGGCACCGGCACGCCGGAGACCGGGGGGATGTGGTAGATGTAGATCCGCAGCCGGGCGTCGCCCACCCGCTGGATCACCTCGGAGTAGCTGCGGAACAGGCCCTCGTCGGGCACGCCCTTGTAGTAGAAGGGCGGCAGCATCAGGACGCCGGCACAGCCCAGGGCCGTGGCGTGGGCCGACAGGGCCACGGTCTCGGGCAGGGCGCAGCAGCCGGTGCCGGGGATCAGCCGGGCCGGGTCCACCCCCGAGGCGACCAGCCCCTCCAGGAGGGCCTTGCGCTCGTCCAAGCCCAGGGAATTCGCCTCGCTGTTGGTGCCGAACACCGCCAGGCCGGCGCAGCCGCTGGCCAGCAGCCAGGCGCAGTGGCGGTTGAAGCGGTCCTGGTCCGGGGCCAGGGCGGCGGTGAATGGGGTGATCACCGGCGCCAGCACCCCGGTCAGAGATGGTTCGGTCATGCTCATGCCTCCTCGATGCGGTCGCGGCCGTTGGACTTGGCCAGGTACAGGGCCTGGTCGGCCCGCAGCAGCAGCTCCGCCGGCGTCGCCTGCGCCTCCGGGATCTGGGCGGCGATGCCCATGCTGACGGTGACGTGGGGGCCCACCAAGGAATCGCCGTGGATCAGCCGGAGGCTGTGCACCCGCTGCTGCATGCGCTCGGCGATCCGGCGGCCGCCCTCTATGTCGGTGCCGGAGAGCACGGCCACGAACTCCTCGCCCCCGTAGCGGGACACCAGGTCGCTGGCCCGGTTCACCAGCTGCAGCGCCTGGGCGATCTGCTTCAGGCAGTCGTCCCCGGCCAGGTGGCCGTGGCGGTCGTTGTAGGCCTTGAAGAAGTCCACATCGATCATGATCAGGGTGATCCACTTGTTTTCCCGCCAGGCCCGGCGCCATTCCAGCTCGTAGAAGTGCTCGAAGTAGCGCCGGTTCGGGATGGCGGTCAGACCATCGTAGTTGGAGATGCGTTCCAGCTGGCTGTTCACCACCTCCAGCTGGCGGGTGCGCTCCTGCAGGGAGATGTTGGCTTCCAGCACCTCCCGCTGGCTGGCGAGGATGGCCTCCTGGGCCTGCTTGATCTCCGAGATGTCGCGGTAGATGGCGTAGCAGGCCACGTTCCGGCCCTTGATGACGATCGGCGAGCCGGAGGCGGAAACCTGGATGGGACTGCCGTCCTTGCGCCGGCGCATGGTCTCCACGGTGAAGCGGCCGCCCCCCAGCACCGCCGAGGTCAGCCGCACCCCTTCCTCCAAGGTGTCGGGGAACTGGATCAGGTCGTCCACGGACCGGCCCTTGACCTCGTCGGCCGGGTACCCGAACATCCGGCAGAACTCGCTGTTGTGAAGGATGATGCGTCCCTCCGGGTCGAGCATCACGATGCCTTCGGCGGCGGTCTCCACCAGCTGCTCCAGGTAGGCCTTCTCCATCTGCGCCGATTCCTCCGCGTGCTTGCGGTCGGAGATGTCCCGGTAGATGCCGTAGACGGCCACCTGCTGGTCATGGGTGATGATCGGCACCCCGAGGATGGACACGTGGATGAGGGAGCCGTCCTTGCGCCGGCGGATGCCCTCCCGGGAGATCTTCTCGCCCCGGGCCACGCAGTCGGTGATCGCCATGGCCTCCAGGAAGCTTTGCGGCGGCGCCACCAGGTCGTCCACCATGCAGCCGACCACCTCCTGCCTGCCGTAGCCGAACATGCGGGTGAACTCCGCGTTGATCCGGATCACCCGGCCGACGTTGTTGGAGATGACGATGCCCTCGGGAACCTGGTTGAACAGGTTCTCGAAATACTCCTTGCCGAGGAAATCGGTCCTTCGCACAGAGGTTCGTTTGTGTTTGACGGCCAAGGCAGACTCCACAACCGGCTGGGACACACAACCATCAGGACTGGAATGAGCAGTGCATAGTCCCGGATTATAGCAGCCGTTTGCGGATTGCTAGACTCCATGTCCGGGCTCTGCCCGGGCATGGAGTGGGGGAGTCTGAGGGGGGACGGAGAGGGAGCGAAGCGACCGCGATGCAACGCATGCGTTGCATCGCCCTGTAGTTTGGACTTTCTCCCACTGGGGCGCCCGCGTTCCGAGCCGGCTATGTCTGCCGACGGCCCCTGACGCGTTGTCCGTTTCCAGTCGAATCGCGCCGTCCCACACCGGATCACCCGGCAAGGCGCCGACCCACGTNNTCCGAAGCGTTTGCCGTCCTCCAAATGGCTGAACCCTTGGCTGCGTTATCTCGACGGCCCTACCCATCCATCTGGTCGCCTTGTGCTCACCAACTCCCCACAGCGGTGATTCCCCCGTCCCTCGGGTTGGTTGACGATTTTCCGGGATGTTTTTTTGCTAGGTATTGACATACATGTATAATGACCTACCTTTATCACAGGAGGTCACCCATGTATAACGCTACGACCGGCGTTGCCGGAAACGATGTGCTGTCCGTGCTTGAGGCAGCCTTCCGTGCGGGACTGCTCGAGATAAAGCGCATCCGGGCTGCCAAGGAGCCTGAAACGACTGTCCAGCTCCCAAAGCTGACACGGAAGGATGCGCCCAGATCGCGCACTGGCAATGCAATCGACATACTTACTCAAGCTTCACGGCCCCTGCACATCCATGAAATCCTCGAGCAACTGGAGCAGCGCGGCCTCCCCGCCACGCGCGACAGATCGCTGGGAAATCGAAGTCCTACACCGAGAGCTGAAGTCCCAAGTCGGCCTTGGGCAGGCTCAGGTCTGGTCTGACAAAAGCGTCCCCAGGCTCCATTCCGCCCTGGTGGCCGCCTATGCCCTGCTCAAACTCGCCGCAATGAAGGCCTTCGGTCCAACTCGCACCTCGGATTACCACGAACTACCCCCATGGCGCAGCCAAAAGGACTGGACAGGACTCCGGAAGCCCTCTGCCAATGACCTCCTGACCCGCCTCCGGGCCGATCTGGCAGCCCAGGTGCATGGGCAACCCCCTGACGGAACCCTCCATCCCCAGGCAACCTACGCCGCAGCCTAGTGTTGTTGAAAACCGAACCAGAGCAGTGGGCCGAATCAATGGGCAGGGGCCTTGGATGATGGCGTAGCCATGGGGTCAGCCGATTGGAGGACGGCAAACGATTCGGACTTGTCCGCCCGCAGCTTGCGAGGACGGAAAGTCCGAATCGTACGCGTGGGTCGGCGCC
>PLUC01000230.1 GCA_003165415.1 Holophagaceae bacterium
CAAAACTGGAGAGCGTCCAAGTAGCGGGTCTCGCCCGGCAGTATATGGTCGCTCCTGGACGTGAAATCCCCGTGTGATATCCAAAGGTCCTCATCCAGCCGGACCGGATCCGGGCCAGGGCGGAAGGCGCTCTTGAGGAATCGATGGAGGTGCAGGTATTCCATGGTCTGGGACCGTGCCGGTAGGTTGGGGGGATTGTTCCCAGCCTATGCGAGCGGATTACAGCCTCGACGTCCATCCGGAGTGGCTGACCTTCGCGGACGTCCAGGTTCTCCTCAGGAAGTACATTGGGAAGGGATTTTCCCGCACGACCTGGAACCGTCTAGTCGCCACCGGGCAGATCCCTGCATACCAAGACCCCTGGGGGAATCACATTCGCTACCGCTGGCCTGAGGTAAGGAAGGCCGTAGACGAAGCAATGGCGCGGGTATGCGCCTAAACCTCCCACCAGATTCCCACGAAACCCCAAAGGCCCTGGTCAGCACCCCCAACCAGGGCCTTTTGCTTTCTGCAGGAGGAAGGGGAGGGCGAGGCTCAGACTGATGCAGCGGTGCGGGTTTGCACCTGAATTTCAGTCAAATTCATGTTACGACCTGGGGATCTTCCGGTGCTCCAATTCCTGGTGGGAATCTGGTGGGAGATCCAAATCAGCGATATGCAAACAAAGGACTTACTAGGCACCAGGAGATCCCAGATATGTCCGAAACGACCCATTCCCCCGAAATCAAAAACCCCCTGATCTGTTGCGATCAGAGGGTTTCTTGTGGTGGCTGGATGCGGACTCGAACCGCAGACCTAGGGATTATGAGACCCTCGCTCTAACCACCTGAGCTACCCAGCCGGAACAGCTAGTCTAGCTAGTTCCAGCCCCGAGGTCCACGATGGATTTGGCCGGGGCGAGAACTCTTTCGTAGACGGACTCGTACAGATCGATCACCGGGCCCTCTTCGAAGGTGGTGAGGGCGCGCTGCTGGGCGGCCTGGCCCATGCGCTTGCGCAGGGGGCAGTCGCGCAGGAGGGCGATCACGTCCCGGGCCATGGCCTCCACGTCGCCCAGGGGCTCCAGGTAGCCGTCCACGCCGTGGCGGATCACTTCGGGCAGGCCGCCCACCCGGGTGGCCACCACCGGGACCTGGTGGGCCATGGCCTCCAGGGCGGCCAGGCCGAAGCTCTCGGTGGCGCTTGGCAGGAGGAAGACGTCGGAACAGGCCAGCACGGTGTCGATGTCCAGCTGCTTGCCGGTGAAGCGCACTTCGTGCTCGAAGCCGTGGTCACGGGCGTAGGCCTCGGCCTCGGTGCGGTCGGGGCCGTCGCCCACCATCACCAGCCGGGCCGGGTGCTCCCGGCGCACCAGTTCGAAGGTGCGCATGACGTCCAGCACCCGCTTCACCGGCCGGAAGTTGGAGATGTGGGTGAGGATCGAGGCGGAGCAGGGGGCCAGCCACTTGCGGCAGTCCGGGGCAGGGCCTGTGGGGGCGGCGACGAAATTGGGGATGACATCGATCTCCCGGGGGACCTGGAAGGTGCGGTAGGTTTCGTCCTTGAGGTACTGGGAAACCGAGGTCACCGCGTCGCTTTCGCGGATCGCCAGGCGCACCATGGACAGGTAGCTGGGGTCGGAGCCGACCACGGTGATGTCGGTGCCGTGGAGGGTGGTCACCACCTTCAGCTTGCCTTCCAGGGCCATGCGCGCCAGCAGGGCGGCCGAGGCGTGGGGGATGGCGTAGTGGGCGTGCATGATCTCCAGGCCGTGGTGGGCGGCCACGTCGGCCATCTTGGAGGCCAGGGCGATGGAGTAGGGAGCGGCCTCGAACAGCGGGTAGGTGCTGGCGGTGACCTCGTGGAAAAAGATCTGGTCCTCGAAGCCCACCAGCCGGGGGGGAATGGCCGGGCTGAGCAGGTGCACCTCATGGCCCCGGGCGGCCAGGGCCTTGCCCACCTCCGTGGCCACCACGCCGGATCCGCCGAAGGTCGAGTAGCAGGAGATGCCGATTCTCATGGACTGTTTTTACCCCTGTTTTGAAAAAAAGTCTAAGTTCTAGGTGGGATTGAGCCGGAGCGGGTCTCTGGAACGCGCGGTTGGGATTATGATGGGGCATTGAAAGGTCTTCTCATATGCCATTTGTCATCACACTTGTGGATTGGGTAATCCAGATCCTCATTTATCTCATCGTCATCGCCAGTCTGCTGACCTGGTTCCGCCCGAACGAGCGCAATCCGCTGGTGCGCCTGCTCCACACGGTGGTGGACCCGGTGCTACACCCCATCCGCGCCATCCTGCCCTCGACCATGGGGATGGATTTCAGCCCCATGGTGGCCATCCTGATCCTCTGGTTCCTCCAACGCCTGCTCTCCCGGGGCCTTTCCTAGAGAGACCAAAATGAAGTTCACGCCACTGGACATCCAACGACGGGAATTCGAAAAGGCCTTCCGGGGTCTGAATGAGGGGGAGGTGCGGACCTTCCTGCACGAAGTCGCCGGGGAATGGGAGGAGGTGCAGTTGGAGAACCAGCGCCTGCGCACCGAGATCCTGGACCTGCGCGAGCACCTGCGCGAGTACCAGGAGCAGGACCGGATCTTCCGGGAGACCCTGCTCCACGCCCAGCGGACCAAGGAGGAGATCCTGGACACGGTGAACCGGGAGAAGGCCCTGATCCTGAGGGAGGCGGACTTCAAGGCCGACGAGATGATCCGCGAGGCCCAGAGCCACGTGGGGGAGCTGGAGGCCCAGGTGCGCGGCCTGAAGCTGGAGCGGGTGCGCTTCCTCCAGGACATGGATTCCCTCCTGGCCCGGTCCAAGCGCTTCCTGCAGGAGGAGGCCCCGGAGATGTTCCCGCCGCCGGACGTCACCCGGAAGATGGAGGAGCGGGAGGCGTCCCGGCTGGACCTGCTGGGCTCCGGCTCCAATGGTGGTCCGGGAGCTGTCAGGCCCTCCCAGGGCACGGTCCGGAAGATCAAGGATTGAGGCAGTCCCCGGAATCGTGTCGACTTGACCCAAAAAATTAAACAATTATAATGATAAAGGCTCCGCGTTCCAAGGTGACCCGAATGGGGCCCTGGAGGTGCCTTTGGCCCTGCGGCTTCATCTTCATCGTCCGGCACCCATCGTGCTGGCCATCCTGCTGGCGGTTGCCGCCCCGGCCCGGCTCCTGGCGGCGGTCACCCTGACGTTGAAGGGCCTGCCCGCCATGATCCAGAGCGGGACAAGCCTGCCCGTCCAGGTGGAGGTCCAGGGCGCCGAACCGGGCAAGACCGTCACCGTCACTGCCTGGGTTCGGGACCAGGAGATCTTCCGCCTGGACAAAGTCCTCCCGGGGCCCCGGGACCTGGCCTTTTCCATCCCGGTTCCCGGGCTTTCCGGTGGCTCGACCCTCGTCGTCCAGGCCCGGTGCGAAGGGGCCTGGTCCGCGCCCCGGGTCATCCAGGTCTTTCCGTCCCCTGGGGATCCGGATGCCGCGCCTTCGGGGAGCAAGCGGTCGCGCCTCCCGGCTCATCCAGGCTCGGCCAGCGCCGCCGCGGCCGCGGCCGGCGGGGGGGACCTCCACAGCCTGTCGGCCCTGCCCCAGGCCTTGAAGGTCCACGTGGGCCGGTTCACTGGGGACCTCCGCTACGTGGACAAGTCCTTGAACGCCGCGGCCCAGGAGGCCACCGCGCACCTGACTATTTCAGGGCCCACCAACGATGCTGACCTCCTTAAATTGTTGCAAAACCATAGGTGGATTCGTTTCATCACCTTCGGCGACACGCCGGATCTCTCGCCCAGAGGGATCATCGAGGCGTTGAAGGCATGCACCCGCTTGGTCCAGCTCGTCAACAACGGCAATAAATTAAAGTTCACGCATATCCTGGAGCTTGCCCAGACTCATGATTCACTCGTTAACCTTATCATTGGGGCGCGGGAGGATATCCGGGACGAAGAGATCGCCGCCCTTCCTGAAAGAATGCAATGCCTGAGGTTCAGATCGACCACGGTGCGCGATGAGACGCTCAGCCGGTTCCAGGATCTCAGGCTTTTGAACCTTACCGAGGGCGCCCGGCTCAAGGGTGATCGCCTCCCCCCCGGGATGATGTACCTGACCCTGAGCAACTGCCGGGGATTCATCGGCAAGGATCTGCCAACTGGCCTGCGCACCCTGATAATCATCAACGCCCCCGCCTTCGAAGGTCCCATCCTGCTGCCTCGAATGGTGGACCTTCGGATCAAGGGATGTCCCGGGATGACTTCCGCGCGCCTTCTGGAAGCCGTGAAAGGCGCTCCCCTTCTGACCCATCTGTGGACTGACGTGGCCGACCGGGACCTCATCGGCGCCCTGCCGGACGGCATGATCGTCCTTTCCTTCAGCCATGCCAGGGGCGTGCCGGACGGGGCCTTCGTGCGCTTCACCTGCCTGGAAAACCTGGAATTGGCCGATTTCCAAGATTTCACCAGCGCGCATTTGCCACCGAGCCTGCGGAGGCTCGTCGTGGCCAGATGTCCGAAATTCCAATCCGAGCTCCTGGGGACGGTCCCGCTGACGAGTCTGGTGTCCTTGGACTGCCGTGAGTTCACCAGCATGGGGCTTCCGGGAAGTCTCACGGACTTGAGTGTGGTCAACTGTCCCAAGGTCACCCTCCCGGCCATGATGACCACCCTCGGGCATCTGGCCAGGCTCCAACACCTGAAGTTCACCGGCTGGATGAATCTGGAGGCGGATCCTGCCCTTTTCCTCGCGCATCCCACCTTGCGGCAGGTCGAGTACAGCCGGGTTCCGGGCGCGCTGCTCATCGTGTGGCGAAGACCCGGGCCTCCGCCGGGCGCACCCGCTGCCGCCAGGCCCAGGGCGGCCGAACCCCCTCCCGCCGCGGCCGCGGCAGCCGGGCCGTGAGCGGGCGGCGCCGTGCGGATCAGCCCAGGCCTGGCAGCTCCCGGGTTGCCTGCCGGGTGCGATGGACGCTGACTTGACCCGGGGAAATTAAATGATTATACATTCAGAGGCTCCGCGTTCCAGGGTGACCCAGTGTTTCCCCGTAATGAGGAACGTAACTCTGGGGGGTTCTTTGGGTCTGCGGTTCCATCTTCCATGTCCGGCGCCCGTCGTACTGGCCATCTGGCTTGCGGTTGCCGCCCCGGCCCAACTCCTGGCGGCGGTCACCCTGACATTGAAGGGCCTGCCCGCCAGGGTGCATAGCGGAACGAGCCTGCCCCTCCAGGTGGAGGTCCAGGGCGCCGAACCGGGCAAGACCGTCACGATCTCCGCCTGGTTCCTGGACCAGGAGATCTTCCGCCTGGACAAAGTCCTCGCGGGGCCCCGGGACCTGGCCTTTTCCATCCCGGTTCCCGGGCTTTCCGGTGGCTCGACCCTCGTCGTCCAGGCCCGGTGCGAAGGGGCCTGGTCCGCGCCCCGGGTCATCCAGGTCCTTCCGTCCCCTGGGGATCCGGATGCCGCGCCTTCGGGGAGCAAGCGGGCGCGCCTCCCGGATCATCCAGGTTCGGCCAGTTCCGCCGCGTCCGCGGCCGGCGGGGGCGGGCGGGAAGTCCACGGCCTGTCGGCCCTGCCCCAGGCCTTGAAGGTCCACGTGGCTGGGTTCACCCGCCCAGGGGAACTCCGCTATGTGAACAAATCTTTGAACCGCGCGGCCCAGGACGCCACCGAGCACCTGACTATTTCCGGGCCTATCAATGATGTTGACCTGCATAAATTATTTCAAAATCATAACAAAGTTAGAAGCATCACCTTCAGGGACACGCCGGATCTCTCGCCCAGAGGGATCATTGAAGCGTTGAAGGCGTGCAACCGCCTGCGGGAACTCAGCAACCAGGGCAATAAATTAAAGTTCCCCCATCTACTGGAGCTTGCCCGAACCCATGAGACCCTAGTGGACCTTCGGTTTGGGGAGTTGGATGATATCGGCGACGAAGAGATCGCCGCCCTTCCTGAAAGGATGCGAGCCCTGACCTTCAGATCGACCACGGTGCGCGATGAGACCATCCACCGGTTCCAGCATCTCAGGGCTTTGCGAATGAATGGAAACCACTGGTTCAAGGGTGAAATCCTTCCCCGTGGGTTGACGGACCTGACCATCGAGAATTGTTTGACATTCACGGGCAAGGAACTGCCCCCTGGCCTGACCCACCTGTCCGCCTCCAATGCCTCCGGCTTCACCGGTCCCATCCTGCTGCCGCGAATGAGGGAACTGACCATCAAAATGTGTTCTTTGATGACCTCGGAGCGCGTTCTGGCAACCGTGAAAGGCGCTCCCCTTCTGACCCACCTGGGGGTTGACCGGCCCAGTCGGGAGTTGATCGGCACCCTGCCGGACGGCATGATCTCCCTTGCCCTCCGTTACGCCAGCAAAATGCAGGAAGGGGACTTCGCGCGCTTCACCCGGCTGACCCACCTTTCACTGATGGATTGCGTGGATTTCACCGGCGCTCATTTGCCGCTGAGCCTGGAGGTTCTTGACGTGGCCCATTGTCCAAATTTCCGGTCCGAGGGTCTGGGGCCGGTCCCGCTGCGGCGTTTGAGCGCCGCACATTGCGGGAAGTTCACCGGCGCGGGGCTTCCGGGAAGCCTGGTGGAATTGGAGGTGGACGACTCGAATTTCCTCCTCCCGACCATGATGACCACCCTCGGACATCTGGACAGGCTCCAGCGCCTGCGCTTCAGAGGCTGGTGGTCCTGGGACTATTTGCCGGATTCTGCTCTTTTCCAAGCGCATCCCGCCTTGCGGACCGTCGAGTACAGCCGGGACGGCACACATTACTACGTATGGCATAGACTCGGGCCTCCGCCAGCGCCCGCGGGCGCCGCACCCGCTCCCGCCGCGCCCGGGGCGGCCGGGCCCCCTCCCGCCGCAGCCGCGGCAGCCGGGCCCTGACCGGGCGGCGCGGTGCGGATCAGCCCAGGCCCAGCAGCTTCCGCGCCTCGGCCTCCATGCGGTCCAGCAGTTCCGGCGCGGTGCGGCTCTGCAGGTAGACCTTCAGCTTGGGTTCGGTGCCGCTGGGGCGGAAGGCGGCGAAGGCGCCGGATTCCAGGCGGAACTTGAGCACGTTGGAACGGTCGATGGGCTGGGCCGCGGACCGGTTGTCGGGGCGGTCCAGGATCGGCTCCACCTTGGCGCCGCCGTGCCATTCGCCGGTCTGGAAATCCTCCCAGGACACGACCTTTTCGCCGGCGAAGGCGGTGAGGCCGGCCTCGCGGATGCGGGTCATGGCGGCGGCGAAGCGCAGGTTGCCGCCGGGGCGGGGGTCCTCCAGGTTCACCAGGCGGTTGTGGAAGCTGCCCACCCGCCGCTGCAGGGCCGCAACCGCCTGGAAGGGCCCCATGCCCAGGGCCTTGAAGTGGCCGGCCATCTCGCCCACCAGCAGGGCGGCCAGGACGCCGTCCTTGTCCCGCATCTCGTTGGAGAGTTGCATGCCGAAGGACTCCTCGGCGCCGAACGCGTAGGTCTCCGAGCGCGCCGCCAGGGCGTCCATGCACACGGCGATGTACTTGAAGCCGGTGAGGGTCCACATCACCTCGAGGCCATGGTGGCGGGCCACCTCGGCCAGGAAATCGGAGGTGACCACGGTGGTGACCACGAC
This sequence comes from Holophagaceae bacterium, assembly GCA_003165415.1. Lineage (GTDB taxonomy): Bacteria > Acidobacteriota > Holophagae > Holophagales > Holophagaceae > Mesoterricola. The sequence continues at coordinate 7,565 of PLUC01000230.1, forward strand.
CCCCTTGAGGCCCTTCTGGCCGCACAGGTAGTCCAGGGTCAGGGCGGCCAGATCGTTGCCGGTCATGAGCTCCCACTGGCCGTCCCGGGGCGCCACCAGGCCGAGGCGGTCGGCGTCGGGATCGTTGGAGAGGATCACTTCGGCGCCCAGGCGCTTGGCGTCGGCCAGGGGGGCCTGGTAGGCGGCGATCTCCTCGGGGTTGGGCCGGGGGGCGGTGGGGAAGGTGCCGTCCTGGATGGCCTGGGAGGCGCAGATCTGCAGGGGCAGACCGGCGCGCCGGAACAGCTCGGGGACGAAGGCGATGCCGGTACCGTGGAAGGGGGTGTAGAGGATCCGGGCCGGTTGGAACAGTTCAGGCCGCTGGCGCAGGCGCAGCCCCAGGGCCAGGTAGTCCTCCTCCAGCTCCTGGGGGATGGGCAGGATGGGGGCGGCGCCGGCCGCCGGGGGGAGCCGCGGCACCAGCGGCAGTTTGGCCATGGCCGCCTCGATCTCGCTGTCCCAGGGGGCCATGACCTGGCCGCCGAGGTGGTTGTAGGCTTTGTAGCCGTTGTACTCTTTCGGGTTATGGGAAGCGGTGACGATGATCCCGCAGGCGGTGCCCAGCTTGCGCATGGCATAGCAGAGGAAGGGGGTGGGCAGGGGCCTGCCGCCCAGGTAGACCGTGTAGCCGGCGGCGGCCAGGACCCGGGCGGCCTCCAGGGCGAAGCTGTCCGACTGCAGGCGGGTGTCGAAGCCTACCAGCGCGGTGCGGATCCCGGGCGCCCGCTCCCGGGCGACCTGGGCCAGGGCCAGGGTGGTGCGGCGGATGTTGGGCTTGTTCATCCGGCGCAGGCCGGCCGCCATGATGCCCCGCAGGCCGCCGGTGCCGAAGGCCAGGGCTTCGGAGAAGCGGTCCCGAACCTCGGCCAGGGCCGCGGCGTCGCCCGCCTCGGCGGCCCGCACCAGGGGTTCCAGCTCGGCCCTGAGTTCCGGCTCCAGATCCGGAGCGGAAAGGTACTCAAGGGCTGCGGCGATGGACATGGGCGGCGCTCCGGGAAAACGGGCTGAGGGTGGAAATCTCAATCGAGCCCCCCAGCATACCACCGGGCGGCAGCGGAATTTCCCTACCAAAGGGCCCCGGCGGAGGTATAATATTGTCGGTTTATAATAGCTCCATACCCCATTCCCCAACGTCCGGTCCGAACGCATGGTCCTCTTTTCCAAGCGACCCCGCATTGTCCTCGCGGCCTTTGGCCTCCTGGCGCTGGCCGCGGGCGCGGGGGCATGGCTCAAGGTGGCCCGGGACGTGCACGGGGCCCTGGCGCTGCCCTCCCGAGACCGCGCCGAGCTGCGGCTGGTGCCGGTGCCGGAACCCGGGACGCGCATCGAGCGCTGGGGCGGCGGCGAGGTGGAGGCGGTGGCCGGGGCGGAACCCGGCCTCACCACCGCGGGCGGATTCGGGGTGCGGGACGGCACCGGCGATCTCTCCTGGGGGCTGCCCACGCTCCACGCCTCGGCCCTGGCCCTCTGGCGGGGCCGCCCGGTGCTGGGGCTGGCGGCCGGGGGGCTGTTCCTGCGCCGGGACGGACGCTGGGAGGAACTGGCCAGCGGGTTCGGCGCCCTGCACGCGCGGACCCTGCAGGAGGATGCCGGCGGGCGGCTGTGGATCGGCGCCCGGGAAGGGCTGTTCCGGGCCGCCTGGGGGGTGCCGGCGCTGGAGCGGCTGGACAGCGCGCCGGTGCGGGCCCTGGCCATGGCCGACGGCGGGGTGGTAGTGGCGGGCGGGGAGGAAGGGCTGCGGCGGATCGAGCCCGGGCGGGCGACGGTCCTGGCCGCGCCGGATCCGTGGATCGACTGGGTGGGGCTGTGCGGCGGCGAGCTGTGGCTGGTGACGCCCGCGGGCCTGGCCAGGGGCCCCCTGGACGGGACCCTGGCGCCGGTGCCGGGCGGGGAGGACGCGGTCTCGGCGGCGGTGGCCGGAACCCGGGTCTACGCGGCCGGGGGCGGACGGCTGCTGCGCTTCGAGGCCGGGGCCCCCGGGGCGGAGGAGTGGATGCCGGCCCGGCCGCGCCGGCTGCTGGCGGCCTCGGGGCGGATCTTCGCGGACACCGACGCGGGGCTGTACCGGCAGACCGCCTCGGGCTGGGCCCTGGCCGTGCCCCGGCCCCCGGCCCTGCCGCCCGGCTCGGCCCACATCAGCGCCCTGGGGCTGCTGGGCTCCCGGCTGGTGCTGGGGGTGTTCAACGGTGGCCTCGCCCTGGGCGAGCCCAGGGCAGGGGCGTGGGCGTGGTCCGCCCTGCCGGGCGCCCCGGCCTGGGCGGTGAACGCCATCCTGCCTGCCGGGAACGGCCTGTACGTGGCCAGCCTGCGCGGCGCGGCGCGCTTCGACGGCAGGCGCTGGACGCCCATGGGCGAGGCGGGGTCGGGCCCGGCCTTCGCCCTGGCCGCCACCCGCTCCGGAATCGCCGTGGGCTACGGCCAGGGGCTGCTGCTGCCCGGGTCCCGCTTCCTGTCCGCCTTCCACGGCCTGCCCGGCAACCAGGCCCTGGCCCTGGCGGGGGGCGAGCCGCTGTACGTGGGCACCCCCTCGGGCCTGGGGGCGGTGTCCGGAAGCAGAGTGGCCTGGCGGGTCACGGCCGGGGAGGGTCGGCTGCCGCATCCCTGGGTGACCGCCCTGGCCCTGCGCGGGGACGGCCTGTACATCGGCACCTACGGCGGCGGCGTGACCCGGCGGGTGGCCTCGGGCGGCTCGCCCAAGGGCAGCTTCGAGGCCTTCCCGGAGACCGAAGGGCTCAAGGTGAACACCGGCTGCCTGGTGGAGGCTGGGGGCCGGCTGTTCCTGGGCACCGACGGCCGGGGGCTGTTCCGCCTCAGCCGGGACGGCGCGCGCTTTGAACCGCTGGCGCTGCCCCTGCCTTCGCCGCGCGTCACCGCCATCCTGCCCGGCCCCGACGCCCTGTACGTGGGCACCGACGAAGGCCTGGCCCGGCTGCCCCTGACCCTGCCGGACGAGGGCCCCTGAGATGGCCGCGCGCCTCCTCCCGGTCCTCCTGGCCTGCTGGGGAGCCCTGCTCCAGGCCCAGGCCGGCCTTCTGGTGCCCACCAGCTCGGGGCGCCCCGACGCCGGGGTGCTGTCCCTGCGGGAGATGACCGTGGACGTGGACCTGGGCCGGGGCTACGCCCGGGTGAACGTGCGCCAGGTGTTCGAGAACCATACCCCAACGGCCCAGGAGGCAACTTACCGGTTTGCCCTGCCGCCCGCGGCGGCGGTGGGCGACTTCGCGGTGTGGGACGATCTGCGGCGGATCCCCGGGGTGATCCTGGAGAAGCGGCGGGCCCGGTCCATCTATCAGGAGCTGGAACGGCAGCGCATCGACCCCGGGCTGCTGCAGCAGGGGGAGGAGGAGGACCAGGCGCCCGGGGCCAGATCAGCCGGCGCGCTGTTCACGGTGACCGTGGCGCCGGTGCCGGCCCTGGCCACCAAGCGGCTGGAGCTGCAGTTCCAGCAGGAGGTGCCGTACTACGGCGGGCAGGGGGAGTTCCGGCTGGCGCTGCGGCCCCAGGACGCGGAGCCGCCGGTGGCCGGCCGGCTCACGGTGCGGGTGAAGCTGGAGGATGCGGCCCTGGCCCCGGGCGGCCCGGGCCTGCCGCTCCAGGCGGTGCCGGAGGGGGCGGCCTTCAGCGGCCAGGGGGTGAAGCTGGACCAGGACCTGGTGGTGCGCTTCCGGCCCCTGGACGGCTCGCCCCTGCGGCTCTCCGCCTTCCGCAATCCCGAAGGGACCCTCCCGGACGGGCTGGCCCTGGCGCCCTGGGAGCGCCCGGCGGAGATCCCGCCGGAAAAGGACGGCTTCTTCCTGCTGGAGGCTCTGCCGCCGGCCATGGCCAAGGCGGCCCCGGCGCGGGTCGCCGGGGCCGGCCAGACCCTGGCCATCCTGTTCGACACCGGGCTGGGCAACCGCTGGGGCGGGCTGGAGGCCGCCTACGGCCAGCTGGTGCGGGTGCTCCAGGCCCTGGGACCCGAGGACCGCTTCGCCCTCATCCCCTATGACCGGACCCCGGCCCCGGCCGTTCTGCACGGGACGACCCCCCAGGCGATCCAGGCGGAACTGGCCGCCCTGCGCGACCGCCCGCTGGGGCCGGGCGCTGACCTGCCCTTGGCCCTGGCCGCCGCCCGCAGGCTGCTGGACGGCAAGGGCCGGATCCTGGTGCTCACCGGCGGCCAGGGCCCGCTGCGCGCCAAGGCGGTCAAGGACGCCGCCGGGCCGTTGCCGGTGTTCACCGCCGTGGGCGCCGGCGAGGTGGCGCCGGCCCTGGCGGCCGCCTCCGCGGAGGTGCTGGCCCCCACCGCCACCGAACTGGAGGGGGACCTGTTCTTCCAGCGCCTGCTGGCGCCGGGGCCTGGCCGGCCCGGTCCGGCCCCGGGCCGGCCGCCCTTCATCGCCGCCGGCGGGGAACCCCGGCTCCGGGACATCTATCCTGTGCTGGTCCAGCCCATGGAACCGGGCAGCCTGTCCGGCTGGGTGGGGCGCTACGCCGTGCCCAGCGCCGGCCTCCAGTTCCAGCTGGATTCCAAGTTGTTCCCCGGCGGCGGCGCCAGCCTGCGGGCCGCCCTGCCGGAGCGGGCCCTGGAGGCCCGGGACCTGCCCCGGCGCTGGGCGCGGGCCCGGGTGGACGATCTGCTCCGGCGGCTCGACGCGGACGGCGAGCGCGGGGACTGGATCGAGGAAGTCATCGCCCTCTCCAGGCGCTACAAGTTCGTCACCCCGTACACCGCCTTCCTGGCCGCGCCCCGGGCTCTGCTGCGGCCCCGGCGGATCCAGCCCGGGGACCCGGTGCTGCGGGTGCAGTGCGACCCGGCCACGGTGTCGGCCACGGCGCTGTTCCCGTTCGGGCTGGAGCTGGACCTGGTGCGCCGGCCCGCCAGCACCGTCTGGGAAGGCCGCTTCCTGGTGCCCGAGGGCCTTAAGGACGGCCGCTACCCGGTGCGCATCCTGGTGCGCGACGCCAGCGGCGCCCGGGTCTCCGAGACCAAGCACTTCATCCTGGACGGCCGGACCCCCGAAGTGCGGCCGGTGCTGCCCGCCGCCGCCCGGGCCGGGACCCTGGTGCGCATCGCCGCCGCCGCCGACCAGGACGTGGTGTTCCTGAGCGCGCGGGTGGGGGACGGGGCGCCGATGCCGCTGCGCTGGAACGTCGGGGAGAAGCTCAACGTCGGCCTGGCCTGGATCCCCCCGGGCAGCGAGGGCCCCCAGGAAGTGCTGTTCGAGGCCGTGGACGCCGCCAAGAACCGCGGCTTCGCCCGGGCGGTGCTGGAGGTGAGGCCGTGATCCGGCGCGCCTCCGCCTGGTTCCTGGCCGCCGCCGTGGCCGGGTTCGCCGCCTCGGTCATCCCCTGGGAGGACCTCACCGAGGGGGACTGGCTCTACGCCGCCGCCACCCGCTTCGCCCAGGTGGACGGCCACCGGGTGCACTATCCGACCCCCACCGCCGAGCTGGCCCGGCTGCTGGAGGCCGGCCAGGACGCCGCGGCGCTGCGCCAGCTGGCCGAGGCCAAGCTGGCCCTGGGCGACCGCAAGGGCGCCCTGGAGACGATGCGGCGCTGGGCCCAGGCCCAGGGTTCCCAGGCCTGGGCCGAGACGGCCCGCTGGGCCGCGGCCCACCAGGAACCCGCCGCCGCCCTGGAGGCCGCGGAGCGGGCCCTCCCGGGGCTGCCCGAGGAGGAGCGGCTGGACCTGGCCGAGGCGCGCATCCAGTGGGCGCAGCGGCATCCCGAACTGGCCGACCCCATCGCCATGATGCAGGCCCGCTCGGCCCTGTACCCCGGGGACGGCCAGGCCCTGGTGCGCTGGGTCCGGGCCCTGGAGAAGGCAGGGCGGCTGGACGAGGCGGAGCGGGCCCTGGCCGGCGCCCAGGCCCTGGACCCCGAACGGAGGCTGCTGCTCAGCGCCGACCTGCGGGCCGACCACGGCGACCCCAGGGGCGCCTTCCAGCTCCTGGACGGCGCGGTGGACCGGCCCTGGAGCCTGGCGTTCCGCAAGGCCTACGCCGCCCGGGCCGGCGCGGCCGCGCCCGGGACCTGGCGCGCCACCCTTGAGACCCGGTTCGACGCCCCGGCCCTGGTGCGCCTGGCCACCTGGTTCCAGGGCCGCGGCCAGGGCGACGCCGCCGCCGACCTGCTGCGCCAGGTGGAGCGGCGCTACGGCCAGGTCTTGGGCCGCCCGGACAACCTGCTGCTGGCCCGGCTCTACGGGGAGATCGACGCGGTGCCCGAAGCCTTCCAGGAGGCCCTGGCCGCGGCCCATGCCGGGACCCCGGAACAGCAGACCAGGGACCTGGCCTCGCTGTCCCGCCTGGCCCTGCGCGCCGGCGGCCGCCCCCTGGCCTGGGGCAACTACAACGACGAGAGCTACCGCTGGGTGGCCAGCCTGGACCGGACCCCAGGGTTCTGGACCGGGGCCGTGTCATTCCTGCTCACCGGCGTGGCCTGGAAGGAGACCCTGGACCGGCTGGAGGACGGCTCCATGCCGGACCGGACCTTCGCCACCGCCCGGGCCCTGGCCGGCGCCCTGGCCCAGCGGGCGCCCGGGGACCTTGCGCTGCCCGGGCTCCGGGTGGCCATCATGGAACGCCACGTGGAGCGGGGCGAGGGCCAGGCCGCCCTGGACCTGCTGCCGCTGGTGGAAACGACGCCCCTGGCGGACGAAGCCCGCCGGGTGGCCCTGCTCGCCGCCCAGTCGGCCGCCCTGCCGCGGGCCGAGGAGATGCGTCTGTTCAAGGCCCGGCTGCGCTACGCCGCCCCGGACGGCAGCCGGTCGCCGCTGGCCCTGGCCGGCTACAAGGACCTGCTCAACGGCGCCATCGCCCGCCTGGATGCCCTGGATCCCTCCCACCGCGCCGCCCTGGACCTCAGCCTCACCGAGCTGGACCGGATGCCGGACGCGGAGGAACTGTGGCTGGACCTGGCGGGCCGGCTGGAGGGGTGGAACCTGGACGACGACCTGGGACCGCGCTACCAGCGGGCCCTGGACCGGTTCCAGGGCCCCGGCCTCTGGGCCAAGGCGGCGCGCTGGTATGCCCGCCGCGCCTACCACGCCCAGCTCCGCCAGCTGGGCGCCGAGGTGGCCGCCCGGTTCCGGGGCGCCGCCCTGTTCCAGCGGGCCGACGCGGCGGGCGACCTCACCGTGGCCGCGCCGGGACAGCCCGGGGCCGGCAGGGTGCGCATGGTGCTGTGGGCGGACTGGGTGCGGCTCAAGGCCCTGGAGCGATTCCCCCACAGCCCCCAGGTGTTCCGGGAGGCCTCCCGGCTGGTGCCCGAAACGGTATGGAAACAGCAGGGCGACCCGGCCCGCGCGGCCCACGTCAAGGTGGTGGTCCCGGACGCCCTGGTGCAGGACCGGCGCTGGGCCGTGTTGTTCGCCGACGCGGGGGTGCGCGAAGCCTGGTTCGCCGAGGCCATGCGCCAGCACAGCCTGGAGGCGAAGCTGGAAGCACTGGAGGCCGGGCCCGGGCGCACTCCGGTGGAGGACCTGCTGCTGTTCGAGGGCTGGGCGCGCCTGTCCCGGTTCGAACGGGCCGCGGCGCCCGCCGACCGGCTCGCCGCCGCCTATCCCGGGGACGGGGCCCTGGCCCAGCGGGCGCTGGCCCTGCACCGGTCCCTGAACGCCCTGGAATCCTCCCACTTCGAGGCCGCCCGGGCTCTGGTGGCCCGCACCGCCCCTGCCCTGGAGGACCCCGCGCCCCTTTGGACCGAGCTGGGCGAGATGGAGGAGGAGCGGGGCCGGCCGCGGGAGGCCGTGGCGCTGTGGGGCAACCTGCTGGCCGGGGAGCCCCGGGACCCGGCCAAGGTGGCGGAACTGGCGACCCTGCTCTGGGACTACGGCCACGACCCGGAGGCCCTGGCGGTGGTGGAGGCCGGGCGCAAGGCCATGGGCCGGCCTCGGTTCTACGCCTTCGAGACCGGGGTGCTGCGGGAGAACCTGAGGGACCTGGAGGGTGCCGTGCGGGAGTACCTGGATGCCGCGCGGCCCGAGGATCCGGAAGCGGCCAGCGCCTGGTACTACCAGGACCCGCGCTCCCTGCGCCGGCTGGCCCAGCTCCTGGCCCGGGACCGGGTGTTCCGGCTGGTGGCGCAGCGGATCCAGCGGTTGGCCCCGGGCAGCGCCGAGGACGAGCGCGACCTGGCCGCCTTCTTCCCCCTGGCCACCTTCGAGCCCCAGGATCCCCGGGCCTGGGCCGACGACCAGTGGATCGATTTCCTGGACCAGCCCGTCGATCCCCAGGGCCGCGCCGCCCGCCGCACCGCCCGGTCGGACCAGCGCCCTGCCCAGGCCGAGGCCATCCGCCGCATGGGCGACCTGCTCCTGGCCAAGGTCCGGGACATGGTGCCCCGGGCCACGTCCCAGAAGCTGCTGGATTTCGCCGCAGGCCAGGACGAGTTCATCCGCGACCGCTGGAGCGGGGACCGGATGGTGGTCTTCCAGGACCTGGTCATGGCGAGAAAAGCCGAGCTGGCGCCCTCGGAGGAGGACCGGGTCAGCCTGGAGATCCAGCGGGCCAGGTTCCTCTCCGGCAACGGCCGGATGGCCGAGGCCGACGCGGTTTGGGCCGGCCTGACCCCCCGCATCGAGCGGCTGCCCGAGGGCACGGCCCGGATCCAGGCCGAAGCCCAGCGCGCGGGCTATCTTGAACGGGGCAGGGGGATCCCCGCCGCCGCCCAGGAGTGGCGGCGGCTCACCGCCCGCTACCCCTGGAGCCTGGGCCTGCTGGAGGACCGGCTGAGCTTCCTGGCCCGGGCCGGGCTGGGCGAAGAGGGCAGGGAACTGCTGGAGCAGGCTGCCGCCCGGGCCGGTGCCGGCTACCGGGAGGACCTGCTGCAGCGCCTGGCCAAGGCTGCCCTGGAGGCCGGGGACCTGCTCAGGGCGCGCCGGGCCGCGGAGCAGCTGCTGGGCCTGGACGGCCTGGAGGACCAGGACCGCCTGCGGGCGGCCCACGTGCTGGCGCGGCTCTCGTTCCAGGCCGACCCCGGATGGGATGCCCTGGCCCTGGCCCGGCTCCAGGAACCCAGGCTCAAGCCCGAACGCCGGCCGGAGCTGTACCGTGAACTGGCCCGGGCCGCGGATCTGGAGCGGGCGCCGGCGCTGGGGCTCTGGATCGAGACCCTGAACCGGCGCACCGAGAAGGCCTGGCTCCTGGACGCGGCCCGGTCCGCGGCCCGCGCCGGCAAGGGACCGGAACTGCTGGCCTTCTTCCAGCGGCAGCGGGAGCGGAGTCCGCGGGACGTGCGCTGGGCCGTGGCCGTCCGGGACCTGCGCCGCGCCTTCCACGACGTGCCCGGCGCCATCGAGGCGGCCAAGGCCGCGGTGAAGCTGCGGCCCGACCAGGAAAGCCTCTGGCACGATGCCGCGGACATCCTGGTGCGGGCCGACCGGATTCGGGAAGCGGCGGACTTCATGGAGGGCTGGAACCGGCCCCGGCCCGCGGACGAGGGCGTGGCCCGCTTCCGCGGCGAGCTGTACGAGCGGGCCGGGGACGCCGCCAAGGCCCTGGCGGTGGAGCAGGGGGCCCTGGCCGCCTTCGCCCGGGAAGCCCCGGGCAGGTCCCAGGAACTGGCCGAGCGCAGGACCCGCGCCGCGGACCGGCTGATGGCCCTGGGCCATGCCGACCTGGCCCTGCGCCTGCTCTCCCCCAGGAGCGACGTGGCCGACCTGGCCGGCACCCGGCTCTCCTGGCGGGACCAGGCGGACCTGGCCCTGCTCACCGGCCAGTTCCCGCGCCTGGTGGAGACCCGCTCCGGCGACGCCGAGTTCCTCGCGGCGGCCGGAGCCGCCCTGGCGGAGCGCGGCCGGCCCGAAGCCCGGGAAGCCGTCCAGGCCCGCCTGGCGCAGGCGCTGTTCCCGGCCGGGGGCCGTCCGGATTCCGCCGCGCTGGACCGCTGGTGGCCCTTCATCGGCGCCTCGGACCTGGAACCGGGCCTGCGCGCAGCCCTGGCCCAGCGCCTTCTGGAGAGCCGGCCCGGGCCATGGCAGAAGGCGCCGCCGTTCGCCATGGTCCTACAGACCGGGAACGAGCTCATCCATCCCCAATCTTCCGGCGCCGTGGCGTTCCGGGAGCCGGACCTGCCCGGGCTCTGGTGCCGGGAGCTGGCGCGGGAGGGGCGCGGCGCGGACCTGCTGGCCTTCATCGAGCCCCGCTGGCGCGAGCTGATGGACCGCACCCGGGGCGCGGACCCGCTTTCCGCCGCCACGGAGACGCTGCCCTGGGCCTCCTGGCTGCAGGATCCCGCCGTGCTCAAGGTGTTCGCCCGGGCCGCCGCGGCCCGGCCCGGGATGGCGGCGGAACTGGCCGAGGTCATGGGCTCGCGCCCCCTCTGGGACCGGTTCTGGGCCCTGGCCGCCCGGCGCTGGGAGCCGCGGCCCCTGGTGGCGGCCCTGCCCGAGCAGGCCCGCGCCGCCTGGTTCCGGTTCTGGGAGCCCCAGCCCCGGGATCCGGTGCTGCAGGCGCGCCGGCGCACCGTGGAACAGGTGGGCCTGGCCCTGGGCCGGCTGCTCCAGGGCGTTCCGGGCGCGGCCGAAGACCCCCTGGTGGCCAGGCTCAGGGGCCCGCGCACCGTGGGCGGGGTGCTGGGGGCGGACGCCCGGTGGACCTGGCCGGACTTCAACCCGGGGCCCGCGGACCAGGGCGACGACCTGGTGCTGGGCCAGGGAGCGGACCGGGGCCGCCTGCCCGGAGCCCTCTGGGGCGAACGCCCGGGGCCGGCCTGGTATGTCCTGGAGGCCCTGGCGCGCTATCGCCAGGGGGATGCCGCCGCTCCCCGGCTGCCGCTGGTCTCGCCGGAAAAGGGCGGGGAGACCCAGCGGGCCATTCTGGCGGTGCGGCTGGCCCGGGCCATGAAGGATCTGCCCCTGGCCCTGGACCTGGCCGCGGACGGCCCGGACCGGGACCTCCCGTGGCTGGAGGCGAAGCTCTCCCTGCTGGTGGCCGCCGGGCGCCGGCAGGAGGCCACCGGGGCGCTCAAGGCCTGGGTCCGGGCCGGCCAGGCCACCCTGACCGAAGCCGGGTTCCAGAACCTCGCGGGCCTGGCCGGCGGGCTGGGGCTGCCCGGGCCCATGGCCTGCCTGGACCCCGAGCGGCCGGTGGGCCCCGCGTTCTTGGCCTATCTCCAGGATCTGGCCCCCGGCGACGCGGCCCGGTTCCGCACCGGGGACGAGCTGTCCTTCCGCGCCGCCCTGGCCGAACGCTGGCGGGGCCGGGAGGCGCGCCTGACCCCGGCCCAGCTCCGCACCTGGCTCCGGGAGCTGTGGGCGCGCGGCGCCGCCGGCCTGCCGCAGAGCGACCTGGCCAGGCTGGGGCCGGTCTGGCCCTGCGCCGTCCCCTGGCTGCAGGCCCAGGCCCCGCCGGAACGGCCTGCCGCGCTCCAGGCCCTGGCCCAGGCCATGGATGCCGCCGTGGCCCAGCCGCCGCTGCTGGCCCGGCTCACCGGGCCCGGAAGTCCCGACAGCTGGCGCCTCCTGGCGCTGCGCCTGCGCCTGATCCGGGGCGAGACCGCCCAGGCCCTGGCCCTGGTGGACGGCACCCTGGCCGGCTTGCGCCGGGGCGACCAGCCATCCTGGGAGCCCGCGCCGGAGGCGGAAGAGGACCGGTCCTGGGATCCCCTGGTGGCGCGGCTCCAGGATTGGCTGCGGCCGTTCCGCGCCGAGGGCCGGGTCCAGGTGGAGGAGCGGTTCCGGGCCTTCCTGGCCGAGCGCCGCCAGCAGGGCCCGGTGAGCGCCCCCGAGTGGCAGCTCGCGCTCAGGCTCTGCCCCGGGGCCCAGGTCCAGGACCTGCTAAGGGAGATGGACGAAGCCTGGTTCCGGGGCGAACTGGAACCGTACCGGCTGCCGGACTTGCTGCCGGCCCTGGCCGCGGCGGCACCCTCGGCGGCCCCGGGCTGGCTGGCCCGGTGCCCCGGGGACCTGAGCTGGACCGGGACCCGGCGCCGGGCCGGAGTGCTGGCCGCCCTCAAGCAGCCGGCCCAGGCCGGCCGGGCCCTGGTGGAAGCCCGGCGGCGCGCCCTCTGGACCGCCCAGGAGGAAGGCCTGGCCTTCCAGTTCTGGCGGCAGTGGATGTTCCCGGTGCCCGCGCCCGGCTACTGGCAGGGCGCCCTGGCCGTGTGGAGCGGCGCCCAGGCTCTGGGCGCGCGGCTCCAGGGCCACCCCCAGGACATCCTGTCGGCCCGTTCCGCCCTGGAGACCCTAGCCCCCCTGGACCCGGACAGCGCCGGCCGGGCCACCCTGGTCTTGGGCCAGGACCAGGCCCGGGCCTACGAGGACCGGTCGTTCCTGGAACTCCGGGCGGCCCGGTGGCGGCTGACCGCGCGGCCAGCGGCGGCGGCGTGGCCAGCCGATCCCAGGTACCTGGTCCGGCTGCTCACCGAGCGCGGGTTCCCGGCCGCGGCCATGGACGCGGCCCTGGCCGACCTGGCCCGGGCCGACGCCCGCGGCGGGGACGAGCCCGGCGCCCGGGCTTTCCTGGACGTGCTGGCGGAGCGGGGCGCCCCGTCCTTAGATCCCCGAGAACGCATGCGTTCTCGGGGGGGCCTGCAGGCCCTGGCGGCGGAGCTGCCGCCCCCGGCCAGGGCCGACCCGTTCAAGCTGGTGGACGGCAGGCCCGCCTCCATCCGGCCCCGGGACCTCACCTGGGCCATGCTGGCCAACGTGCTGAAGCTGGAGGGTGCGCCATGAGGCCGCTCTGCGCCATCCTGCTGGCCTGTGCCGTCCAGGCCGCGCCCCTGCCGCTGCCGGAAGCGCCGCTGCGGATCGTCATCCCCGACGCCGCCGCCTTCGACGCCGAGCTGTCCGGGCAGTTCCGCGCCTTCCTGTCCGGCACCGCCTCCGACCCGGCCACCGCAGCCTGGCGCAAGAGCCGGGTGGGCTCCAAGCTGGAGGACCAGTGGCGGCTCCTGGGCCGGGACCTGCCCTGGACCTGGGTGCAGATCGCCCGGCTGCGCCCGCGCCGCATCGGCCTCGCCCTGCTGCAGGTGGGCCACCTGGAGGCGGTCCTGGTGGTGGACACGCCCCTGGCCCAGTTGCCGTTCAGACTGCCCCGGGGCGCCGCCCGGACCCACCAGGGCGCCGGCTACACCCTGGTGACCCGGGGCGCCGCCGACGGCGGGGGCGACCCGGACCGGCGCATGGGCCTGGCCTGGGCTCGGCTGGGGACCCGTCTGGTGCTGGCCACCAGCGAGCGCGCCATGCACCTGGCCATCGAGGCGGACCGGGCCGGGCGCGGCCTGGAACCGTCCCTGCCCGGGCTGGCGGCCATGGAACTGGACCTGGACGCCCTGCGCAAGGACCGCTATTTCAGCCGGGAATTCCCCTTCGCCCAGGGGCCGGAGACCGGCCTGGTGCGGGCTGCCCTGCGGCGCGAGCCGTCCGGGCTGGTGGAGGTCCGCACCGGCACCGGCGAGCCCCGGGGCGGGGTCTACCGGTTCGAGGCCGCCCCCTACGCTGCCGCCGGCTGGGAATCCGGCCCGGGCTTCTGGACCGCGTTCCGACGCGGCCTGCTGGAACCTGTGCCCGCCCCGGAGGACCTGCCCGTACCCGCCCCCGGCCCGCTGCCGGACGCCCGGGCCGGAAGCCCCGACGCCTACGCTGTGGACTTCACCCGGTCCCGCCCCCTGCCCGGCGCCCCCCCGGGGGAGGAGGCCGACCTGGGCCCCTGGAAGGCCCTGCTGGCCGGGCAGGAGGTCCCTGGCTGGGGCTTCTGCGTCACCGCCGACGGCGTGCGGCGCATGGCCTTCCCCTGGCCCGAAGCCCTGGACGACGCCTTCCTGGAGCGCTGCCGGGCCACCGCCGCGCGCCGGGCCGGACGGGCCACCGTGGTCCCGGCGGGCGGGGCCCGGGAGATCCAGGTGGGCCCCGGCCTGCCGGTGCTGGCCCTGAGGCGGGCCGGCCCCCTGCTGTGGGCCGCCCCCAGCGCCCAGGCCATCCAGGACCTGCCCGAACCCAGGCTCGACCCCGGGCTGGTGCGCTGGGGGCGCGTGGACCTCCGCGCCGTGCGGGGCGAAGCCGGCCGCTGGGCCCGGGTGGAAGGCCCGGCGCGGCCGGAGACGGTGCGGCCCCTGTCCGACCAGGTGCTGGGACTGCTTGGCTGGATGCCGTCCTTGACCTCCCTGGCGGTGGAACGGCGCAGGACCGCCGACGGCTGGGAGGAGCGGGTGCAGTTCGGAACCGGGCCGTGAGCCTGGTCCTGGCGGTCCTGCTGGCCTTGGCCGGTCCGGATCCCCGCCTCACCCTCTGGCGGCTGGAGCCCGGCGCCGCCGAAGCAGAGTCTGGCGCCGCCGAGGCGGAGTCCAGCGCTAAGGACCAGCCCCTGGCGGTGGGTTCGCTGCTGAAGCCGTTCCTGGCCGAGGCCTGGGCCCGGGCCCATCCGGGCGAGCCCTCGCCCCGCTTCCGCTGCGGCCCGGAATCCGGCTGCTGGTTCCGGCCCGGGCACGGGGAGCTGGGCCTGGCCGGGGCTTTGACCGTGTCCTGCAACACCTATTTCCTGCGCCTGGCCGAGCAGACGCCCCTGGATGTCCTGGCCGCGACCCTGGCGGCCGAAGGCTTTCAGCCCCGTCCGCAGTCCGCCCGGCAGGCCCTGGGCCTGGGCGGTCCCGACGGCATCCTGACCATCACCCCCTCAGCCCTCCTGCGCGCCTATGCCCGCCTGGCGGCCGAGCCCTGGCCCGGGGCCGAGCCCATCCGCCGGGAGGTGCTGGCCGGCCTGCGCGAGGCCGCCCTCACCGGCACCGCCGGCCGCCTGGGCCACCGCGGCTTCTGGGCCAAGACCGGCACCGTCCCGGGGACAGACCCCCTGCACACCACCGGCCTGGCCCTGGCGGTGAACGACGCCGGCTGGGCCATCCTGGCCCGGCTGCAGCCCGGCCGCGGGGCGGAGGCCGCCCAGGCCCTGGCCGACCCCATCCACCAGTTCCGGCCTTGGGCCCAGCCCAGCCCGCCACCGCAAAGGGCCACGCGGCCCGCCGTCCCCTGGACCGATCCCGGGGCGAGGGTCCGGGTGCGCCTGTTCGAACTGCTGAATCCCCGCGGCTGCCGGGTGCGCAACCTCGGCCCCGGCCCGGTCCTGTGCGGCGACGGCTACCTGGGTCCCGGTGCCGACCGCGAGCTGCGCCCCGGGGACAGCGCCGGCCCCGGCCTGCTGGCCGTCACCGACTGCGGAACCGGCCTGGAGCGGCGGTTCCAGGGGGAGGTACGCCGCTCGGCACGGGGGATCATCGCCCGCATGTCCGCCCGGGAGTATGTCTCCGGGGTCATCGCCGCCGAACTGCCCGGCGACCGCACCTCCCTGCGTCTGGAACTGGGCGCCGCCGTGCTGCGCTTCCTCGCCCGGGGCCCCCGTTATCCCGACGCCGACGTGGGCGACAGCACCCGCAGCGCCTATTTCACCGGCCGGGGGCCGCGCCCTGTCTGGTCTGCGGGGCGCCTGGCCCGCACCGAGCCCCAGGACTCCGGCCTGTCCGACCCCGACTGGAACGCCATCTGCGCCGCTGCCCGACTGCCCGGCCCCAGCCAGTGGAGCAGCGACAACGGCGGCCGCCCCCTGTCGGCCCGGGCGGTGTGGGGCGGCGGGGACGACGATCCCGGCCCCCGGGCCGCCCCCGCCTCCCACGCCTGGAGCCGCACCTGGAGCGCCGCCCAACTGGAGCAGGCCTTCGGCGCGCCGGTGGACGCCATGGCGGTGGCCAGCGAGGACGGTGTCTGGGTGCTGCGGGTGCGCCAGGGCGGCCAGAGCCGCAGCTTCAGCTACGACCAGGCCCACCACCTGCTGGCCCGGGTCCTGGGCTGGGGCGCGCTGCCCAGCCCGGCGGACACGGTGGAGCCGGTGCCGGGCGGATTCAGGGCCGCGGGGGTGGGCCTGGGCCACCGGGTGGGGTTGTCCCTGAATCCTGCCCCTTGAAACCGGTGCGGGAGCCCGGCGGGAGCGCCCCATCCAGGCCCTCCAGGGTCTGGAGGACCACGTCCAGATAGGCATTCTGGACGTCCAGGAAATCAAGGTGGACGGCGGCGGTTGCCCCGGCCCGCGCCAGCAGGGCTTCCACCTCCCGGCAGTCCTCCAGCGCGGCGTCGCGGCAGGCAGCAGCCTCTTCCGGCTTTGCCGGCTTGGCCTTGCGGAGCCACCATTCGCCATTGCTGGTCCAGTTCATGGCCGAGGCCAAGCCCAGGCGCACCAGGCCCTGGATCGCCAGGGCGTCAGCTTCCTGGTTCCGGATGGTGCCGACCCCGAGCGCTTTTTCCGCCTTGGCCCGGCACAGGTTCACCACCGCCAGCCGCCTGGGCGAGTGGGGGTGGACCCGGTGCCGGCCCCGTTCCAGGTGCAGGTCGCGTTTCCGGGAATAGAATCCGGCCTCCGTCCAGGCCGCCCGGGCTTCCGCCCGCCGGAGGTTGGCCCTGGCCAGCATCAATTGCCCTTCGGCCTCGGCCCACTGATCCCAGCAGCCTTCCGCTCCGGCCGCCCTGGCCAGGGCCGCGTCGCAGGCCGCCATGGCCGCCTGGACCCGGAGCTGGTTCTGGCGCACCCGGTGTTCCCACTCCGCCACCTCCTGTTTCCCGACGGGCAGAAGGGCGAGTGGGTCCATGGCCAGCCCCGGCAGGACCGAAGTCAGGATGCCGGCCAACGACCAGGACCAGCGGCTTCCCATGGCTCACCTCCGACGGCGCGTATCCCGCCCTGTCCACCCAGTGCCGGTAACGCCCCGGATGGATTCAAGAAAGCGCAGGTGATTTCGTAACGACACCTAATACCCTCCTCCCGACGACTGGGCGGGCATCCTCACGATCATGCAGAATACCAACCGGGCCAGCGGGGTGGGCTACAACCTGGCCACCAGCGTCCACGCCGACACCGAGAAGAGCTCCATCGCGGTGTTCGCGTTCCAGAACCCCGGCGGTTCGGCCCTCACCACCCTCATCCCGTCCATCTCGGGCTACACCGTGGATCTGCCCAGCAACAGCCTCACGCTCCAGGGCAGCTTCGGTTCCGGTCAGGGCATCGTGACCCTGGACGACGATTCCCTGACGGTCAACTCATGGTCGAACAGCACCATCACCACCGTCCTGCCCTCGGCCAGCACGGGCAAGCTGCAGGTATACAGTCCCCTGTCCCTGAAGAGCAACAAGTTCCCGTACACCGAACCCAACTCCTGGATCGGCACCTGGGCCGGCTCGGTGAGTTCCTCCTGCGGCTACTACTCCGGGCCGCTCACCATCACCATCTCCTCCACCGGCGGCGATGGCCTTCAGTTCGCGCTGAGCGGGGGTTTCCCAGGCTACGCCGGCACCTGGTCGGGAAACATCGCCTACTCGTCCGACAACTCGGTGGTGTTCACCCTCTCCGGCAACACCATGTCCGCTGTGGAGAGCAATTCCTGCCAGGATGGAACCTATCACCGGCAATGAGCTGATTCCGCCGGTTCCCAAGAGCCAAGGGGGAGCATGCCTGTAAGCGCCGCCAGCGGAGACGGGGGGCCTCGGCCCCGGGACCTGGTCCGGCTCCACCTCGCGGTAGCGGGCTTCGGCTTCGCGGGGGTCTTCGGCAAGCTGATCGGGTTCGGGCCGGCGGCCATCGTGGCGGGGCGGGCCGCCTTCGCGGCCCTGGCCATCGCCCTGGCCCTGGTGCTGGGGGGCAGGGCGGGGGCGATCCTCCCCCGGGGCGGCCGGGAGCGGTTCGGCCTGGGCCTGGGCCTGCTCCTGGCGGTGCACTGGTGGACCTTCTTCCAGGCGGTGCAGGTGGCCACGGTGGGCATCGCCCTGGTGAGCTTCTCCACCGCGCCCATCCTCCTGCTGGCCATGGAAGCCCTCCGCCGCCGCCGGTGGCCGGGGCTCCGTCCCGCCCTGGCGAGCCTGCTGGCCCTGGTGGGGGTCCTGGTCATCGCGCCCTCGCTGCGCTGGTCGGACGCGAGCGTGCGGGGCATGGCCTGGGGCATGGCCTCGGGCGGGACCTACGCCCTCCTGGTGCTGCTGAACCGGCCGCTGGTGGCGGAGGGCTCCCCCTGGCGCCTGGCCCTGTGGCAGAACGCCGTGGCCGCCCTGGTGCTCAGCCCCGCCCTGGTCTCGCTGCCCCGGCGTCCGGCCCTTGGGGAATGGGGGCTGATGGCGCTGCTGGGCGTGGTCTTCACCGCCGGCACCCACGGCCTGTTCCTGCGCAGCATCCGCACGGTGAAGGCCCACCTCGCTGTGCTCACCTGCACCCTGGAGCCCGCCTACGGCATGGCCGCCGCGGCGGTGATCCTGGGGGAGCGGCCCGCCGCCCGCACCCTCCTGGGCGCCGCGCTGATCGCCGCCGCCGTGGTCATGGAGCACCGGGGCGAAGCCGGGTGATCAGGGTCCAGTTCGCGGAAGGTGAGGACCCATTCGTCGGAGACTCGCCTAGGTCGTTTGCCGAAGAAGTATGTCCAGAAACGCCTTGACCAGTTTGCTGTCCTGGTCTGCCAGGGTGAACGCCACCAGGCTTGTTTCCGAGGCCATGTCCGCGATCGGGATGAAAGCAACGTCAGATCGGGTGTTTACCGCAAGAGAGGCGGGAATCAATGTGAAACCGAGTCCAGCGGCCACAAGTCCCATGGCCGCATGCACCTCGTTGGCCACCTGGCCAATCTGGGGCCTGAAGCCAGCCTTCATCATCATGGGCAGCAGGTCCTGGGAATGTCGGATGCACGGATCCTTGGGGTAGTGGATAAAGGGGGTGGCCAACAGATCGGGGAGATTGATCAAAGGCCTTTCAGCAAGGGGATGATTCCCCGGCAACACCATAAGGAAAGGCTCTTTGCTCAGGAGGGTTTGAGCCAGATCTTCGGGGCATTCGAAAGAAGTGTAGAAGCGCGAGAGCCCCAGGTGGATTCGGCCGTTGCGCAACTGCTCGGGTTGTTCATCTGTTTGCAGTTGCAAAAGATCAATCTTCACATCGGGGAACACGGCACTGAAGGCTCTGACGGCGGTGGGCAGAAGCGAACACATCGTGGACGTGATGAAACCTATGCTGATCCATCCATGCAGACCTGTCGCGAGTCCACGCGCCTCTTCCTCCAATCGGGCGCCTTGCCTCAAAAGATCCTTGGCGCGAGGGAACACGAATTTCCCCAGAGTGGTGAGTTCCCACGGCCGTGTTTTCCGATCGAACAGGGCTCCGCCCAGTTCGTCTTCGAGTTGAGCAATCTGCATGGTGATAGCGGTCGGAGCGACAAAAAGATGCTTTGCCGCCTGCACGATGTTTCCGGCGTCGACAACTTCGCAAAAATACTTGATTTGCCGCGAGTTCATTGTGTTCACGGCTCTGACCGCGTCCGAAGCCATGTTCGACCTGGTGCGCGCTGTCGCCGAGAACGTGGGAGGCACCAACATGGTGACCACGGTCCTGGAGCACCCCTCCGCCTACGACCCGATGGTCCTCTATGCGGACCGGCTCGGCAAAGAACTCCGGATCGCCCGAAGCAATCCCGTCACCGGCGGGGTGGACGTGGAGGAGATCATCCGGCTGGTGGACAAGGACACCTGCCTGCTCAACGTCATGTTCGCTTCCAATATCTCGGGAGCCATCTTTGACCTGGAAGCCATCGTGGCCAAAGCCCGAGCCATCAAGCCCGATTTGTTCATCTTGGTGGATGCGGTCCAGCATGCCCCCCACGGCGTCATGGACCTCAAGAAAACCCCGGTTGATGCCATAACATTCGCTCCCTACAAATTCTTCGGCTCCCGGGGCTCGGGAATCGCCTGGCTATCCGAGCGGATGGCGGTCCTGCCGCACCATAAACTTGCTGCCAAGCCAGTTCGGCGTGCTGACTGAAATCGTCAATTATGTGTGTTGGATCGGCAGCAAATTCATGAACAGTACAGACCGGCGAACCTTGTATGTTGTCGGAATGACGAGAATTGCATTGCACAAACAGGCCTTGATGCATTTGATGTTCAATGGAAAAGATGGCCTGCCGGGACTCAGGGAAATGGAAAATGTTGAAGTGTTTCTGGATTACAAAGATTTAGAAAAACGAGACATTATTATTGCAATTGGATTCAAAAATATCGGATATGTCAGCGCCGTACAAGAATATGAAAAAAGGGGTGTCATCGTATACGAGAGAGTCGTCACCAGTCTTTATTCAAGCAGAATGCTTAAATCATTCAATATGAATGGAGCCGTCAGGGTCTCGCCTCTGCATTGTAATTCGCCAGAAGATATCGTGAAATTCTTAGAAATTTCCGCAGAAATAGCCAAATTGTGACTGTCAATAGGATTATTTCCTTCAATCAACCATAGAGATAGGAGAAGCCAATGAGCGCATCCCGTAAAAAAGGCATAGGCCTCAGCAGTCAAATCCTAATAGCTTTAATCCTTGGTGTTGTTTTTGGATTGTGTTTCCCGCGATATGCCATGGCTCTCAAGCCCGTGGGAGACATTTTCCTCAGAATGATTAGAATGATTGTTGTTCCTCTTATATTCAGCGCACTGGTCGTCGGAATTGCCGGCACCGGGGATTTCAAGCGTCTGGGCCGGTTGAGTGTCAAGACCTTCGTGTGGTTTGAATTTGCAACCACGATCGCCTTGTTCATTGGCCTGGTGGTCGCCAATGTGCTGAAACCCGGCCTGGGAGTCAATGTCGGCAACGTCGGTGACATAAGCACCGCCAGCGCGGCTGCCAAGAAAACAATCGACATGATGGCAATGGTGATCGATATCGTGCCAACCAACATCGTCGACTCCATGGCCCATGGCAACCTGCTGCAGATTGTCTTCTTTTCTGTGTTTTTTGGTGTAGCGACTGCAACCGCGGGCAAGCTCGGAGAACCCGTCGTGAAGTTCGCGGATAGTGTGCTTCAATGCATGTTCCATTTCACCATGTATGTCATGAAACTTGCCCCGATTGGCGTTTTCGGCGCCATCGCATTCACGGTTGGCAAGTACGGCATTGTCATGCTCCTTCCTCTTGGCAAGCTGATTCTTTGTTTGTATTTCTCGCTCATTGTCTTTATTCTGGTCGTATTGGTCGGTGCTTCCTTGCTATGGAGGGTTAATTTTTACCATTTGATGCGAGCGCTGAAAGAGCCCCTGATGCTGGCATTTTCAACTGCGTCCAGTGAGACGGCATTGCCAATCCTTATCGAAAGATTGCAGCAATTTGGTATTCCTAAATATATTGTTACGTTTGTTGTTCCCACAGGATATTCATTCAACCTCGACGGCGGAACCCTGTACACCACCATGGCGGTCTTGTTCATCGCCCAGGTTTACGGTGTTCATTTCGGCTTGGGTCAGCAGATCCTCTTGGTTCTCACTCTGGTCATGGCGACCAAAGGAATGGCTGCCGTTCCAGGCGCGGTGCTCATTACCATTGCGGGGACGGTTGCTGCTTTCGGACTGCCGGTGGAAGGGGTGGCCTTGATCATGGGGGTCGACCGCATCATGGATATGGGCCGGACTGCCACCAATGTCATCGGCAACGCGGTTGCAACGGTCGTGGTGGCGCGGTGGGAAAAGGCCCTGCCAGACTCGGTACTGCAGGAAGCCTACGCCAAAGACTTCGACGAGGTGGCAGAAGCAGCGGCAGAATGATCACCGTGCGCACGGACACCATCGACGACGAAGTGCTCGACGCCGCCGGTCCGCAGTGCCGGACCTTCGCGAACCAAAGGAGCCAAGCATGACCCGATACCCTATCTACCAGGTCGACGTCTTCACCGACGTCCCACTGCAGGGTAACCCCGCCGCCGTTGTGTTCGACGCCGATGACATGCCCGCGTCGACCATGCAGGCCATCGCCCGGGAGATGAACCTGTCCGAAACAGTGTTCGTCCTGCGCCCGACCCATCCGGAGGCGCATTACCGGGTAAGGATCTTCTCGCCCGGGCAGGAATTCCCCTTCGCCGGCCACCCGACCCTCGCCACCGCTTTCGCCGTGCTGAAGAAGGGCGACCTGTTTCCGGATGGCCGCGTTCCGGAGGTGCTGTACCAGGAATGCGGCATCGGGATCGTGCCGGTGCGGATCACCGGCAAGGAAACCGAGGGGCGGGTGTTCACCATGACCCAGGGCAGGCCGCAGTACCAGGAGTCGGGGGTCAGCCGCGGGCTCATGGCTGAGTTGCTGGGCTGCCCGGAGGAAGCGCTGGCTTCCGGATCGTTCGAGGTGGTCTCCACCGGCCTCCCCTGGCTGATCGCCGAAATCGCCAGCCAGCCCGCTCTCTCGGCCCTGAAACCCAACCAGGGCCGGATCGCTGAAGTCTGTGCCGGCCTGGAAACCCCTGGCATCACCGTATTCTGTGAGAACCCAGCCAGTTCAACGGCGCGGATCCGGCTGCGGACCTTCGCTCCGGTGGTCGGAGTGGCCGAGGACCCGGTCTGTGGATCAGGCAATGGCTGCGTCGCGGCCTGGCTGGCCAGGCACCGGCACGCCAACAAGAATACCTTGGCCTATACAGCGGAACAGGGAGTGGAGATCGGCCGGCACGGCTGGGTGCACGTGGCCGGGACCCGTGCCGGAGACACTTGGTCCATCGAGGTGGGAGGTGCGGCCGTGAGCGTCCTCTCCGGCACCATCACCCTCCCCTGACCCTCCCTGGACCAGATGATCAGGCGCCGCCCAGGGCGATGTCTTCCAGCAGCATGCTCAGGCCGGCGCTGCTGCCGTACCAGCGCAGGTCGTCCCCCAGCGCCACGATCCGGGTGAGGAAGTCCTTGAGGTTGCCGGCAAAGGTCATGCGATCGACGCTCTCGGCCAGTTCGCCGCCCCGGATCCGCACCCCCGAGGCGCCGACGCTCAGGTCGCCGGACACCGGATCCACCGTGTGCAGGCCCATGATCTCGGTGATCAGCACCCCGTCCCCGGCCATGCGGTAGAGCTCGGCCACGCTGCGGTCGCCGGTGCGGGGGAACAGGTTGAAGGTGGTGACCCCGGGGTTGCTGCCGGCGCCGCGGCTGGCGGTGGCGGTGGGCGCCACGCCCATTTCCCCGGCGGTCTTCAGGGTGTGCAAGTAGGTGCCCAGCACGCCGTTCTCGATGAGCACGTTCCTCCGGGTGGGCAGGCCCTCGCCGTCCCAGGGCTCGCTGCCCAGACCTCCGGGCAGGCGGCCGTCGTCCACCAGGGTGAGCAGGGGGGAGGCCACCGGCTGGCCTAGCTTGCCCGCGAACAGGCTGCGCTGCTTGAGCACGGCCTCCGCCGACAGCATGCCCGCCACCAGGCCCAGGATGTCCAGGCTCACCTCCGGGTGCAGCACCACCCCGTAGCGGCCCGAAGGCAGCGGCGACGGTTTGAGCTTGCGCTCGCCTTTCAGCGCCGCCTCCCGGCCGATGGCCCGCAGGTCCACGGCGTCCGGATGCCGGCCCATGTCCCAGTGCCAGGCGGCCTGGCGGTCCCCGTCCTGCTCCACCGCCAGTTCGATGCTGGCCGAGCAGGAGGAGGCCAAGTCATGGGCGCGCACGCCCTTCTGGGTGAGCAGCAGGGTGGCCCCGGCGCCGTCGGCCCAGGTGGCTTCCCGCACCGCGGCCACCTTGTCCGACGCCTTGCGCGCCTCGGCCTCCAGGGTCATGGCGCGCTCGATGCGGGCCTCGGGGGTGAGGGCGTCGCCGCGCCGGTCGTGGCGGCTGGGCAGGTCGTCGCTGCCGGCGGGGTCCGCCTGGCGGATCCAGGGATCCTCGTCGCCCAGGGCGGACAGCTGCCAGGCCAGGGCGAACAGGTCCTTGAAGTCCGGGCGGGTGAGGTCGGTGCTGGTGGCGATGCCGGTGCGCAGGCCCTTGGGGCCTCCGCGCAGGACCCGCACGCCCAGGCCGCCCCGCTTGCTGGTGGTCAGGTCCTGCAGGGTGCCGTTCTGGACCTTGGCCCGGCGGCTGCGGGAGACGCTGACGAAGGCCTCGGCCCCCTCCGCGCCCAGGGCGAGGGCTGAGCGGATGCCGTCCTGGAGCCGCTGCTCCAGGGCCTCGCCCAGAAAGGATCGGAAGCTGGATTGGTCGGACATCAGGGCAGGGCCTCTTTGAGGAACTTCTGGTGGATCTGGTAGGTGGCCGCGTCGAAGCAGACCAGGGTCACGAACCGGGGCAGGGTGTGGTCGGCCAGCCATTCCAGGATGGTGCCGATGGCCACCGGAGCCGCCTGGTCCAGGGGGAACTGGGGCTGGGGCCCGGCGCCGATGCTGGGGAAGGCCAGCGACTCGATGCCCCGGGCCTCGGCCAGGCGCAGGCAGCTGCGGTAGCAGTGGGCCAGGGCTTCCCGCTCCCCGGCGGTGCCGCCCACCCAGATGGGCGCGACGGTGTGCAGGATGTAGGGCGCGGCCAGGCTGTGCCCGCCGGTGATGCGCGCCTCCCCCACCGGGCACTCGCCCACCTCCAGGCACTCCAGGGCCAGTTCCGGCCCCGCGGCCCGGTGCACCGCCACGTGGACCGGCCCCCCGGCCAGGAGGGTGTTGTCGGTGGAATTGACGACGGCCCCCACGCGCATGGAGGTGATGTCGCCCAGTTGGAGCCTGAAGCGGTTGGTCATGGTCGGCACCGGGATCTGGGTCATGGTTCAAAGGATAGCGGGAAGCGCCTCCGCCGTGCCGCCCACAGTCAGGGCAGGGCAGAGGATGGTGGGCATGGCGTCGGACACCGGGACCCCCTGGCCGTCCTTGCCGCAGGTGCCGATGTCGAAATGGCGCAGGTCGCTGCCGATGCGGGTGAGGCCCATGAGCACCTCGGGGCCGCAGCCGATGAGGGTGGCGTTCTTCACCGGGTACTGCACGGCGCCCCCTTCCACCCAGTAGCCCTCGGTCACCTGGAACACGAAGTTGCCGGTGACCGTGTCCACCTGGCCGCCGCCCATGTGCTTGACCAGGAGGCCGCGCTCCAGATCCTTGACGATCGCCTCGGGGGCCTCGAACCCGGGGGCCAGGAAGGTGTTGCGCATGCGCGGGATGGGGATGTGCCGGTAGCTCTCCCGGCGGCCGTTGCCGGTGGGCTCGACCCCCATCCTGCGGGCGGTCTTGCGGGACTGGAGGTAGCCCTTGAGGATGCCGTCCTCGATCAGCACCACCCGCTGGGCGGGCCGGCCCTCGTCGTCGCTGGCGCTGGAGCCGCGCTTGTGCGGCAGGGTCCCGTCGTCGATGATGGTCACCCCGGCCGCCGCCACCTTCTGGCCCAGCTTGCCGGCGAAGGCGCTCACCCCGGCCAGGGCCAGGTCGGCCTCCAGCCCGTGGCCGCAGGCCTCGTGGATCATGGTGCCGCCGGCGCTGCTGCTGAGGATCACCGGGAAGGTGCCGGCGGGCGCGGGGCGCGCGGTGAGGGCCTGGAAGGCCAGGCGCACCGCCTCCAGCACGGTGCGCTCCACCGCCTCCGGGGTGAACAGCTCGAAGCCGCTGGTTTCGCCCAGGGACTGGTAGCCGGTCTGGAGGTTCTCCCCCTCGCCCACGGTGACATTGAGCCTGAGCATGCTCTGGATCCGGCGGTCCTCGGTGAGGGTGGCGGTCCAGGCGTCCCCGGCGCGCTCCGCGGCGGCGATCCAGACGTTCTGGGTGCTGTCGCCGCAGCCCAGGGACACCTGCCGCAGGATGCCCGGCTTCAGGGTCTCGCCCCGGTTGCGGGCCAGGTGGTTGGCCCGGCGCACCAGGTCCACCTTCTCGGACAGTGGCACCACGCCGGGTTCCCGCTCGATGGGGCTGGGCTTGGGCAGGAGCTGGGGGACCAGGGCCGGCACCGGCTGCGGGATGCCGGTGCCGGGGGCCGCCAGGGTCCGGGCGGCCTCCAGCAGCTCCTCCACGGTGGGGGCGATGAGGTCGGCGAAGCGGGTGGTTTCCCCGTCCACCAGCCTCAGGCTCGCGCCGAAGGTCTCCGCGGCCAGGATGTCCTCCATGCGCCCGTCGTCCATGCCCAGGGCGCAGGACCTCCGGTGCTCCACGAACACCTCCCCGTAGTCGCCGCCGCGGCCCAGCAGGGCGGCCAGGATGGCGCGCAGCTGGTCGGGGGTGAACGGGGGCGCCACCGGCGGCCGCCATTTGCCGGCGCGGGCCGCCTTCCAGTGGGCCAGCAGGGCCGCCTCCGCCTGCTTGAGCGGCTCGTCCAGGTCCCGGCCGTCATTGTGGAACACCCGGTCGGCGTGCAGCACCTTCTCGGCCCCCGCGGACTGGGCGCGGATGCGCCCCATGGCCTCCTCGTGGCCCAGGCCGTCGCGTTTCATGAGCCGTTTGAGCCGCATCGGCTCCGGAGCCTCCACCACCCAGAGCGCGTCGAAGATATGGGCCTGGCCCCGCTCAACCCAGAGGGCCGCGTCCAGCACCACGCCCTTGATTCCCACGGGCAGGGCCGCCAGGCGTTCGGCGAGGCCGGCCTCGATGCGCGGGTGCAGCAGCGCCTCCAGCTGGACCCGCTGGGCCGGGTCGGCGAACACCAGCCCGGCCAGTCCGGCGCGGTCCAGGGCCCCGTCCGGCCCCAGGATCCCGTCGCCGAAGGCCAGCACCAGCTCGGCCAGCCCCGGCGTGCCGGGCTCCACCACGTCCCGGGCCACCTGGTCGGCGTTGATCACCACCCACTCCGAGGCGGCCAGGCGGATGGCGGCGTAGGTCTTGCCGGCGGCGATGCCCCCGGTGAGCCCGACGATGGGGTAGGGGGCCTCGGCGAGGCGCGTGTTCAAGCTGGTCATTGCGGAAAACTCCAAGGACAGGCGGAAGATGGAACGAAAGTACCCCGCAAACCGCGCGGGAGGTCCGAACAGTATGCCCCGGAATCCGGACTACTCCACCCCAGATAAGGCAAGGAGCCTACCCCTAAGATTCATTGTTTATTTCCGTGACCACCCGCGGGACCACCTGCTTCATCAGGTTCTGCAGGGTGACCCGGTAGAGGTCGACATAATCCGTGCTGTAGACCGTGTTAATGAACTTTTCCTTGAAACCATCCGCATCGGCGTTGTAGGACGAGTTGACAACAATCAGTTCCCGGGCCAACCGGGAGGGCTGCGACCAGGTGGCCCAGGTGCTCAGCCGCATGGGGGTGGACCAGATCATCCCAATGCAGATCCCTTCCACCAACATCCACATTGATGGCATCCTCAACCTGGCCTCCCACGATGTGGCCATGGTGCTCGCTCAGCAGGTGCCTTACGATATGTGCCAGGCCCTGCGGCGAAAGGGCTTCCGGATCCTGGAGGCGCCCTGCACCAGCGAGGTGACCCGGACCTTCGGCTGCAACTTCGTCGCCATCCGGCCCGGCCTGGTGGTGCAGCCGGAAGGCAACCCGCGCTGCCGGGAACTGTTTGGGAAGAACGGAGTTGCCGTGATCCCGGTGGACTTCTCGGAGATCATCAAGGGACGCGGCGCCATCCACTGCGCCACCGCCTTCCTGAAGCGCGGCTGAGCCGGTTCCGAGTGGATGAATTTGAAGCTTGTTCCTCGAGGCACCGGGATCTAGCCTCACATCCATACCTGACAGGAGCAGACATGGGCAGCCTATTGCTGGTCAATGGACAAATCCATACGCAGGATCCGGCCTGCGCCGGAGCCACCGCGGTCGCCATCCGCGACGGGCGGTTCTTGGCAGTGGGAGGCGACGAGGTGCGGGCGGCGGCCGGGCCCGGCGCGCGGGTGATCGACCTGGGCGGCCGGCGGGTGCTCCCGGGCCTGACCGACGCTCATTTTCACTATTACGACTGGGCCCTTGGCCGCCAGCGCGTCTCGCTGACCGGGGTGCCGTCCTTGGCCGACCTGCAGGCGCGGGTGGCCGCCGCGGTCCGCGCAGCCGCCCCGGGCGCCTGGATTCTGGGATTGAACTGGAATGAGAACGAATGGAGTGAGCGGCGCCTTCCGGCCCGAGATGCCTTGGACCAGGTCGCCCCGGATCATCCGGTGCTACTCTGGCGCACAGGCCTGCACTTGGCCCTGGTCAACTCCGAAGCCTTGCGCCGGGCAGGGATCGGTCCCGGCCATACCGACCCCCCCATGGGCGTGATCGACAAGGACGCCGCCGGCCGGCCCACGGGCATCCTGCGCGACCTGGCCATCAACCTGGTCACGGCGCGGGTTCCCGACAGGTCGGACACCGAGGTGGCCCGCGCCTTCCAGGACGGCTTCGGGATCCTGAACCGGATCGGTCTCACCGGGATCCAGGACCAGCGCCTGATGGGAGCCCCGGAGGGAGCCCAGGCGTTTCGGGTATGGCAGGCCCTCAGGGCCGAGGGCGCATCCACCTTGCGGGTCTGGATGAACCTCCCGGGTGAGCGGCTGGAGGAGGCCATCGCCCTGGGCCTGCGCACCGGCATGGGCGATGACTGCCTGCGGGTGGGACACTGCAAGTACTTCGCCGACGGCGCCCAGGGGGTGCACTCCGCCTGGATGCTCGAGCCGTACGCGGACGAACCCACCACCGGCCTGCCGCTTACCCCCATGGACGCCATCGAGGACGCCCTGCGCAAGGCCAACGCCGCTGGGCTGGCCATCTCCGTACACGCCATCGGCGACCGGGCCAACCGGGAACTTTCCCTGGTGTTCCAGCGGGTCCTGGAGCAGGGACTGCCCTCCCAGGTGCCGCCCCTGGCGCCGCACCGCATCGAGCACATGCAGCTGATCCACCCCGAGGACCTGGCCCGGGTCAGCCGGCTGGGGGTGGCTTCCTCGGTGCAGCCCATGTCGGTGACCGACGACATCCCGATGATGGCGCCCACCATCGGCCCGCGCACTTGCTTCGCCCACGCCTGGAGATCGATGCTCGACGCCGGAGTGCTTCTCGCCTTCGGCTCGGATTGCCCGGTGTCCGATCCCAACCCGTTCAAGGGCATTCACGCGGCGGTGACCCGCCGCCGGGCCAACGGCAGCCCCCGGGAGGGCTGGCACCCGGAACAGCGGATCACCTTGGAGGAGGCGGTCTGGGCGTACTCCATGGGGCCCGCCAAGGTCACCGGTCGGGACCGGAACCAGGGCAGCATCAGCCCCGGCAAACTGGCCGACCTGGTGGTGCCCGACCAGGACATCCTGACCATCGACCCCATGGCGATCCAGGAGGTCAAACCGGCCTTGACGGTGTTCGGCGGCCAGGTGGTGTTCGAAGCCATGTGAATCCCGTGACATCGAAGTTCCGGGGGACTTGATTGGATGACGTTCGGTGGGCAGGAATCCGCAGGCCTGTTGGCCCGGACGTTGAACGCTTTTCCCGGGGAGGATCCGATCTCCACGAACTCCACCGTGGTCAGGCTTTATTAATCTAAATATTCTAATTAATTGACTTAAATAATAAAAAAAACATTTGTCCGCACTTGACAGGGAATGGATTCGTCATAAATTGTTATAAACAAGCCCATAAATGGATCCATTTAAAAACCCGTTTCCCGATCCGATCCATCATCGCTGAGTTCGGCGTTCATTGATTTTGTAACTAATTAACTCAGGGAGAGTTAAATGAATGTATTGCTTCTAGGGGTCGGCCTCCAGGGCAAAGCGGCCCTGCATGATCTGGTGACAAGCGGGGTAGAGGCGATCGTCGCGGCGGATCTCGACCATGAAGCCCTGGCCGGATACTGCCAATCCCAAGGCTACGGAGGGCGAGTCCGGTGCGAACGGGTGGATGCTGCCAATCCGGAAAGTGTGGAACGGCTGCTCGACCTGAAACCAGACGTGGTCATCGACCTGCTTCCAGCGAAATTCTGCCCCATGCTGGTCCATCTGGCGGTCAAACACAAAACCCATCTTGTCAACACTTACTACGTATCCCCGGAGATCAAGGCGCTTTCGGCCGAGGCGGTTGACAACGGAGTCACGATCCTGCCGGAATTCGGGATGGACCCGGGAATCGACTTGGTCTGCCTTGGTCACACGGTGCGCTGCCTGGACACGGTCGAAGGCCTGGCCAGCTACGGGGCCGGCTTCCCGGAACCGGCAGCCGCAAACAACCCCATCAAGTACAAGGTGACCTGGACCTTCGAGGGAGTCCTGAATTCCTATATGCGGCCCGGTCAGTTCATTCGGAATGGGAAGATCATCACCTTCAGTGGAAGGGAGATGTTCTCGCCCGAATACTTGCATCGGCTCAATCTGGAGGGTCTCGGAGAGCTGGAGGCCTTCCCGAACGGGGATGCACTGAAATACCTTGAACTGCTGAATCTGAGCAGCACGTCCGTGAAGAACATGGGGCGGTTCGTATTGCGCTGGCCCGGTCACAGCGCATTCTGGAAGACCTTGGTCGACCTCAAGATGCTCGACGAGGGAAGCATCGAAGTGGACGGCGTGGCGGTGGATCGGCGGAAATTCCTGATGGCCAGCATGGAACCGCTCCTGCATTACGGCCCGGGGGAACGGGATGTGGCGGTCATCCGGATCGACGCGGTAGGGCTCAAGGACGGCAAGAGGATCCGGGTGGTTACCGACTGCATCGATTTCAGGGATTTGAAGACCGGTTTCACGGCCATGACCCGGACCGTCGGTTTCACCACCAGCATCGGCGCCCAGATGATCGGGAGGGGGCAGCTCCGGAAGCGGGGAATCCTGACGCCGGTGAGCGACGTGCCATTTGATCTATTCGCCGAGGAACTGAGGGGACGCAATATCGAGGTCCATACGAAAATATCTCCGGTTTCGGCGAATGGGGACCAGGGTGCCTTCCCCCGGGCGGGAACATGGTGACCTTTGGACCAGGAAAAGGGCATGGCCAGTCTGACCCTCGGAATGTCCCACCGTGCCTATGCATCAAAAACCAGGGTTTGACAGCCAACCAGAATATCAATAGCATGCAAGCGTCATCCCCCCTCTTTTTTACCTACGCGCCGCCGCTACGGGCATTCCAGGCCTTAGGTATATCCAGAGCCAAGTTCCATGCGAGGCCGCTAGACAGGCTGTCTTCCATTTCCCCGGACTTCCGTTCAAGGGTCGCCTTCCATCCGGAAGTCCCGCAGGTTTCCAACCCTGAGCCGTGCAATCGTGCCACGGTTCCAAGTCCTAAAGGAGAAACTTATGGCTATCTGCTCCACCCTGAAAATGGGAGTGACGAGTCTCATCCTCGCGGCCGCACTGCCCCTGTGTGCGGCCTCGAAAGGGACGCTGGTCATCGGCCACTGCACGACCATGACCGGGTCTGACGCCTACGTCGCCCCCGGCGCGGTTCCGGCTCTGGAAGACGAGGTGGCGAAGATCAATGCCGCCGGCGGCATCAATGGCTGGATGCTGAAGATCATCGCCTACGACAGCCAGGGCCTGCCGGCCGAAGCCGTGGCCATCACCCATCGCATGATCGACCAGGACAAAGTCATCGCCATCGTCGGCCCCAGCAACTCGGGTTCGGGCATCCCCATGGCCAGAATCGCCGACGCGTCCCACGTGCCCATCATCGCCACCACGGCCACCAACGTCAATGTCACCGTGGACGAGTCGGGCAAGGTGCATCCGTACATGTTCCGGGTGTGTTTCATCGACTCGTACCAGGGCACAGCCCTGGCCGACTACTGCTACAACAAGCTGGGCAAGCGCAAGGCGGCCTTCATCACCGACGTGGCCTCCCCCTATACCGTGGCCCTGCACCAGTTCTTCAAGGACCGCTTCACCAAGCTCGGCGGTCAGGTGGTGGTTGACGAAGGCTACAACAGGGGTGACCAGGAATTCCGCGCCCAGCTGTCCAAGGTGAAGGCCTCCAAGGCCGACGTGCTGGTGGCCTGCGCCGACAACTACAAGGACCCCGGTCTGATGGCCAAGCAGGGCAAGGCTCTCGGCCTGAAAATCCAGATGGTCGGCGGCGACGGCTGGATGGTGGAGGATATCCTCCCTTACGCCAGCAAGGAACTGGACGGCGCGTTCTTCACCACCATCGCCTCGGTGGATGACCCGGCCTTCGCCAAGTTCAACGCCGCATACAAGCAGGCGCATCCCGGCAAGGAAGCGAACATCTGGGGCTACCTGGGCCTCGACTGCATGAAGATCATCGAGAACGGCATCAAGCAGGTCACCGCCAACGGCGGCGCCTGGAGCCAAGAGAAATTCCGGGACGTGATCGAGAACGCCAAGGACCTGCCGGTCTTTACCGCCCCCAAGTTCAACTTCGAAAAGGCCACCCACAACCCTTACAACAAGCCCGTCCTGATGATCCAGATCAAGGATGGCAAGTTCAAGCCCATGGAATCCTGGGCTCCTAAGAGCTAGCATTCCTCACTTCCCTGACCCGGCGGGCCGTGAGGTCCGCCGGGTCTTTTAGTGAATGATGCCCAGGTAGCTGGCCTGCACCCGAGGATCCGCCAGGAGGTCCTGGCCGCGGCCTTCGAGGGAGATGTTACCGGTTTCCAGGACGTAGGCGCGGTGGGACAGCTCCAGGGCCAGGCTGGCGTTCTGCTCCACCAGCAGGATGGTGAGCCCCATCTCCTTGTTCAGGCGGACGATCCGTTCGAACAGGGCGTCGATGACCACCGGCGCCAGGCCCAGGGAGGGCTCGTCCAGCATGAGCAGCTTGGGATGGGACATGAGCGCCCGGGCCACGGCCAGCATCTGCTGCTCGCCCCCGGAGAGGGTGCCACCGCGCTGGTACAGGCGCTCCTTGAGGATGGGGAACAGGGAGTAAATGCCCTCCAGGGTGCGGTCGATCTCCTTCTTGTCGGTCCGGGTGTAAGCGCCCGCCAAGAGGTTCTGGCGCACGGAGAGCGGCGCGAAGATGCGCCGGCCTTCGGGCACCAGGGTGATCCCGGCCCTGACCGTCCGGTGGGCGGCCTTGGGCACCGGGACGCCTTCGAAGAAGATGGTGCCGGAACTGGGGCGGTGGACCGAGGCGATGGCCCGGAGCAGGGTGGACTTGCCGGCGCCGTTGGCGCCGATCACCGAGACGATCTCGCCCTGGTTCACGTGCAGGCTGACCCCGTGCAGGGCGCGGATGCCCCCGTAGTGCACTTCGACCTGGTTCACTTCGAGCAGGGTGCTGTCAGTGGACATTCTTCCTCTCCCCCAGGTAGGCCTTAATGACCTGCGGATCGTTCTGGATTTGTTCCGGGCCGCCTGTGGCGAGGTTGGCGCCCAGCTGCATCACGTAGATGCGGGATCGCCGGCATAGGTCCATCACCACTGCCATGTGGTGCTCGATCATAATGATGGTGTAGCCCTGAGACTCGTGGATCTGGCGGATGAGATTGACCAGGTCCTTGCATTCGTCCTCGTTCATGCCCGCGGCCGGCTCGTCCAGGAGCAGGATGCGCGGCGAGGCGGCCATGGCCCGGGCGATCTCCAGGCGGCGCTGGAGGCCGTAGGGCAGGCTTCCGGCCCTGGCGTGGGCGAACTTCTCCAGGCCCACGGTCTCCAGCAGTTGGTGCGCCCGGGCCCGGGACTCCTGTTGCTTCCGGCGCGCCCGGGGCAGCCGCACGAAGGCCTCGAACAGCGAGTACTGCGGCGCGCTGTGGATGCTCAGCTCGACGTTCTCATACGCAGTCATGAAGGGGAACAGGCGGATGTTCTGGAAGGTGCGGCTGATCCCCCGGTGGCAGAGGCGGTCCGGGGACAGCCCGCGCAGGTTCTTCCCCTCCATCAGGATCTGCCCGGACGTGGCATGGTAGGCGTTGGTGATGAGGTTGAAGACGGTGGTCTTGCCGGCGCCGTTGGGGCCGATCAGGCCCACCAGTTCGCCCGGTGCCACGGCCATGTTGAAGCTGTTGACGGCGCGCACCCCACCGAAGTCCACGGTCAGGTCGCGCAGCTCGAGGATGGGCGTGGAAGAAGGAGTTTGGGAGTCCATGGCTACTCCATGCCAGAGGCGGGATTGCGCCGCCAGAGCCGGGTGATCCATCGGGAGTTCATCTGCACGTAGCCGAACAGGCCCTCGGGCCGGAACACCATCACCACCACGAACAGCAGCCCGTAGACGATGAAGCGGTATATGGCGAAGGTCAGCAGCAACTGGGGCACCGCCACGATCAGGATCGCCGTGATGGTCGGGCCGATCAGCGACTGGATCCCGCCGAACACCACCGCCGCCAGCAAGTCCGAGGAACGCTGGATGCCGAAGAAGGACGGGTTGATGTAGCCGAAGTAGAAGGCCAGCAAGGCGCCCCCAATCGCGGCCAGGAAGGCGCTCACGAACAGCGCCAGGAGCTTGGTGCGCAGCAGGTCCACGCCCATCATCTGGGCGGCGGCCTCGTCCTGGCGGATGGCGATGCAGTTCATCCCGTACTGGGAGGTGACGAACATGTGGGTCACCCACAGGGCGATCAGGCACACCAGCACCACCACCGCCCAGTCCGGCAGGAAGGTCATGTCCTTCAGGAGTGGCAGGTCCATGTAACCGTAGGCGCCGCCCAGCCTGATCTTGCCGATGCTGTGGATGTTGTTCAGCAGCAGGCGCAAGGCCTCGGCGAAGCCCAGGGTGGCGATGGCGAAGTAGTCGCCGCGCAGCCGGCTGCGGAAGGCCGGGTAGCCGATGCCCAGGCTGATGATGCCGGAGAACATGCCTGCCCCCAGCAGGCACGGGACCAGGTGCCAGCCCAGCTCCTTGGCCAGGATCCCGCCCATGTAGGCGCCCAGGGCCATGAACCCGGCGTGGCCGATGGAGAACAGCCCGGTGTAGCCGGTCAGAACCGCCATGCCCATGACGGCGAGGAGGTTGCACCCGCTTAGAATGGTGATGGCTTGCAGGTATCCCATGGGTTCAGTCTCCCTGCTTCACAGTTTTTCTTCCATGCTCTTGCCCATGATGCCGTTGGGCAGGAACAGGAGCATGACGATCAGGAACGCGAACGAGAACATGTCCCGGTAGGTGGAGGAGATGTAGCCGGCCACGAGGGTCTCCAGCACGCCTAGGATCATGCTCCCTATGACGGCGCCCGGCAGGCTCCCCAGCCCGCCGATGATGCTGGCGATCATGGCCTTGATGGTGATGCTGCCCATGGTCGGGTAGACGGCGTACTTCATGCCGAAGAACAGCCCTGCCACGGAGGACAGCACACCGGTGATGGTGAACACCGCGATGGCCACGGCGTTGTTGTTGATGCCCATCAGGGAGGCGGTGAGGATGTCCACGCTGCTGGCCAGGATGCCCAGGCCCAGCTTGGTCCGGTACAGGAATCCCCACAGCAGCACCAGGACCGCGGCGGAGATGACCATGGCGATCAGGTCCATGCGGCCGATGGAGATGCCCCCCAAGAAGATGGGCTCCAGGTCTTCGAATGGGAACCGGCGGAACAGCCCGCCGTAGATGAGGTTGAGGGTGTTGACGATGGCCAGGTTGACGCCCATGGCCGAGATCATCATGAACAGCCTGGGCGCCTTGCGCAGCCGCAGGGGCCGGTAGGAGGTGGTCTCCACGGTCACCGACAGCGCGACGGTGAGGCAGATGGAGATGATCACCGCCAGCCAGAGCGGCAGAGCCAGGGAGATGATGGCGCTGAACCCCATGAAGGTGCCGAACACCATGAACCCGTCAAAGGCCCAGTTGGTGAAGTTGTACACGCTGTAGACCAGCGCATAGCCAACGGCCAGCAACGAGTAGATGGCTCCGATGGAGATCCCGCTGACCAGCTGCTGTTGAAACAGTTCCCAATCCATGCAACGCTCCTTCGACGAGTGGGAGGCTGGCGATCCGCCAGCCGGCATCCCGGTCTGAAACCATGGTTTGAATAATTGACTGCCAGGCAGGACTAGAAAATAGCCGCAGATCACAACCCCAGGCGCGATACGACTTCAGCTGGCAGGACCGTTCGCGTTACATGCTGTTGGAATTTCAATTTTGGAACACTATACAACAAAATTGGCCGCCGGCCGAGCCCATTGCTTTGCCTGGATCCAAGGTGTTCCATGAAGACCTTCGCAACCAGCCGTGAGTCGGTCCAGGCCAACCCAGTCTGGCCGACCAAGCTTACCGGCGGTTGGAGGAGATGAACGCATTTGTCCTGGAGGCCGACCCCTAGCAGCAATACATTCATTTAACTCTCCCTGAATTAATTAGTTACGAAATAAATGAACACCGAACTCAGTGATGATGGATCGGATCGGGAAACGGATTTTTAAATGGATCCATTTATGGGTTTGGCTATAACAATTTATGACAAATCCATTTCCTGTCAAGTGCGGATTCCTGTGCACCGAACGTCATCCAATCAGGTCCCCTTGGACTTCGATGTCAGCGCTGATGTAGACCCTGCTCCCGCCGGGCTCCCTTCCCTCAGGCAGCCCAGATAGGTGTTGGCATTGCAGTGAGTGTAGTAGTCGATGACGGCATCCATCACCGGTCGGGGCACCTGGGTGCCCCCGGGACCGTCAAAGAAGGCAAGGGGCTGGCCTTTCTGGGTCCGCCGAAGGGCGGGGAAGGCTGTCCGGCAAGTGCTCAGGGTCAGGTTGGCAATGGACATAAATATCTCGCCAGGAATGGATTATCATAGTCTATCCGGTCTCTGGTATAGTATTGGCATCCTTTTGATATCCTAGCCTTTCCTCCCACCAACGGAGACTCCCATGTCCCTCGCCCCTAGTCTCGTCGGACTGCTCACCCTGGACGGGAAGGTCGCCCTGGTGACTGGCGCCGCCTCCGGCATCGGCCGCGGCATCGCCCTCCGCCTGGCCGAAGCGGGCGCTGCGGTGATGGTGCTGGATGTCAACGAGGACGGCGGCCGGGAGACCGTCCGTGTGATCCAGGAGGCCGGCGGTCAGGCGGCTTTCCAGCGGTGCGACGTGCGCTCCCAGGAGGACTGCCGACGGGCCTCGGAGGAGACGATCCACCGGTTCGGCCGGATCGACATTCTGTGCAACAACGCCGGCGGCGGCAGCATCATCAACACCGGCTCCGGTTGGGCCCTGAAGGGCGGCCCCCGGGCGGCCTCATACTGCGCCGCCAAGGGCGGCGTGATGAACCTCACCCGGGCCATGGCCATCGACTTGGGCCGCCATTGGATCCGGGTCAACGCCGTGTGTCCTGGCGACATCGACACCCCCATGCTCCGGGACGAATGCGCCCAGCTGGGCGAAGAGCCCAAGGCCTTCATGGCGGAATCGGCGGTCCGGCCCCTGCACCGGGTGGGCAGCCCCGAGGACGTGGCCAACACCGTGCTATTCCTGGCCAGCGGACTTTCCACTTGGGTCACCGGAACCCACGTGGTGGTGGACGGCGGCGGCATCGCCTAGCACTTTCAATGGGAGGGGAGCATGCGTGGGTTGAGGAACAAGGGGGTCCTGGTGACCGGCGGCGCAAGCGGCATCGGTGCGGCCACCGCCGCCCGGTTCCTGGAGGAGGGGGCGCAGGTCTGCGTGCTGGACCGGGATCCCAAGGGCAACGACGCCATCCAGGCCTCCCTGCCGGGCCTGCGCGCTACCATCCGCTGCGATGTGACCCGGACCGAAGAGGTACGGGCCGCCTTCGATCAGGCGGTGGCCCTCATGGGTGGGGTGGATGTGGTGATCAACAACGCCGGCATCAGCATCCGCCACCGGTTCCTGGAGATCACCGCCGAGGACTGGGACCGGGTGCTGGCGGTCAACCTCACCGGCGTGTTCCATGTGGCCCAGACAGGCGCCAGACACATGATCCAACGGGGCAAGGGGGTGATTCTCAACACCGCCTCCACCAACGGCATCGCCGGCTACCCGTTCTACGCGGACTATAATGCCACCAAAGCCGGGGTGATCGAGCTGACCCGGTCCATGGCCCTGGAACTGGCTCCGGCTGTGCGGGTCAACGCCGTGGCCCCAGGCTATGTGCTCACCCCCATGCAGCGGGCCGAGTACACCGATGAGATGCTGGAGGAAGTGAACCGCAAGCTGCCCCTCGGCCGCCACGCCCTGCCCGAGGAGGTGGCGGCTCTGTTCGCGTTCCTTGCCTCGGATGACGCTGCGTACATCACCGGCCACGTGTACTGCCTGGACGGCGGCGAACTGGCCGGAGGCCTCGCCAGCCGCTAGGCATCAATTTGCCAAGCCAAGTCAATTCCATGTCTTCCGCCGGTTCGAAGCGGCACATTCCGTCCTCCGTACCTCTGGGTCCAGACGGATCATGCGGAGAACTCGCGAAGGTTCGAAGATGAAAAGCATACAATCCCATTCCCAGGAGGTACCTATGGCGCAGGAATATCGCGGCCATCCCTACATCCCCAACTCGGTTCCGGCCGTGAAGGCGGAAATGCTCGAAGCCATCGGCGCTGGCTCGATCGACGATCTGTACGCCGACATCCCCGCCGGGCTCCGGTTCACGGGCGTGATGGCCATCCCCGAGGCGATCGAAGCCGAATCCGAGCTGCGCAAGCACGTGGAGGGAATCCTGGCGAAGAACACCTCCTGCGCCGAGGTCACCAGCTTCCTCGGCGCCGGTTGCTACGACCATTACGTGCCCGCCATCTGCGACGAAGTGAACCGGCGGAGCGAATTCCTCACCGCCTACGCCGGCGAGCCGTACGAAGACTTTGGCCGGTTCCAGACCTTGTGGGAATACCAGAGCCTGATGGCCGAGTTGCTGGACATGGACGTCTGCACCGTGCCCACCTACGATGGGTTCCAGGCCGCCTGCACCGCCCTGCGCATGGCCGGGCGTTACACCGGGCGGGACTTGGTCCTGGTGGCCGGCGCCATCGGCCCCGATA
This sequence comes from Holophagaceae bacterium, assembly GCA_003165415.1. Classification (GTDB taxonomy): domain Bacteria; phylum Acidobacteriota; class Holophagae; order Holophagales; family Holophagaceae; genus Mesoterricola. The sequence continues at coordinate 46,043 of PLUC01000230.1, forward strand.
AGCTCAGGGCCATCCGCAACTACTGCGAGCCGGTGATGGCCGTGCGGACCCTGGCCACCGATCCCCGAACCGGCCTGGTGGACCTGGACCATCTGGGTTCCCAGCTGGACGCCACCGTGGCCGCCATCTATCTGGAAAACCCAGGCTATCTTGGCGTTCTGGAGAGCCGCGGGCAGCAGATCGCGGATCAGGCCCACACCCATGGCGCTCTCCTGGTGGTGGGGACCGAGCCCAATTCCTTGGGCGTGCTGACGCCCCCCAGTCAATACGGGGCCGACCTGGTCTGTGGCGACATCCAGACTCTGGGCAACCACATGAATTTCGGTGGCGGCCTGGGCGGCTTCATCGCCTCTCGGGACGAGGAGCGCCTGATTATGGAATACCCCAGCCGGCTGTTCGGCATCTCGACCACCGAGGCGCCTGGCGAGTATGGCTTCGGGGACGTGGCCTATGACCGCACCTCCTTCGCCCACCGGGAAAAGGGCAAAGAGTTCGTGGGCACCGCCTCGGCCCTGCACGGCATCACCGCCGGGGTCTACCTTGCCCTGATGGGCCCGGCGGGCATGCGCGAACTGGGGGTGCACCTGCTCCAGAAGGCCCAGTACCTGGTCAAGCGCCTGGGCGAGATGTCCGGGGTCAAAGCGCCGGCCCTGGCCGCGCCCTTTTTCAAGGAATTTACCGTCGACTTCAACGGCACCGGCCGCACCGTGGCGGACATCAACCGGGCCCTGCTGGCCCAGGGGATCTTCGGCGGAAAGGACCTCTCCGCGGACTTCCCCGCCCTCGGCCAGACTGCCCTCTACGCGGTCACCGAGCAGATCAGCCAGGAGGAGATCGACCGCTTCATCACTATGCTCGCCGCCACGCTGGGAGGTAACTGACATGACCTTCAAGCGCACCTTCAAAGTCCGCACCCAGTTCCATCAGGCCAAATGGGATGAGGAGCTGATCTTCGAGCTGCACAAGCCTGGGGAGCGCGGCGTGGCCGTCGCCCCGGTGGAGCCGGGGATCGCCGCCGAAGTGGGCGACGGGATCTCGGCCCTGCCTCCGGCCCTGGTCCGCAGGACGCCGCCGGCCTTACCCGAAGTGGCCCAGATGCGGGTGCTCAAGCACTACCTGCGCCTCAGCCAGGAGAACCTGGGCGGCGACCTGAACATCGACATCGGCCAGGGCACCTGCACCATGAAGTACAACCCTAAGATCAACGACATCCTGGCGGCGGACCCGCACTTGGCCAGGCTGCACCCGCTCCAGGACCCGGCCACCGTCCAGGGAGCCCTGGCGGTGATGCACAGCCTCGACCTCTACCTGCGGGAGATCTCCGGCATGGACCGGTTCAGCCTGCAGCCGTCCTCAGGGTCCGCGGCGATCCTGAACATGGTGTCGATCATCCAGGCCTACCACAAGGATCGCGGCACGGCCGGCAGCCGGGACGAGATGATCACCACCATCTTCAGCCATCCTTCCGACGCCGCCGCGGCCGCCGTGAAGGGCTACAAGGTCGTCACCCTGTTCCAGGGCGCGGACGGACTGCCTACGGTTGAGGATCTGCGCAAGGCGGTCGGCCCCCGTACCGCCGGGCTGCTGATCACCAACCCCGAGGACACCGGGATCTTCAACCCGCGCAGCTATGCCCTCGACTACGACCTGCCGAAAAGCATCGGCAAGACCCGGGCCTTCTATGGCACCGTGCAGGTGGCGCTCAAGGCCTACGCCTGGATCCGGGCCCTGGGCGGGCGCGGCCTGCGCGAGGTGTCCGAGATCGCCGTTCTGAACAACAACTACCTCCTGGAGAAGATCCGGCGCATCCGCGGCGCATCCGCGGCGCATCCGCGGCGCATCCGCCCCCTATGCCAAGGGCCGCCGGCGCATCGAGCAGGTGCGCTACAGCTGGGAACAGCTGTACCAGGAAACTGGAGTCACCACGGAGGACATCGCCTACCGAATGGCCGACTATGGTATGCACCTGTGGAGCAGCCACCACCCGTTCATCGTGCCCCAGCCGTTCACGGTGGAGCCCACCGAATCCTATTCCAAGGAGGAGCTGGACGAATACGTGGCGGTGCTGGAGCAGATCTCCGCCGAGGCCTACGCGGATCCCCAGCTGGTCAAGACCGCCCCCCACCGGAGCGTGTGCCGGCGCATCGACCCGGCGCCGTTCGACGATCCCAAGCGGTGGGCCATCACCTGGCGGCTCTATCAGCGCAAGGCCTGGACCGGGAGGGTGTCAGCCCACGGTTCGAGATTCGCAGCAGAACCATGACGATTGAGCATCGTCCGTTTTGAAAGGGCCCGGCATGCCGACTGAAGCCCATCCAGAGATCCAGACCTTGCTCCAGGAGCTGGTCGCGGTCCGCAGCGATACCGGCACCACCCAGGAATTGGCCATGGCCGACAAACTGCTGTCGGTGCTCCGGGCCGACCCTTATTTCGTCCGGCACCCGGAGCGTTGCGGGGCCTTCGAGCAGGGGGACGTGCTGCACCGGCCGGTGGTGTGGGGGTTGCGCCCGGGGCGCACCCCGCGCACGGTAGTCCTGCTAGGACACTACGACACGGTGGAGATCGACTGCTACGGCGCCCTCAAACCGTACGCCACGGATCCGCCCGCCCTGAAGGCGCGCATGCGGCAACAGGAGATCCACGATCCGGGCCTGCGCCGGGACCTGGACGACGACGCCTGGGGCTTTGGCCGGGGCATGGCCGATATGAAGGCCGGGCTGGCCATCAACCTGCACACTCTGCTGACCCGGGAGGAGGGGGAGGCCGGGGTGCTGTTCCTGGCAGTGCCGGACGAGGAACGGATGTCCTCGGGGGCCATCCAGGCGGTCCCCCTGCTGCACGGCCTCCAGCAGCGTTTCGGCCTGGACTACCGGCTGCTGGTGCTCACTGAGCCCGAGACCACCACCGGAGAGGACCTGGGGGTGGTGCGGGTGACCGGAGGGGGCACAGGCAAGATCCTCCCGGTGGTGCTGGCCAAGGGGGTGCTGACCCATGCCGCCCGCATCCTGGAGGGCCTCAATTCCGCCCTCATGCTGGCGGAGATCGTGCGCAGCGTGGAACTGGACACCGGCCTGGTCTCCGGGGACCGGGGCCAATTCGTGCAGCCCCCGGCCACCCAGATCCTGCGCGACCTGAAGTCCGGCTACGATGTTTCGGTGCCGGAATACTCGGCGGCCTGCTTCAACCTCATGTTCTTCCCCACCCGGTCTCCGTTGTCGCTGCTGGAGGACCTGCGGAGGATTTGCGCCAGAGCGGTGCACCGGGTAGTGCGGCGGTACCACAAGGCCTTCGATACCATGGTCGGGATGGGCGCCATGGCCGAGACGGCCCGCCAGCGGTTTGTTCCGGAGGTCCTGACCCTGGGCGAACTGGAACGGCGCCTGGGCGGAGCGCCGGACTTCGAAGCGTTCCGCCAAGCCACCCTGGACCAGCTCCAGGACCAGGTGCGCTCCGGGCGATGCGCCCTTCCGGACGCCAGCATTCAGTATCTCAAGGCCATGGCCGAGCGGGGCGCCTTCCCCGGGCCGGCGGTGGTGCTCGGGATCTCTCCGCCGTACTACCCGACGGTGAGCAACACGGCCATCGGCAAGGACGTCGCCCCTTACCTGGAGGGACTGGACGAATACCTGCGCACCCGATACGCCAGCCGCCTGGAATACCTGCCGTACCGCCCCAGCATCACCGACCTGAGCTACACCTCCTGCCCGGATCCCAAGGCGGAGCGGTGCCTGCTTGACAACGTGGCTCTGGCGCCGGCCCTCTATGATGTCCCGGTGGAGCAGATCGCTCAGCTGAACCTACCGGTGCTGGCGTTGGGTCCCAACGGACGGGAGATCCACCGGGCGGGAGAGCATGTCTACCTGCCGGACGTCACCGGGCGGATCCCGGACGTGGTGGCGGCGATCATCGACCGCGTCTAGGAATGCCTTCCAACGGGTTCGGTTGAAAATCATGGTACCGCCGGTCTCGGCTTTCCATCCGTAGCCGGACACAGGCTTCCGTCCTCCTGGAGGTTGCCATGAAGGTCGATCGGATCGTGCAGGCGCCCCATGTGTACACCCTGGAAGGGGCAGGGGTCGGGTACCGAGCGGACACCGCCCTGGTGATCGATCGGGGCAGAATCATCGACCTGGTCGAAGCTGCGACCGTGGCCGACCGCTACCAGACCGAGGGCAGCCTGGTGCTGGACCACCATGCGTTGTTCCCGGGCTTCATCGACGCCCACATGCACATGGCCATCTCCATCCTGCGGGGACTGGCCCAGGATACCGGTCACTGGATGATGTACGGTGTGCAGCCCTTCATCGCGCCGCTCCGGCCCGAGGACCGCAGGGTCGGCAATCGGCTCGCCCTGGTGGAGGCGGTCAGGGCCGGCACCACCACCCTGGGCGACTTCGAGGGAGACATGGAGCCCGTGTGCGAGCTGGTGGCCCAGGTGGGCGTGCGGGGCAACCTGGCCCAGACTATCCGGGACGCGGAGCACCGGACCTACACCGTGGGTGAGCTGTACCACTTCAACCCGGACCTGGGGCGGCGGAGCCTGGAGAGCAACCTGGCCCTTCACGACCGCTGGCACGGCAAAGCCGACGGCCGGATCCGGATCCTGTTCGGGCCCCAGGCCGCCGATTTCGCCAGCCGGGAGTTGCTGCTGGAGGTCCAGCACCAGGCTAAGGCGCGCGGCGCCCGGATCCACATGCATGTCCAGCAGGGCGACCGGGAGACCCACCAGATCGTGGCGCGCTACGGCCAGCGCCCGATCGAGTGGCTGCGGGAGATCGGCTACCTGGACTCGAGCCTGATCGCGGTGCATCTCACCGACGCCGACGCCCAGGAAGCGGCGGTGGTGGCGGCCAGCGGGGCCTCCATGGTGGTCTGCCCGGGCTCCATCGGCATCATCGACGGCATCGTGCCGCCCTCGGTGGCATTCCAGGAGGCCGGCGGCCTCTGCGGGCTGGGTTCGGACCAGGCGCCGGGCAACAACTGCCACAACGTGATCAACGAGATGAAAATGGTGTGCTTGTTCAACAAGATCAAGTACCGGGATCCGGAGTGCATGCCGGCCTGGAAGGCCCTGCGCATGGCCACCATCGAAGGGGCCCGGGCGATCGGCCTGGGTGACGAGATCGGCTCCCTGGAAGTGGGCAAGCGGGCCGACTTCATCGCCATCGACCTGACCGCGCCGTCCATGCTGCCGGTGTTCCGCAAACCCATGCGCAACATCGTGCCGAACCTGGTCTACAGCGCCCGGGGCAACGAGGTGGCGCTGTCGGTGGTGGACGGCCGGACCATCCTGCAGGACGGCAAGGTGCTCGGCATCGACGAGGAGACGCTGGCGGCGGACGCCGCCCGGTGCGCCGAGGTCATCGGCAGCCGGGCCGCACCGGAGTTCTGGGCCATCGACGGCTCCAACGCCGCCTTCATGCGGGAAGGCAAGCTCTGAACGGCCGGATGCCAGCGGTCTCTCTGGAGCTTCCCTCACCCAGGAAGCTGATCCGTTGCCCTAGGTTGGATGTCAAATTGGTGTCAGATCTCGACGGTGGCCTCCTGCAGCCGGATGCCTTCCGACTCCAGCTCCGCCAGGCATGGCCCGTACACCTCCGGCAGGGTGGGCATCACCAGCCCGGTGGTGGGGATCCGGCCTTCCAGGAACAGCCGCGCCACGATGGCCGGGGGCAGGCCGGTGGTGCGGGCGATGGAGGAATCCCCGTTGGGGATGCCGAAGTCGATCAGGGTGGAGGTGATCCGCCTGCGCTTGCTGGTGGCGGGGTAGAAGGCCACGAATTCATCCTTGAGAACGACCAGGTCCCGTTCCTCCGGGCGGTAGTAGAGGCGCTCGCCGAACAGCAGGCGCACCAGGTCCCGGCTGCAGCCGCAGGAGGCCGGGATCGGCCGGTCATCGAACAATCCCAGCCACTTCAGGCGCAGGAAGATGGCCGAGGCCGGCCGGAGGCCCAGCTTGGCGCACAGGGCCGCTTCGGCGCCGGGGGGATCGGCGGCGCCGCAACGCTTGGCCAGGAAGGCACGGAAGGTGAGGCCTTCGAGCTTCTCCCGCTCCTGGCTGAACAAACCCAGGGCGTTCATGGCGACAATGGTCTCGCTCCAGCCCACATAGCGGAAGGTGGCCCGGAAGATGGTCGTGGCCTCGGGGATGCCGTAAGTCTCCAGATACGGCAGGGAGTCGGCGTTGGCGTACACCTCGAACCAGCCAAGGCCTTCCACCTCTTCCAGGAAGGCGTGCTCGTAGGTGACCCCGTCGAGCCATTCCACCAGCTTGCCGTCCATCATGAAACTGGCGGTGCGCCGGGAGGCGCCGATGAGGCTTTCGGGCGCCCAGGACAGCTTGTAGCCCCATGGGTTGGTGTTGGCCTCGGCGGACGGGATGGCGCCGCAGATGGACCTGTACGACTCCACTCTGCCGCCTTCCGCGTGGATGGCGTTGATGCTCTTGGCGGCGGACATGTGGTCGATGCCCGGGTCCACGCCCAGTTCGAACATCCAGGAGAGTCCCGCTTCCTTGACCTGAGGCTCCATGGCCTTGACGGCAGGGTCCACGTAGACCGGGTGCACTAGGTTGGCGCTGGCCTTCAGGCAGGCGGGGGCCACCTGGTTGATGCTTTCCGCCGGAAGCAGGTTGATGACCAGGTCCGCCTTCTGGGAGGCGATGAAACCGGCAAGATCCTGGGGAAGGATTTGGTTCAAGGCCGTGGTGCGGGGGTGGTAGCCGGTGACCCGGGCCAGGCTCTCCCGCACCGCCTCCACGACCGTCAGTTTCAGCCACTCGTATTTCTGCAGATACTGCACACAGGGCCGGGCGACGCGGCCGGCCCCCAGGATGAGCACATGTTTCATGATGCGACCTCCTCCACAAGGATCGTGCGGAAACCATGACAAATCTTTCAATTGGACCCAGCTAGTTATTAAAGAGATTAAGAGAACTCTATACTAGCATCATGGAAACAGCCCTTGTGGCCCTGAGATGCGCCTCGGGGTGCGTCCAGTTCCATCGCCAGGAGAACAAGTCCACCCTTGATGCACAAGGAGACATTAAATGAGCATGGATTACGACAGTCTAGCTGCGGAATATGCCCAGCACCGCCGCATCCACCCGGGAGTGCTGAAGCGCCTGATCGAGGGTGGGCAGTTGACCTTCGCCTCGCGGATCCTGGACGTTGGCTGTGGCACCGGGAACTATCTGGTTGCCCTCGAGCAGACCGTGGGCTGCGAAGGCTGGGGGATCGAACCCTCAGCGGAGATGATGACGAAGGCTAAGGCCAACGCGGCATCCGCCCGAATCAAAGAGGGAAGGGCGGAGTGCATGGACTTTCCCGACGGATTCTTCGACCTGGTGTTGTCCGTGGACGTGATCCATCACGTGGAAGACCGGCCCACTCACTTCCAGGAGGCAGCCCGGGTCCTGAAACGGGGTGGGTTTGTCTGTACGACGACGGATTCGGAGGAGATCATCCGACACCGCGAACCACTGTCCACCCATTTTCCTGAGACCATCGAAGTGGAACTCCAGCGATATCCCCGGATCTTGGATCTGCGGGAAATGATGACGATGGCTGGTTTCACCGGAATCCGGGAGGAGGTGGTTGAGTTCCGCAGCACCATCACGGACATTCAGTCGTACCGCGACAAGGCATTCTCCTCGCTTCATCTCATCGACCTGGAAGCCTTCGAGCGCGGCATCCAGCGGCTGGAAACCGACCTCCGCGAAAGGGGCTCCGTGGCGTGGTGGTCGCGGTATTTGATATTGTGGGGAAGAAAGCCCTGATCAACGTGTGTTTGGGCGGGGCTGTCTGATCTGAGCCCGGTCCGCTGAAATCAACATTTGGGGTCCACCTGCGTGGCAACGACCCTGCAGTGGGCCAGAATGGTGTTCCGTTCCCCGGCCTCGCACACAGTATCGGCGGCGAGGGCGTCGCACATCGGATGGGAGCCGAGAGGTCCTCGGCGCGATGCTTGAGGACAACTTCGAGGTTTTCACCGGCGTGGTCATGCTCGGTACCGTGGTCAGGTCTGATTAGTCTAACTATTAAAATTAGCCGACTTAAATACTAAACAATAGTCGTCCGCACTTGACAGGGGAAGGATTCGGCATAAGATCAATTGACAAACTAATTAATTTATTCATCCAAAAATCCGTCTTCGATCATCCGGCTTTATTGAAAATCAATGGATCGAAGCACCTTCCGGTTTCATGCGAGGTAACCGTGATTACCGATTCCAATACCAAGATCAACCAAGAGGAGGTGGCCTACCGAGCCATGATTCGGATGATAGTCATGAACCACTTCAGGCCTGGGGATTCCCTGTTGGAAACCATCCTGGCGGAAAAGCTGGGGCTCAGCAGGACGCCGGTCTCCCATGCCCTCGACCGACTCCTGGCCGAAGGTTTTCTGGAAAAGCGCAGCAAGAGGGGTTACTTCATCCCCTTGCCAGATCCCATGGATGCAGAGCATGTGTTCTCAGTCCGGCAACTCCTTGAGGGCGAAGCGGCAGCCGAGGCTGCCGCGGCGTTCAGGCCGGAGGACATGGACAAGTTGGAAACACTCATGCAGGAATCCAATAATTCGATAAAACGGAAAGATAAAGAGCTTTTTTCAATCACGAATGAGAACTTCCACCTGGGGATTGCGAAGCTTTCAGGCAACCCTTACCTGGAAAGGTACGTCAGGCAGGTTTTCTGGCGCTCCAATCTGTATATTTTCTTCTTCGACGGCTTCTACCGGAACAGGGGTAACTCCATACCGTTCCAGAAGACTCCAGAGCAGCACCAGCGGGTCCTGGATGCGATCAGGGCCAAAGATGGAATCTTGGCTAGGAGGTTGATGCAAGAACATATTCTCTATACATACGAAAGCATGGTTTCAGTGCTTAACGTCTCAGCCGTCACTCTGGGATGCGGGGCTGACTAAAGACTCAGGTCATTGAATATTTATCCACACGTCCCCCCGGGGCGGGCATGTCCTACTCCGCTTTTTCTCAAAACCAACTTCCCGCGAATGTGGTCATGCCATGCCCCGATGGCCCTGGAGTTGAGCCATCGGGCTTAGGTGCTCAAGCCAGGGTGGATCGAGATGGAAGGCGAGGGTATCGTCCTGTTGGAGGATCCACGGGTCCAGTCCAGTCATTTGGAATTTCCATTAAGGTCGTCTAAGGTAAAGGAGTGAGAAAATGAACTTTGCCAAAGCTAATTCTCCGGGAAAACCGGTCGGCATCCTCAAGTGGGAAGCGGGCCAGGGGGTCACCCTGTCCCAGTTGGAGCAGATCCCGGGAAACGTCATGCATCCGGACACGTTCCCCTTCCCGATCATGTTCAAGGAGGTCAAGGGGGCATGCTATTCAACCCTGATCGAGCACTTTGATCCGGCCCTGATCCAGCATTCCATCCACGCCGCCAGCGAGTTGGCCTCGGCAGGGGCGAGGTTCATCAGCACCAGTTGCGGGTTCAACATCATCATGCAGGATGTGTTGGCCAACGCCGTCGATCTTCCCGTGTGCACCTCAAGCCTGCTCCAGGTCCCGGTCGTGCTCAAGATGCTCCAGCAGGGTTCGGCGGTCGGCATTGTCACCGCAGACAAGAAGCACCTGACGGCGGCTCACCTGCGACAGGCGGGGATCACCGAAGACATGAAGGTCTTCATCACGGGGATTGAAGATGTGGGCGAGTTTCGCAAGGTGCGCATGGACCCCGACGCCATTCTCGACGTGGAGAGGTTCAGGAGTGAAGTCATCGAGGCGGTCAGGAACCTGGTCGGACAGCATCCTGCCATCAAGGCCATCGTACTGGAATGCACGGATCTACCCCCGTGCTCGGAAGCCATTCGGAGGGAACTGCGCATCCCCGTGTTTGATTATGTAACCATGATGAATTGGATGTTCGCCGCCACTTGACTTGACCTGCCCGTCCAGGACGGTCCCATGCGGCCTTCCCCCTGGCTGGATTCGCCAGGGTGGCCGCACGGATGAGCAGACTCGAAGCGGCGGTGCGTCTGAGCTGGGAGGAGGGAGCGTCAGGCGTTCGTGATGGTTCACGCCAAAGCTCGACCGGTTGGTCGGGCCACTCGTTGGTTGGGGAGGAAGGATTCGCTGCGCTCCGCAGCACTGGCTGCGCCCGGGCATCCGCCTGTGGCGGACCGCCGCGCACGCAGGCGTGCGCGGCTTGCCCTACCGGCGCGCCATTGCTGATTCGATTCCTTCCTCAATGGATCAAGGCCCCTCCGGGGCCTTGGTCAGATGGTTGGGGAGGAAGGATTCGAACCCTCGATACGCAGGATCAAAACCTGCTGCCTTACCACTTGGCTACTCCCCAGCGAGCCTGGATTCTAGCGTGATCCCGGGCAGGGAGTCCAGCCCCACTCCATGCACGGGCTCTGCCCGGGCATGGAGTGG
>PLUC01000098.1 GCA_003165415.1 Holophagaceae bacterium
GCCGGGAACACGATCTCGTTCATCAGGGGGTTGTAGTAGGCGTTGACCGTGGGCGGGGTCATCCCCCATTCGCCGCGGTCGATGGGCCGCCCCAGCTTGGCCAGTTCACGCCGGGTCTCGAACGCCCGGGCGCGGAGGACATTGTCGGCGTAGGCGCCGCGGCTGACCTCCAGGCCCGAATAGTCGCGCCAGCGGTCGGGGTAGCCGATCTTCACGGTGAGGGCGGCCAGCTTGTCCAGGGCGGCCGCCCGGGTGACGGGTCCCATCCAGTCCAGGTGGCGGATCCGGTCGCCCAGGGCCGCGCGCAGGTTCGCCACCAGGTCCAGGGCGCGGGCCTTGGCATCCCGGGGGAAGACCCGCTCCACGTAGAGCCGGCCCAGGGCCTCGCCCAGATCCTGGTCGGCGGCGTCCTGCACCCGCTTCCAGCGGGGGCTCATCTCCTTGATTCCGTTGAGGGTGGTGCCGTAGAAGGCGAAGTTCTCCCGCTCCAGCGGCCCGCTGAGGCAGGAGGCCATATCGCTCAGGGCCTGCCAGCGGAGATAGGTCTGCCACTGGGCCAGGGGCACCTCCTGGACCATGGCCGAGAACTCCCGGAAGAACCCGGGCTGGCGCACCAGGATGGTCTCCTCCCGCAGCCCGAGGGTCTGGCAGTAACGGGCCCAATCGAAGCCGGGAGCCAGCACGGCCAGTTCCGCCAGGGTCATCTTGTGGTAGACGGCGTCGGGGTCCCGGCGCTCCACCCGGGTCATGGAAGCCCCGGCCAGGCGGGTCTCCAGGGCCAGCACGATGCCCGCGTGGGCCCTGGCCAGGAGGGGCTTCTCCCCCATGAGCGCGAACATCCTGGCCACGTGGTCCAGGTACTTGACCCTGATCTCCTGGGACTTCGGTTCCTGGCTGGCGTAGTAGTCCCGGTCCGGGAGGCCGAGGCCGCCCTGGGTGAACTGGGCGATGTAGGCGGTGCTGAGCTTGTCGTCCTGGCCCACGTAGAAGCCGAAGCCGGGGCCGCCGCCCTCCAGCCGGGCCAGGGCCAGGGCCGCGGCCAGGTCCTGGCCGCCGCGGATGGCGTCGATCCTGGCCAGGGCCGGCTTCAGGGGCTTGAGCCCGGCCCGCTCGATGGCCCCGGTGTCCATGCCGCTGGCGTAGAAGTCGCCCACCTTCTGCTGCAGGCTGCCGGGGGGCGCCTGGGCCGCGGCCGACTCCTCCAGGATCTCCTTGAGGATGAGCCGGTTGCGTTCCTTCACCTGGTTGAAGGCGCCCCAGCTGGCCTGATCGGCCGGGATGGGGTTGGCCTTGATCCAGTTGCCGTTGGCGTACTGGAAAAAGTCCTGGCAGGGGGAGACGGAGGGGTCCAGGTCGGCGGTCTGGACGCCGTGGACGACGGGAGCTTGGGCGCCAAGGATCGTGGTCATGAGCCCTGATAGTAGCCAGCGGGACAGAAAATGGAATCGCAAAGCAGCACCTCGGAAAATTCCGGCCGGAACCGGAATGGTATCCGGGCGCCGGAGGCCCCGTCCAGCCTCCAGGAAGCTGCCGAATCCCTTGATCAGCATGATCCAATGATGGGTGTCCGAAGGAGTCTCTGATGAAATTGCACTTGTCACGCTTCGTATGCCTGGACGTGGACTCCAACCTGGCGCGCATGGAACAGGAGGGGGCCTCAGCCGGCGCGGCCGGGGCCGACCTTTGCGTCTTCCCGGAGAGCTTCCTGCACGGCTACCGGCGCCGGCTGGACCCCGCCCTGGCCAGGGCGCGGTTCCGGGCCCTTTCGGGGGATTGCCCGGCCACCGCCTTCCTGTTCGGCTCGTTCACCGAGGACCGGCGCAACCGCATGACCCTCTGGCAGGGGGGCGAGGAGAAGGCCCGCTACGACAAGGTCCACCTGTTCCGCCCCAACGGCGAGTTCGAGATCTGGGAGCCCGGCGACCGCTACGCCGCGGTGCGGCTGAAGGACTGGACCCTGGGCCTGCTCAACTGCAACGACCTGCGCTTCCCCGAGCAGGCCCGCGCCCTGCGCCTCCAGGCCCGTTGCGACGTGCTGGTGGCCCCGGCCTGGTGGCCCTGGCGCCGGGACCACATCCTGCGCGCCCTGCTCCAGGCCCGGGCCATCGAGAACGCGGTCTTCACCGTCGGCTGCTGTGTGGCCGCCTCGGAGCATCCTCTGGAGACCTTCGCCGGCGCGGGCAACCACGTGTTCGACCCCCTGGGCGACCCGGTCCGCACCGCGGACGACCACACCTACGTCCTGGATCCCAAGGTGCGCGACGCCGTGCTGGTGGACCCGCTGGAGACCTACGCGGACATCAGGACCGTGGAGACCTTTCAGGTGAAGTGAATCCGCTCATCCTCCGGTAGAAGGTGGCCCGCCCGATGCCCAGGCGGCGGGCCGCTTCGGCCACATTGCCATGGCAGTCCTCCAGGGCCGATGCGAGAATGCGGTGCTCGGCTTCCGCCACGGCCTCCGCGAAGGTGCACCCCTGCGGGAGGATGTCCGCCTCGGCCCTGCGGGGAAGCACCTCCAGCTCCTTGAAATCGGCCACCTGCAGGGTGTGCGCGTCGGTGTTCATCATGGCCCGCTCCAGCACGTTCTGCAGCTCCCGCACGTTCCCGGGCCAGGCATGGCGGCGCAGGAGCTCCATGGCCCCGGGGCTCAGTTCCCGCCCCGGGCTGCCGGTCTTGGAGCCGGTCTTCTCCAGCAGGTGCTCGCACAGCATGGCCAGGTCGTCCAGCCGCTCCCGCAGGGGCGGGAGGGGAATGGTCAGCACGTTCAGCCGGTAGAACAGGTCCTTGCGGAAGCGCCCGTCCGCCGCCATGGCGGCCAGATCGCGGCTGGTGGCCGCCA
>PLUC01000172.1 GCA_003165415.1 Holophagaceae bacterium
TGCAGTAGCAGCCGTTACGGAGCTTGCTCCGCTACGGTTGCTTGTGCCCGGAACGGCCGCTGCGTCCCGAACGGATCCAGTGGTATTAGATTTTGGCCTTCACGCTGGCCACCTTGTCGGCCATGTGCTGCTCCCGGTCCGAGCGGGTGCCCAGCTTGATGTCCGTGTGGATGCGCGGCACGCCCATGGCGTGGAGGGTTTCGTGGCAGGCGCGGATGGCGCCCATGACCGCGTCCCATTCGCCTTCCACGTTGGTGCCGTTGGCATGCAGCTCGTGCTGCAGTCCGGCGCGCACCAGCACCCGCTCCACCTCGGCAATGTACTGGGAAAGGGAAACCCCGGTGCCCACGGGCACGACGGTGAAATCGACAATGACGTTCATGGCTGGACCCCCACCCCAGCTTACGCCATCCGCCGCAGCTCCAACCGAACGAGGGACGGTCCCCCTTCGCCATGGGCCAGAGCGCCCTGCCCTATCCGGGGCCCCCATAGTATGCTTTGCCTCCGGGGCGAGCGCCGCCCCTTCCGCGACGAGGGTGCCATGTCCGCCACGACCCGATTCTCAGCCTACCTGGTCACCCAGAACGACAAGGGCGCCTTCCAGGGCGAAGTGCGCACCGACCTCGCCCTGGACCAGCTGCCCGCGGGCGAGCTGCTGGTTCGGGTGGACTACTCCTCCATCAACTACAAGGACGCCCTCTCCGCCACCGGCAGCCCGGGCGTCACCAGGCAGTATCCGCACATCCCGGGCATTGACGCGGCGGGCACCGTGGCCGCCAGCGCATCCGGGCTGTTCGCCGTCGGCGACCCGGTGATCGTCACCGGCTACCGCCTGGGCATGGACCACTGGGGCGGCTTCGCCCAGTACGTCCGGGTCCCGGCCGAGTGGGCGGTGCCGCTGCCCGTGGGCCTGAGCCCGGTGGAGAGCATGCGCCTGGGCACCGCGGGTTTCACCGCGGCCCTGGCCGTGGACGCCATCCTGAGCCAGGAGCGGCACCGCGCCGACGGTCCGGTGCTGGTCACCGGGGCCACCGGCGGCGTGGCCATGGTCGCCATCGCCCTGCTGGCCAAGCTGGGCTGCCCGGTGACCGCCGTGACCCGCAAGGAAGGCCCGGTGCGCGGCCGCCTGCGCCAGCTGGGCGCCCAGGAGGTGCTGGCCCCGGAGGCCCTGGAGACCAGTGACCGGCCCATGCTGAAAGAGCGCTGGTCGGGGGTGGTGGACACCATCGGCGGCGCGGGCCTGGAGTACCTGGTGAAAAGCACCGCCGCCGGCGGCATGGTCACCACCTGCGGCATGGCGGCCGGGAACCGGTTCAGCTCCTCGGTATTCCCGTTCATCCTGCGCGGCGTCTCCCTGGCGGGCATCGATTCCGTCAACCAGCCCGCCGCAAGGCGCGTGCGCATCTGGAGCCACCTGGCCACCGACTGGCACGTGGACCTGGAGCGGATCTGCACCGAGATCGGCCTGGACGGCATCACCGGCTGTGTGCGGGAGATCCTGGCAGGGACCCATGTGGGACGGACGGTGGTCAAGCTCTAATACCCACAGGAGGAGCCAAGACGGCCATAAACAAAAACCTGTGCACAGCAAAAATTTTTTACCTGGTGATAAATCATCGACAAATTTGGAAACATTCATTATCTCACAAGCCATTTGTCATGTTCAAGTCTAGCACTTGAATTGAATACGCTCTACTCTGAACGACGAGCTGGAACAAGGGGCCCGTAGGGCGGACCACCTGAAGGCGGCTTTTGGAGGCCCCGTGCTCGCGCACCTGATCCTGAAAGATGGCGAGACCTTTACCGGCCAAGCCCCGTTCGCCGTGGGCGGCAGCGGGGAAGTGGTGTTCACCACCGCCATGGCCGGCTACCAGGAGATCATGACCGATCCCAGCTTCGCCGGGCAGATGGTCTGCATGACCTTCCCGGAGCAGGGCATCTACGGCATCCATGCCGGGCTCAACGAGGGCCCCCGGCCCTGGGCCACCGGCTTCATCTGCCGCCGCATCACTACCCTGCCCGACCACGAATTCGCCGAAGGGGACCTGGGCGGCTGGCTGAAGCGCAACCGGGTGGCGGTCATCACCGAAGTGGACACCCGGGCCCTCACCCAGTACGTGCGCGACGCCGGCGCCCAGCCCGGCCTGATCTGGACCGAAGCCGACGGCCCGCTGGCGGCCGGGGTGGCCGCGGCCGCCCAGCTGCCGGACATGTCCGGCCAGGCCCTGGCCGGGGTGGTGAGCTGCCCGGCCCGCTACGAGATCCTGGCCAGAAGTCCCTACGTCTCGCGTATCCCCGGAGGCGATACCGAGAAGGACGCGGCGTTCCGGGTGGCGGTCCTGGACGGGGGCATCAAGGCCTCCATTCTGCATCAGCTGCACCAGTCGGGCCTGGACCTGGAAGTGTTTCCCTGGGATACCCCGGCCAGCGAACTGACCGCCGCCCGCTTCAGCGGGCTTTTTCTTGGCAACGGACCGGGGGACCCGGCGGCGCTGCCCGGCATGTGCCGGGAGGTGGCGGCCTGTGTGGGCAAGCTGCCCATCTTCGGCATCTGCCTGGGCCATCAGCTGCTCGGCCAGGCCCTGGGGGCCAGCACCTTCAAGCTGAAGTTCGGGCACCGGGGCGCCAACCAGCCGGTGCTGGACCTGCGCACGAACAAGGTGGAGATCACCGCCCAGAACCATGGTTTCGCCGTGGACGAGGCCAGCCTGCCCCCGGAACTGGAAGTGACCCACCGCCACCTTTCCGACGGCACCGTGGAGGGCTTCCAGCACCGCACCCTGCCCATCTTCAGTCTCCAGCACCACCCGGAAGCCTCGCCGGGTCCCCACGACGCCCGCGGCGCCTTCGGCCGATTCCTCCGGATGATGGAGACCCACCATGCCTAAGAACCTCGACATCCAGAGCGTGCTGGTGCTGGGCGCGGGCCCCATCCAGATCGGCCAGGCCTGCGAGTTCGACTACTCCGGCACCCAGGCGCTCAAGGCCCTGCGCGAAGAGGGCGTGCGCACCATCCTGCTCAACTCCAACCCCGCCTCGATCATGACCGACCCGGCCCGGGCCGACGCCACCTACGTGGAGCCGCTCAGCCTGGCGGTGCTGGAGCGGATCCTGGAGCGGGAGCGCCCGGACGCGCTGCTGCCCACGGTGGGCGGCCAGACCGCCCTGAACCTGGCCATGGAGGCGCACCGGGCCGGGCTGCTGGAGCGCTATGGGGTGCGCCTGATCGGGGCCCAGCCCGCCGCCATCGAGCGGGGCGAGGACCGGGAGCAGTTCAAGGCCCTCATGGAGGAGCTGGGCCTGGAGACCTGCCGCGGCGGCTTCGCCCACACCATGGACGAGGCCCGGGCCCTGGCCAAGGTCACCGGCTATCCCGCCATCGTGCGCCCTTCCTACACCCTGGGCGGCAGCGGCGGCGGCATCGCCTACAACATCGACGAGTTCGAGGCCATCATCCAGCGCGGCCTGGACCTCTCGCCCATCCACCAGGTGCTGGTGGAGGAGAGCATCCTCGGCTGGAAGGAGTTCGAGCTGGAGGTGGTGCGCGACCTGGACGACAACGTGGAGATCATCTGCGGCATCGAGAACATCGATCCCATGGGCATCCACACCGGTGACAGCATCACCGTGGCGCCCATCCTCACCCTCACCGACCCGGAATACCAGCGCATGCGCGAAGCCGCCAAGGCCGTGATCCGCGGGGTCGGAGTGGAGACCGGCGGCAGCAACATCCAGTTCGCCCTCAACTCCGAGCTGGGCCGGATGATCGTCATCGAGATGAACCCGCGGGTGTCTCGCTCCTCGGCCCTGGCCAGCAAGGCCACCGGCTTCCCCATCGCCTGGGTGGCCACCAAGCTGGCTCTGGGCTACCGCCTCTGGGAACTGCCCAACGTCATCACCGGGCGCACCAAGGCCGCCTTCGAGCCGGTGCTGGACTATGTGGTGGTCAAAGTGCCGCGGTTCACCTTCGAGAAGTTCCCCGAGACCGAGCCGGTGCTGGGCATCCAGATGAAGAGCGTGGGCGAGGCCATGGCCATCGGCCGCGGCTTCCAGGAGGCCCTGCAGAAGGCCCTGCGCAGCCTGGAGGAAGGCTACCTGGGCCTGGCCGGCACCCTGCGCGGCAAGCTGGACCTGGCCCGGCTCAAGGAACATCTCCTGATGCCCGGACCCCAGCGCATCTTCTGGATCTACAGGGCGCTCCAGGTGGGCCACACCGTGGAGGAGCTGCACCGGCTCACCCACATCTCGCCATGGTTCATCCGGGAGATGGAAGAGATCATGGTCCTGGAGGGCCGCCTGCGCGGCTTCCCCCTGGACAGCCTGCCGCCGGAGCTGCACCTGAAGGCCAAGCGGGCCGGGTTCAGCGACATCCAGATCGGCCGCTTCTGCGGCGCCGGGGAGGACGATGCCGCCCGGCTGTGCCAGACCCGGGGCATGCACCGGGCGGTGAAGCGGGTGGACACCTGCTCCGGGGAATTCGAGGCGGAGACGCCGTACCTCTACCAGACCTGGGAGGAGCGCTCCGAAGCCCCGCCCAGCGGCCGGCCCAAGGCCATCGTCCTGGGCTCCGGCCCCAACCGCATCGGCCAGGGCATCGAGTTCGACTGCTGCTGCGTGCAGGCGGTGGAGGCCATCCGCGCCCAGGGGGTGGAGGCCATCCTCATCAACTGCAACCCGGAGACCGTGAGCACCGATTTCGACATCTCCGACCGGCTCTACTTCGAGCCGCTCACCTTCGAGGACGTGAAGGCGGTGGTGGACCGGGAGGCCACCTGCGGCAAGCTTCTGGGCGTGTTCACCCAGTTCGGCGGCCAGACCCCGCTGAAACTGGCCGGACGGCTGGAGGCCGCCGGCATCCCCCTGCTGGGCACCGCCCACCAGGCCATCCAGGACGCCGAGGACCGCAACCGGTTCGGCGAAGTGATCCGCAAGCTGGGCATCCCCGCCGCTCCCTGGGGCATGGCCGCCAGCCAGGAAGAGGCCCTGGCCGTGGCCCAGTCCCTGAGCTACCCGGTGATGGTGCGTCCCAGCTATGTCCTGGGCGGCCGGGGCATGGCCATCGTGTTCGACGACGCCGAGCTGGCCCGCTACATGCGCGAGGCCGTACTGGTGAGCGAGGACCGGCCGGTGCTCATCGACCGCTACCTGGAGAACGCCCCGGAGCTGGACGTGGACTTGGTGTGCGACGGCGAGAGCGTGGCCATCGCCGGGGTGATGGCCCACATCGAGGAGGCCGGCGTGCACTCCGGCGATTCCTTCGCCGTGTTCCCGCCTCTGGGCATCCCCGGCGGCGTCCTGGCCGAAGTCAAGGAGCACAGCCGGCGCCTGGCCTTCGAGCTGGGCGTGCGCGGCCTGCTGAACCTGCAGTGGGCCATCAAGGACGGCGTGCCCTACTGCCTGGAGGCCAACCCCAGGGCCAGCCGCACCGTCCCCTTCATTTCCAAGGCCACCGGTGTCAACTGGGCCAGCGTCGCCGCCCGCATCGGCCTGGGCGTGTCCCTGGCCGAGCAGGGCGTCGTCGACGGCCACCCCCTGGCCATCGCCGTGAAGGGCGTAGTGTTCCCCTTCGCCAAGTTCCCCGGGGTCGACCCGGTGCTGGGCCCGGAGATGCGCTCCACCGGTGAAGTGATGGGCCTGGGCTCCACCTTCGGCGAAGCCTACGCCAAGGCCCTGGAGGCCTCGGGCCTGGCCCTGCCCCTTAGCGGCACCGTGTTCCTCAGCGTCAAGGACCAGGATAAGCCCCAGCTGCCCGAGCTGGTGCGGCGCCTGGTGTCGCTGGGCTTCGGCCTGTGCGCCACCGAAGGCACCGCCGACGCCCTGGAAAAGGCCGGCTACCGCGTGCGCCGGATCCACAAGGTCAACGAAGGCCGGCCCAACGCCGTGGACCTGCTGAAGAACGGCGAGATCCACTGGGTGGTGAACACCCCCCAGGGCAAGAACGCCTACGCCGACGAGACCAACATCCGGCGCCAGTCCCTGCGCCTGAAGATCCCCTGCATCACCAACATGAGCGCCGCCCTGGCCGCCTGCGAGGCGGTGGATTCCATCCGCGGCGAGACCCGGGTGCGGACCTTGCAGGATCTAGCGGCCCACTGACCCTTTCCGAGGGGCTGAACAAGAAGATCCGCGCTAAGCTTGGGGAAAATCCAAGGGGGCCCCATGCGGTTCTTTACCTATCTTTCACAGTCCGGAACCTCCGTGGGGGTCCTGGCCGGCGCGGATACCTTCGTGCCCCTGCCGTTCGCCTCGCTCCTGGAACTCATCGCCTGGGGCGAGGCGGGCCTCGCCACGGCCCGGGAAGCCCTGGCGCGGGAACCCCGCGCGCCCCTGGCCGGAATCCAGCTGGTGGCGCCCATCCCCGAACCCCGGCGGAACATCTTCTGCCTGGGCTGGAACTACGCCGAGCACAGCAAGGAGGCGGCGGCGGCCCGGGGCAAGCTGGAACCGCAGAAACTGCCCACCCGGCCCATCTTCTTCACCAAGAACACCACCACCGTGCTGGCCCCGGAGGCGGTCATCCCCGCGCACCAGGGCGTCACCACCCAGCTGGACTGGGAGGTGGAGCTGGGCGTGGTCATCGGTCAGGGCGGCGCGGACATCCCCCGGGAACGGGCCATGGAACACGTGTTCGGCTACACCGTCATCAACGACGTGTCCGCCCGGGACGTGCAGACCGGGCACGGCGGCCAGTTCTTCAAGGGCAAGAGCCTGGACGGCACCTGCCCCATGGGTCCCTGGCTCATCACCGCCGACGAGGTGCCGGACCCCCACGCCCTGCGCCTGACCTGCAAGGTCAACGGCGTCACCAAGCAGGACGGCTCCACCGCCGACATGATCTTCAACATCCCGGCGACCGTGGCGTGGCTGTCCCAGGGCATGACCCTGCTGCCCGGGGACATCATCGCCACCGGCACCCCCGCCGGGGTGGGCTTCGCCCGCGTCCCGCCGGAATTCCTCCATCCCGGGGATGTGGTGGAATGCGAGGTGCAGGGCCTGGGGGTCCTGCGCAATCCGGTGGCCTAGTTTATTGGGCGGCCAGGAAGAGGGTGTGGATGCCGCCGTGCTCGGAGGACATGCCGGACACGGTGACGGTGTCGCCCATCTTCGCGGCGTATTCCTTGGCCAGGCTCACTTGGCCGTCGCGGCGGGGATGGTGGGGCTCGGGCATCAGGATATACAGCGTGTTGTCCGCGGTGACGATGCCCACCGGCGCTCCGTGCAGCACGCACTGGGCGCCGCAGGCCTTGTGGGCCTCGCCGCGCTTGCCAAGCTGGGTGTAGCAGGAGACGTCCACCACTTCGCCGGTGATGGTGAGCGGCTTGCCGGCGGCCAGCACCCGCTTGTTGGCCTCGGTGGCGGCGGCTTCCTTTGTGGTGGCGCTCCAGGCGGGGGCGGGCTGGGCGACGGGGGTTTGGGTCAGGGCGAGAACAAGGACCAGGGCAAGCATGGCGACTCCGGAAGAAGAAGGAGTCCAGGGTAGTCTCTTTTTCTGCATAGTCCAGTTTTGTCAATACATGAACTTATGACCGCCTTCGCAGGGGCCGTCGAGACCCGTGTTGACAGGCGGGGGAGCCCGGTCGAAAGTGGTTGGGGTTCCATGGGAGCAGCTGATCAAAGAGGATAGGTCCACTTCGTCAGGCTTTCCCCCCCAGCCCCAGGCGGGCGGGCGGGAGGGGTTCGCCCCGGGCCGGCTCGGCCGCTGGGTCCTGCTCGGCCTGCTCCTGGGTCCGCCCGTCCTGGCCAGGGGCCCCGTCCCGGCCCCGGCCCCCCAGACCCGGGCCCTCCCCCCGGACTCGGCCGCGGCCCTGGGCTCCGGCATCCGCCGGCTGATCGAGGCCCCCCGCTTCGCCGCCGCCACCTGGGGCATCAAGGTGGTCTCCCTGGACACGGGCCAGGTGCTGTTCGAACACAATGCGGGGAAATACTTCGTCCCCGCCTCCAACACCAAGCTGTTCACCGTGGCCATGGCCCTGCAGGAGCTGGGTCCGGGAATGCGTATCCACACCTCCCTCTATGGTTCCGCCCGGCCCGGCGCCGACGGCGTGCTGGCCGGCGACCTGGTCCTGTACGGCCGGGGCGACCCCACCCTGATGCGCCCCTGGAATGGCGGCCCATCCCAGGGCGATCCGCTGGAAGCCCTGGCCCAGCAGCTCCAGGACCAGGGCGTGCGCGCCGTCCAGGGCGACCTGGTGGGCGACGACAGCTTTTTCGCCGAGCCGCCCTACGGCCCCGGCTGGGAATGGCAGGATCTCGAGTTCGCCTACGGGGCCGAAGCCACCGCCCTCACCCTCCACCACAACGTGGTGGACCTGTGGGTCTACCCGGCGTCCGTTCCCGGCCGGCCCTGCTTCCTGCTGGCCCAGCCCGGCCAGGGCCTGTTCACCTTCCGCAACGACACGCGCACCCTCGCTTCCGGGGACCATGGGATCCGGGCCACCCGCCTGCCGGGGGAAGCCACCATCCGGGTGACCGGCGATCTGGCCCCCGGCGCGGCCCCGGTGCGGCTCACCGTGACCGTCCATGATGCGGCCCTGTGGTCCGCCCGCCTCCTGGAGCGGGCCCTGGCCCGGCACGGCATCCAGGTCATGGGCCAGGTGAGGTCCATGCACTTCCAGGACCGGCCCGCCCCCCTGGAACCGGGCTCGCTGGTGGAACTGGGACACCTGGACAGTCCGCCGCTCCTGGAGATCCTCCGGGACCTGACCAAGACGTCCAACAACCTCTATGCACAGCTCATTCTGCTGCAGGCAGGCGTCCGGCGTTCGGGCCAGGCCAGCGCCAACCACCGGGGGATCCTGGCCATGGCCGCCTGGATGGCCCGGACCGGCCTGGCCCCGGGCGACGCGGTGCTGGAGGAAGCCTCCGGCCTCTCCCGCAAGAACCTGCTGACGCCCGACGCCATCGTCCAGTTGCTCACCTACATGGACCGCCAGCCCGAAGGCGCGGCGTTCCGGGCGCTGCTGCCCATCGCCGGCGTGGACGGCACCCTACGGCACCGCATGGAGGGCACCGCCGCCGCCGGCAACGTCCGGGCCAAGACCGGCACCATGAAATTCACCACCGCCCTGTCCGGCTACGTCACCACCGCCGGCGGAGAACGGCTCGCCTTCTCGGTCATGCTCAACAACCACCTGCCCCCCGGCGAGCAGGGACCCTCCCCCCAGGCGGACGTGGACGTCATCCCGGTGCTCCTGGCGGAGGCCGGAGCCCGGTAGCACCGTGGGATCCCGTTTTGACAAGGCGTTCGTGCTGGGCACAAGACAGCCGTAACGGAGCAAGCTCCGCAACGGCTGCTAGCCATTTCCTCGTTTTTCCCCTGGGTAAAGCCCCGTTTCCGCGATAACCTAGCGTTTCTGCCGGACGCATGTGCCGGGATTCCAGCCCTCCAGGAGGGGGCAACTATTAGAGGTGGACGAATGTCCCAACTTTCAACACTCATCAAGGGCAAAGGCTCCAAGCAGATGGGCCGCATCACGGTGCTTGATGCATCCATGCTGGAGGACGAGACCCCTGACTCCCAGGAGTTCCTCGAAGCCCTTGGCAGCGAGACCCGCGCGCTCCGCGAAGAAGAAGTGGTGCGCGGCGTGGTGGTCGAGATCCGCGGCAAGGATGTCATCATCGACATCGGCTACAAGGGCTCGGGCACGGTCAACCTGGATGAGTTCAACAATCCCGACGGCACCGTCGGCGTGGCCGTGGGCGACGTGGTGGAAGTGCTGCTGGAGCACCTGGAAGACCAGAACGGCAACGTCCGCCTTTCCCGCGAGCGGGCCGAGAAGATGAAGATCTGGGACGAAGTGGAGAAGGCCTTCCGGGCCAACCTCACCGTCCACGGCGTGGTGCTGGAGAAGGTCAAGGGCGGCCTGGCCGTGGACATCGGCATCCGCGCCTTCCTGCCCGGTTCCCAGGTGGACACCAAGCCGGTGCGCAACCTGGACCCGTTCCTGGGCAAGTCCTTCGACATGAAGGTCATCAAGGTCAACCGCCGGCGCGGCAACATCGTGCTCAGCCGCAAGCTGTTCCTGGAGACCATCAACGCCAATATGAAGGAAGAGACCCTGGCCGGCCTGGAAGAAGGCAAGCTGGTGGAAGGCACCGTCAAGAACATCACCGAGTACGGGGCCTTCGTGGACCTGGGCGGGGTGGACGGCCTGCTGCACATCACCGACATGTCCTGGGGCCGCCTGAACCACCCCAGCGAGATGTTCCAGGTGGGCGACAAGGTGGAAGTGGCCATCCTCAAGTACGACAAGGAGACCGAGCGCGTCTCCCTGGGCTACAAGCAGAAGTTCCCGGATCCCTGGCTCACCGTGGAAGAGCGCTATCCCGTGAACGCCACCGTCAAGGGCAAGGTGGTCTCCATTACTGACTACGGCGCATTCGTCGAGCTCGAGCCCGGCGTCGAGGGCCTGGTGCACGTGAGCGAGATGAGCTGGACCAAGAAGGTGAAGTCCGCCAAGGGCATGGTCAATCTCGGCGACATGGTCGAGGCCCAGATCCTTCAGGTGGATCCCGAAAGCCGCCGGATCTCCCTGGGCATGAAGCAGATCACCCCCAACCCCTGGATGGAGGTGGCCGAGAAATACAACATCGGCCAGATCGTCACCGGCACGGTTCGCAACATCACCGAGTTCGGCGCCTTCGTGGAGCTGGAGGAGGGCATCGACGGCCTGATCCACGTCTCCGACTTCAGCTGGACCAAGAAGATCAAGCATCCCGGCGAGATCGTCAAGAAGGGCGACTCGGTCACCTCCAAGGTGCTGAGCCTGGACCCCCTCAACCAGCGCATGAGCCTGGGCGTCAAGCAGATGGAACCCAACGTCTGGGAGATCTTCTTCGAAGGCCACCACGTGGGCGACACCATCACCGGCACCATCGCCCGCCTGACCGACTTCGGCGCGTTCGTGGACCTGGGCGAAGGCATCGAGGGACTGGTGCACGTGAGCGAGCTCTCCCGCAAGCGGGTGGAGGACATCACCAAAGAGTTCTCCGCCGGCCAGGAACTGACCATGAAGATCGTCAAGCTCGACCCCACCGAGCACCGCATCGGCCTGTCCGTCAAGCAGTTCGAGATGGACCAGGAGCGGGGCGACCTGGACGCCGCCAAGAACATGCAGCCGTTCAAGCGGGCCACCCTGGCTGACGCTTTCAAGAATGTGGAGAGAGAGGATTAACCTTCGCTGGCTAAGGTTAACCCAAGTTCCGCACGAAAGTCTCTAACTATCTTTGTTACCAATCCCGACACCTCGTTTTAGCCACTATTTCCCGGGGTGTCCAGAACGGCTTCAGAGCCAGGTCCTGATCGGGGTCATGGGCTCCGGATCCACGTCCAAGTGGCGGTAGATTTCCCCGACTTTTCGGTCGGGGACGCTGCCCCTGCGGATGGCCAGGGTCCTGCCGTCGGCGGCCGGGAGGAGTGTGGTGACCACCTGGTGGGTGCCGAGTTCTTCGCGCACCGTTTCCCAACTGCGATGGTCTCCCGCTTCCCGGAGCGTCCGCTCAATGACCGCCTGAAGGTGGAAGGCCAACACCGCGAGAAATATGTGGGTTTCCACCCGGATCTCCTTTTGGTGGTAGACCGGGCGCATGTCCAGAGTCCCCTTGAGATCGCGGAAGGCTGACTCGATCCGGGTGAGGGCGATGTAGGTCCGCCAGATCTCTTCCGGCCCCATGTCCTTGCGGCTGGTCCGCAGGAAATAGGCGCCGTCCAACTCCACCGCCCGAGCCAGTTGCTCGGTCTTCACCGCCCATCCCAGGAGTCCGTTCTTGCGGTCCATCTCGTAGTACCGGGCTGCCCTGGGATAGCGTTCCCGCAGCCGGCCGATGCGCTCACCCAGTTCCTTGTCCTCCATGGGCTCGCCCCGTTCCAGGGCCTTCGCCACGGTCGTGGTGAGTGCCTCCAGATCCTTCACCAGCCTCTTCTCCTGGCGCTCCCGGATGGCCCTTTCCTTCTCGGCCCTGGCCGGACTCACGCACAGCAGGAACACTTCGTCGCCCTTCTCGATGCGCTTGATCTGGACCGGCACCTTGTTGGCGCTGGGCTGGATTTCCTCCCAGCCTTCCAGGTCCTCGAAGTCCTTCAGCAGTGGGGTCCGCTGGTTCTGGAAGCCGGCCATCAGGTAGTCGTAATGCCGCGCCCGCACCAGCTTCAGGTTGTCCTCGCTGGCGAAGCCCCGGTCCATGACCACGGTGGTTCCGCCTTTGCGGCCGGTCCGGGTTTCCAGGCCATCGAGCATGGCCTTCACCGTGGTCCCGTCGATGGTGTTCCCGGCGTAGACCTCATGCCCGATCGGAAAACCTTCCGCGTCCAGCATCAGGCCCATGGCCACCAGTTTGCAGTCGGTCCGCTTCTCCTTGCTGTGGCCGCGCTTGGCCTTCGGGTTCCGGGCGGCCTGGCCTTCGAAGTAGGTGTTGGTCAGATCGTAGAGCACCAGCGAGCCTTCGAGGTTGAACAGGGATTTCTCCCGCGCATACAGCTCCCGCTCGATCTCCATGCGATGCCCGTGCAGCTTGTCCATGTTCCGGTAGAACTTATCCTCGTTCAGTGTCTCGCTCTCCACACCAAGGATGTCGTCGATCGCTTCCCGCCTGGACCAGCCCACCATCGCCAGTTCAGAGCAGGGGTTGACCAGGCGATTCAAGGTCATTAGCTCCGTCAACTTCCTGGCCGGCGCCGAAAGGCCAACGGCCTTCAGTACCGATTCCATCTGCAGGCGCTGCCACATCTGGTGCCCCACGTGGAGCGGGCCGGCTTTCCTCAGATCCTGGCATTTGACCCCCGAGGTCTTCACCGGGACCACATCGGGCACGGCCGCCTCCTCGGTGGGCGGATTTTCCAGGGCCATGGGAGCGGCCTTCGCCTGACGCTCGCGGATCTTGGCGACGGCCCGATCCACCCGGGGGTCCGGGAACAGCGACGGTTGTCCACCCAGGGCCGCCTGGATCCGCTCGGCCAGGGCCAGCCAGTCATCCTTGGGGCCGGGATCCATCTTGCCCAGGTTGCAAATCGTCTTCTGCCGGGGGCCCGCGGAGGTCAGCACCGATTCCACCAGCACATGGCTGACGTAGGTCTTGTCACCGTGCTTGGAAATGGATTTCTTGATGAACATGACGCCACTAATATGCGTCAATCGGCTTTAAAAACAAGGGTATCATGAAAATATTTTAGCCACTATTTTGCCAAGTTTTGAGTTCGCTGACTGAAAGCATTGGGCCTATCGTGCGCCGATAGGCCCAATTGGGGACGGAGGTGCGGAACTTTGGCTAGGCGATAGCAAAGCCCTGTCGTAGCCCGGGGCCGGTCACCCATGCTTCGGGACCATCCATGACAGC
>PLUC01000005.1 GCA_003165415.1 Holophagaceae bacterium
GGCTAGGCGGTAGACTCGACAGGGTGGTCTAAGAAAACAGTTTTCCCGCTTCGCTCATGATCAAAATGTTGGCGCAAACCCCTTCCTTCAGGGAGGGGTGCGCTCCGCAAGGAATGCACCCTGGGGGTTGGACACTCTTTCGACCCAACTGTCATAAAGACGAATAGGAAACGTCTTGGCTCTATCACAATGGAATCCGACCCCGCTCTTGACGCTGAATTTTGGGAAATCTCTTGCGAAATTGATAGTTTCATCTATCATTGCTAGTAAGAGGTGAAACAGTGCCCCAAATCCTTGTTCGCAATGTCTCGGAGCGTGCCCATAGCGCCTTGAGGATCCGTGCCGCCCAGCACCGAACCTCCCTGGAAGGCGAGGTTCGGTCCATCATCGAAGCCGCCGCCGTCCCCGCTGACGAGTTCGTTCCACCCATGATGCTGGTTCCCCGGCACAAGGGTGGCAAGTCCCTGGCCGAGTTGGTATCGGAGGGGCGGAGGTGATCTACCTCGATACCAGCGCCATCGTGAAGCTCCTGGTCCAGGAGGAAAATTCCAAGGAGGTCCACAAAGCAGTGGACCGCAAACCCGTGCGTAGCGTCTCCATCGCCTTCGTGGAGGTGCTCTCCGCCCTTGCCCGGAAGTCCGATCTGGATGACGACGAGCGGGTCGCTGCCGTGCGCGAGTTCCTGGCCTCCTGGCACCGTTTCAATCCGGTCCCGACCGATTCCATCCTTGAAGTGGCGGGGGTGCTCACGCGGTCGTACCAGTTGCGTGCCTTCGATGCCATCCACCTCGCTGCCGCCAAGGAGCTTGGACCTTCCAGCACGGTTCTCTTTGCCGTCTACGACCTGGAACTGGCCAGGGCAGCACGCAAGGAAGGTTTCAAACTCATCACTGATCCGAAATTCAAGCTGGATTGAAACCGCCAAGGAGGAACCCCGTGTTTGGATTCAACAAGCGCAAGTCCCCGCCCATCTACGGCAAAGAGAAGTTTGGTTATCCACATGCTTCCGAAACCCGGTTTTGATGCGGGTATTATACCAATTCTCAATCAAAGAGGATCTAATATCCAACTCCTTCCGGCAAGCCTCATGAGGGCTTCCGGAAGGTTGGCCATCGCGGCAAGCCCCTCCCTGGCTGCATCAAGAGCAGCGTCCAGGGTGGCAAAGACCCAGTTGGCGAGGGATTTTTCTCTCAACTCATCCCAGACCTGCTCCTCCGGGTTCAACTCTGGAGAGTACGGTGGGAGAAAAGCCAGGCCCACGTGCTTCCTCCAGCATCCGCACCGCCTCATTGCGCGCGCCCCTGGGCAGGTCCTCAGCCTGGGCCGCCAGGGCCTCGGCCAGTGCCAGACGAGCGAAGGCTCGGCCTGGATCAAGGGCGAGCACCCGCCTCAGGGGCCGTTCAGCGGCCTTGGGCAGGCCCTCCATCAGGTGGATCCGGGCGCTGGCTTCCAGGGCGCCCGGATGATCGGGCGCTAGGCGCAGGACGGCGAGGATCTCCCGCTCCGCCGCCCGGACCTCGTCCTGACTCATGAGGGTTTCCGCCTGTTCCAGACGCAGTTCCAGGTCCAGGGGAGTCCGCTTGATCAGGGCCTTGCGCTGCCGCAGGACCTCGTCCACCCGCCCCGTGCGCTGGCGCAGTTCCAATGCGCGGCGTTCGATCCACTCCCGGCGCCGGAGCAGGGTCTCGGGGCAGAGGCCCCCAGAGGCAGACCCGGACTTCACCTGGGCCTTGGTGGTGCGCCTGGGCAGGGCGGCCAGGGCGGCCTCCCAGCCAGTGGCAGCTTGGTCCCATTGTTCCTGGCCCTCGCAGGCCAGGGCGAGGTTGTGGCGACAGGCCGCCATCCCCGGCAGGGCCTCCCCACCGAGCCGCAGGAGTTCGCTCCAATGGCGCGCCGCTTCCGCCCAGCGTTCCGCGGCGGCGGCCTCCCGCCCCAGGTGGTCCAAGGCGATGGCCGCCGCCACCCGGGCCTCCAGGCCCGCCAACGCCGCCTCCGCCACATCAGCCCCCAGCGTAGGGTTCTTGGTGCGGGCCAGGGTCGCCGCGCGGATCTTCCGGGCATCGCCCGACCGCCCCACCGCCGCCATCGCCCGACCCAGGTAGACCACCCTGAGAACCTCCATGGGCCCCGGTAACAGATCCTGGGACAGAGCCCCCAGGGTCTGGATGCCCTGAGTCCACTGGCCAAGGCCGACCTGCCCGATGCCGCGCAGGAGGCCCGCCATGCCCGGCATCGACGGGGTGCCCTTGGCATGGGTTCGTGTATTCAGACTGCGGCTCCAAGCGGCATTGCCGGATCGCCAGGGGCCACTTCCAGTGCCAGGTTTGCCGGAAGCAGACCAGTCCAACGGCTGGGAACATCTTTCACTGACCGCTACCCGGCGGAGTTCAGCTACCGCTTCAACCGCCGCTTCGAGCTAAAGGCAATCCTGCCCAGGCTGCTGGCCGCCGCCGTGGTCACACGGGCAATGCCGCAATCGCTGCTGAAACTGGCAGCGTAGGCGGTATTCTCCGCTACGCCCTTCCTGTTCCGGAGAGGTAATCCAAGTAGTCACGGGGCGAGAGCACAACGACCCCCTCCCGGATCGACTCCTCGAAATGCTTGAGATTACCTGTCACCAGCCAAGCACCAGTGGCGTTAGCTAAGGCCAAAAACGGGGCATCCTTTGGGTCTGGAACAGGGTGGGGCCATGGAGAAGGGTCTGGAATACAAAGACTCCCCTCAATCAAGAAATCCAGCCATTGAGGCGGAAACCCGTAACGACGGAACTTTTCCCGGTTTACGACACCCCGGTATTCATCAATAATCCACGGGCTAATTACGACCTGCACGCGCCCTTCCAACACCCAGTCCATGATGATTTTCGCCGGGACACCTACCGGCCTAATACCAGCCGAGACAATGATATTCGTATCGAGAGCAACAAGCCTCATCCGGCCTTCCGCCGATGCCTTGCTGTGCGGACCTGATCAATCTCGTATTCGATTTCTTCATCACTTATCTGATCCAAGCCAGTTGCCTCGGCAATGCGCCAACTTTCACGCAGGCTTGCTTTTGCCATGGCCCGTCGCAATTCCTTGTCTTCCAGGACGACATCCCCAAACACGGGCACAAGGAAATAGGCTGGTCCTTGCTGTCCAGACAGCAGGACTGTTTCCCCCGTGGGGATGGACTCCAGGGCTTTGGCCCCCCTGGTCCGGAATTCTCGTAGTGATATCTGACGCATGGATCACCCTCATGCATAAGTGTAGCCATCTTGGCTACACCCGCCATGTTTTTCGTCTACGACCGCAGTTGTTGGAGGCGTGCCGTCAACGCAGCGATCTGTGCTTCGATGTGCATTGTTTGCAGGCATTGGCCTCAGCCAGGATCTTCAGCTTGTAGTCAGCCGTGAACAGCCGACGCTTTGGGCGGGCAACCTGCACCTCGCCGTTCCCCAAATTGACAACCTTCGTCATTCCATTTCCTTCCATGCCCACCTTAGCCGAGACGAGTCTAAAAGATCTGTCTCAATATTATTGGCACGGGGGGCATGAGGTCAGCTAGCCCGTAGCTTGAGCCCAAGCGCGTTAATTACCTTCAAAACAGTGGCGAACTCCGGGTTGCCCTCGCCAGACAGGGCCTTGTAGAGCCCCTCCCTGCTGATGCCGGTATCCCGGGCGAGCTGGGACATGCCCCGGGTCCTAGCGATCTCTCCGAGCGCCTTGGTGAGGAAGGCCGGATCGTCCCCGCCCTCGATCAGGCAGGCGGCCCAGTATTCAGCAATGTCCTCCTCGGTTCGGAGGTAGTCCTCAATTTTCCATTTGTTCAGCTTGAGTCCCATGGTTTCCTCCTAGAGTTCCTTCGAAAGGTTGATGGCGGCCTCAATGTCCTTTTCCTGCGTGCTCTGGTCGCCCCCAGCAAGCAGGATGACGATCTCAATCCTGTTCTGGATGAAGTAGACCCGATAACCGGACCCGCAATGAATTCTCGAAACGCCCTCGACGACCGGAGCACAGTCACCGAAGTTGTCGTCCTCCATCCGTTGGATCCTGGCCGTGATCCGCTTCTTAGCCATCGAGTCCTTCAGGCCGTTGAACCAAGCCTCATATTTGTCGGTGGTCAGGATCGTCTTCATAGCTGATATGTTAACCTTGGATAACAAGTTGTCAACCATGGACTACACTATTTAATGCAGGCCATGACTGGGCCCAGAGTGATGCCCCCGAAGCCTCCGACCCGAGGAGGTCCCCCTTTACCGGGAATGGATCGCCAATGGCCGGAAGCTCGACCAGATCATTTGGGAATGGGAGCAGACAGGTTTGGCGGCCGCCGACGAGCTAATTCGCAAGAAGTGACTTCGAGATGTTCGGAAAGTCAGTCAGAAGGGCCCACAGCCCACTTTGAACACCGCAAGAATGTCCGTTCCGGTCTCGAACGCTTCTAAGGCCTTGCCGAATTTCACCCGGAGCGTACACTTCCAGTACTTGAGGTGTACCATGCGTTCCATCCAGCCAACTGAAGCAAGAAAACAGTTCTTTTCCCTCGGGTCCCTGGCTAGGCAGGAACCCCTTCTGGTGACGGCATCCACTCCCTTTCTTGTGGTACCCGTCGAAACGATGCCGGGCACTCCAGGACAGATCCCGGGAGTTCGCTTTGCACCTCCTCATGCCTTTAGACTGCCCGAGGCAATCGAGGGGCCCGGTGGGAAGAGCTTGAGTGAAATCGTCTCAGCGGGGCGGCGGTGAATGTCTATTTGGACAGTTCCGCCATCGTCAAACTCTTTGACAGCCGAGAACCGCACCACGAATTCCTCCGTGATGGCTTGATGAAATTAGCTCCCGACCTTCAATTCACCTCGGTCTTGGCCTTCCCGGAAACCCTGGCAGCATTCGCCGGTAAGAAATACTCCATAAACCAACTCAATAAGATCAATGCTCTCTTTCTCCATGCATGGGAGCAGGATTATTCGAAGATCGACCTGGATCAGGAAATCTGCAACGTCTCTGGCATCCTCGTCCGGACTCATCGTTCATTGGGCCTTCGAGGTGCGGATTCGGTCCACTTGGCATCAGCGCTTCGGGTTGGCGCCAAACGGTCTTCGCTGACGTTCGTTGTGTTTGATCGAAATCTTGCCAAAGCCGCCAGTGCTGAAGGTTTCCCCTTGCTGACCAATCCGTCTTTTGGGCTTCCAGATTAATTGGCCAACC
>PLUC01000095.1 GCA_003165415.1 Holophagaceae bacterium
AGACCAGGGTGGCGCCGGCCAGGATGACCGTGCCCGCGCGGGTGAGGAACAGCCGGCCCTTCTCCCACATATGGATGGCGGTGGCCTTCAGCACCGGCATGCGGTAGGGCGGCAGCTCCATGACGAAGGGTGTGCTCTCGCCCCGGAACAGGGTCAGGCGCAGCACCTTGCCCATGACCATGGCCAGGCCGAAGCCGAGGATGTGCAGGGCGATGATGGCCAGGGCCGCCTGCACCGGCCGGAAGAAGGTGCCCGCGATCAGGATGAACACCTGCAGCCGGGCCGAGCAGGACACCAGGGGCGCCACCAGGATGGTGATGAAGCGGTCGGTCCTGGACTCGATGGTGCGGGTGGCCTGCACCGCAGGCACGTTGCAGCCGGTGCCCATGATCAGGGGGATGAAGCTCTTGCCGTGCAGGCCCATGAGGTGCATCAGCCGGTCCATCATGAACGCCGCCCGGGACATGTAGCCGGTGTCCTCCAGGAAGGAGATGCAGCCCATGAGGATCATGATCACCGGCACGAACACCACCACCGCGCCCACCCCGGGGATGATGCCGTCCACCAGCAGGCTGGTGAGCTCGCCGGTGGGCAGGTGCGCCGCCGCCAGGTCATGGCACCAGGCGAAACCGGCGGTGATCCAGTCCTGGGGATACTGGCCCAGGACGAAGGTGAGGGTATACATCGCCGCCATGATGGCGATGAAGATGGGCAGGCCCAGCCAGCGGTTGGTGAGCACCTGGTCCAGGCGGGTGGTCCACCCGTGCTGGGCCTCGTGGGAGTGCTTGAGCACTTCCGCCACCAGGCCGTGGGTGAACCCGTAGCGGCGCTCGGCGATCAGGGTGCCGGGGTCGGCGCCCAGGTGCTCCTCCAGGAACCGGGCGCTGGTCTGGCGCTGGGTTTCCACGGCCTGGCGGGCGTGGCTGGCCTGGGCCAGGGCCAGGGCGTCCGGGGCGCGCTCCAGCAGGCCCAGGGCGAGCCAGCGGGGGATGCGCGCCTGGGCCAGCTCCTCGTCCCGGCGGATCTCCGCTTCCAGCTTCGTCAGCTCCCCTTCGATGTCGGGACCGAAGGAGGCGCGCACCGGCCAGACCCGCGGGTCATCGCCCTGGGCCACGCTCAGGATGGCCGCCTTCAGTTCCGGCACCCCGTCCCCGCGGTTGCCCACGGTGGGGATCACCGGGCCTCCCAGCAGGGTCTGCAGCCCCTGGATGTCCAGGGTCACGCCCTGCCGCTCGGCGTCGTCCATCATGTTCAGGACGAACACCATGGGCTTCTTCAGCTCCAGCACCTGGGTGGTGAGGTAGAGGTTGCGCTCCAGGTTGGAGGCGTCCAGCACGTTGACGATCACGTCCACCACCGGCTCGCCCAGGAAGGACGCGGCGATCCGCTCGTCCTCGCTCTGGGCCGAGAGGGAGTAGGTGCCCGGGAGATCCACCACCTGGACCTCCACCCCGTCCTGCTGGAAGTGGCCGAAGCGCTTCTCCACCGTCACGCCGGGCCAGTTGGCCACGTGGTGCCGGGAACCGGTCAGCGCGTTGAAGATGGAGGTCTTGCCGCAGTTGGGGTTGCCGGCGATGGCCACCGTGGGCATCTTCGGCCCGGCGGCCGCTTCCGGGCCCTCCAGGACTTGGCTGGATTGGGGTGAATGCACTGGATCCATTGGCTGGCCCTTCCCGGCAGGGGAAATTGAAGAGGTCGAAGTCGTTTTGCCCTCGATCCATGCTAATTGAGACGTCGTCTCTTTCTCAAGGGAAAAGCATTTGGCGATCCCAACAAAGTGATGGAAATCACGGCGATCGCCTTGTTTTGAGAACTGGACTCGGAATCTGCTAAAATGACTCATGTTGAATCAATCCGAAGCTGGAATGGCCCCCTGGCCGCTGGTCGAGCGGCGGGCGGCGGATCCGCGCTTGGCGGAGGAACTGGCCGAGCTCAGGGGCTACAAGGCGGCCATGGACGCCCACGCCATCGTGGCGGTGACCGACCTCCAGGGGCGGATCACCTACGCCAACGACATGTTCTGCGCCATCTCCCGCTACTCCCGGGAGGAGCTGCTGGGGCGGGACCACCGCATCATCAACAGCGGCCACCATCCCAAGGCCTTCTTCGCCGACTTGTGGCGGACCATCCTGGCCGGCCAGGTCTGGAAGGGGGAGATCCAGAACCGGGCCAAGGACGGCACCTGCTACTGGGTGGACACGACCGTCGTCCCGCTCCCGGGCGCCGACGGGAAGCCCAGGCAGTTCGTGGCCATCCGGGCCGACATCACCCAGCGCAAGCTGGGCGAGGAGGCCCTGCGCCTGTCCCAGAAGCTGGAGAGCCTGGGCGTGCTGGCGGGCGGGATCGCCCACGACTTCAACAACCTGCTCACCAGCATCCTGGGCAACTGCAACATGGCCGCCATGGGCCTGCCTGAGGCGAGCCCGGCGCACGGCCACCTCGCCCAGATCGAGAAGGCCTCGCTGCGGGCGGCCGACCTCACCCGGCAGATGCTGGCCTACGCAGGCAAGGCCAGGGCCGCCATGGAGAAGGTGGACCTCAACTGGCTGCTGCTGGGGCTGCGCCCGCTGGTGGAGGCCGCCGCGGCCCCCGGCGCGGACCTCCGGTTCGAGCTGGCGCCGCAGCTCCCCGAGATCCTGGGCGACCCCTCCCAACTGCAGCAGGTGGTCATGAACCTGGTCACCAACGCCCGGGAGGCCATGGGCGAGGGGGGCCGCGGGACCATCACCGTGCGCACCGGGGAGCAGGTGCTGGAGCGGGAGGCGGTGAACAGCGCCGCGCCGGCCATTCCCATCCCGCCCGGGCGCTACGTGACCCTGGAGGTGGCCGACACTGGCTGCGGCATCCCCCCGGACATCCTCGGCCGGATCTTCGATCCCTTCTTCTCCACCAAGTTCCTCGGGCGGGGGCTGGGCCTCTCGGCGCTCCTGGGGATGCTGCGCGGCCACGGCGGGAGCGTCCAGGTCCAGAGCGAACCGGGGCAGGGCTCCCGCTTCCGCCTGTTCCTGCCGGTACCGGACCCGTAACAATGGTGTTAAGCCCTCCAGGAGCGCTGGATTATTGCCCGGCGCCTGGATAAGATCCAGCCATGGCCTCCAAAAAACGCCTTGAGAAACCCCTTTCGCCGGCCGAAGCGCGCGCGGTGAAGTTCATGGCGGCGCGGCTCCGGGAGGACCAGGCCCGCTACGAGGCATTCCTGGCTACCCTGGATCCTCGGCAGCGGCGCGACCTGGGCTGCGCCGTGGAGACGGAATGATGCATGTCCCACCCGGATCCGTGCGCGGTCGCCTGCGGGCGCCCGCATCCAAGAGCCACCTGCAGCGGGTGATCCTGGCCGCCTCCCTGGCGGACGGGGAGTGCCGGATCCTGGATCCGGGCCGCTCCGCCGACGGCCAGGCCTGCCTGGGGGTGATCCGCGCCATGGGCGCCCAGGTGGCGCAGGAGGGCAACCTGCTGCGCATCCTGGGCGGCGGCCCGGTGCGCTCCCGGATCCTGCACTGCGGCGAATCGGGCTTCTGCCTGCGGGCCTCGGCGGCGGTGGCGGCCCTGGGCGAGGTGAGCTTCACCCTGACGGGGCAGGGCTCCCTGGCCACCCGGCCCATGGCCATGGTCCTGGACCCGCTGGTGCAGCTGGGCGCCCTGTGCGCCACCCGGGGCGGCCTGGCCCCCATCACCGTGCGCGGGCCCCTGCGCGGCGGCCGGGCCCTGGTGGACGGCAGCGCCAGCAGCCAGTTCCTCAGCGGCCTGCTGCTGGCCCTGCCCCGGGCCGGGGCGGACAGCGA
The DNA here is from genome assembly GCA_003165415.1 of Holophagaceae bacterium. Lineage (GTDB taxonomy): Bacteria > Acidobacteriota > Holophagae > Holophagales > Holophagaceae > Mesoterricola. Next base: position 3,783 of record PLUC01000095.1, read on the forward strand.
ACTGGAGGTCAGCGGGCTGCGCAGCCTGCCCTACGTGCGCATGACCCTGGACGTGCTGGCCGCGTTCGGGGCCCAGGTCGAGGCCGAGCCTGACTTCAGCCGGTTCCGGGTCCGGGGCGGCCAGCGCTACCATCCGGTGGAACTGCAGGTGGAAGGGGACTGGTCCGGGGCGGCCTTCCTGCTGGTGGCGGGGGCCGTGGCCGGGGAGGTCACGGTGGACGGGCTGGATCCCGCCTCGGCCCAGGCGGACCGGGCCATCCTGCAGGCCCTGGCCGCCGCCGGCGCCCGGGTGGAGTGGCAGGGCGCCGCGCTCCGGGCCGGGCAGGGCGACCTGCGCGCCTTCGAGTTCGACGCCACCGACTGCCCGGACCTGTTCCCGCCCCTGGCCGCCCTGGCCTGCCACGCCCGGGGCACCAGCCGCATCGCCGGGGTCGCCCGGCTCGGGCACAAGGAGAGCGACCGCGGGGCGGCCCTGGTCTCGGAGCTGTCCGCCCTGGGAGCCGCGCTCCAGGTGCGGGACGGCGCCCTGGAGATCACCGGCGGGCCCCTGGAGGGCGGCACCGTCGATCCCCACAACGACCACCGCATGGCCATGGCCTGCGCGGTGGCTGGCCTCCGGTCCCGCTATGGTGTGAAGATGGAAGGCGAGGCCTGCGTGGCCAAGTCCTATCCGGAATTCTTCCAGGCGCTGGAATCCCTTCGAGGCTGACCATGAACACCCTAGGCCGCAGTTTCCGCCTCTCCATCCTGGGCGAGTCCCACGGGCCCTGCGTCGGCATCCTGCTGGACGGGTGCCCGGCGGGCCTGGCCCTGGACCCGGCGGACTTCGCCGCGGACATGGAACGGCGGCGGGGCGGGGGCGCCCCCGGCACCACCCCGCGCCGGGAGGACGACCTGCCCATCTTCCAGACCGGGGTCCACCAGGGCCGGAGCACCGGCGCGCCGATCCTCATCCTGTTCGAGAACAAGCAGGTGGATTCCAGCGCCTACGAGGCCGTCAAGAGCATCCCGCGGCCCGGCCACGCGGACTGGGTGGCCCTGAAGAAATACGGCGGGTTCGCCGACATGCGCGGCAGCGGCCATTTCTCCGGGCGGCTGACCACGGCCCTGGTGGCGGCCGGGGTGGTGGCCAAGAAGCTGCTGGCGCCAGCGCGGGTTTCGGCCCGGCTGCTGGAGGCCGGCGGCAGCCCCGACATCGAGCGGGCGGTGGCGGAGGCCATGGCGGCCCAGGATTCGGTGGGCGGGCTGGTGGAGTGCCGGGTGCGGGACCTGCCCCCGGGGCTGGGGGAACCCTTCTTCGACTCGGTGGAGTCGCTGATCGCCCATGCGGTGTTCGCCATTCCCGCCATCAAGGGCATCGAGTTCGGGGACGGCTTCCAGGCCAGCCGGATGCGCGGCAGCCAGGTCAACGACCTGCTGGAGGACGCCGACGGGCGCACCGCCAGCAACCACGCCGGCGGGATCAACGGCGGCATCAGCAACGGCAACGAGCTGGTGTTCCGGGTGGCGGTGAAGCCCACCTCCAGCATCCGCGCCGCCCAGCTGACCCTGGACCTGAAGACCAACCAGCCCGCCCTGCTGTCCATGGGCGGCCGGCACGACGCCTGCATCGCCCTGCGCGCGCCGGTGGTGGTGGAGGCGGCCGCCGCCGCGGTGCTGGCGGATCTCTTGATGCTGGAAGGCTTGCTGCCGCGGATCATGCCGTAGCCGAGGAGTCCCGATGTTCTGGGCCGTGGCCATGTTCCTCACGACACTCTGCTGGGCCGGCGCCTTCATCGCCGCCAAGGTCGGCGTGCGCTCGGCCTCGCCGCTGGCGCTCACCTACTTCCGCTTCCTGGTCGCGGCGGCCTGCCTCTACGGCTACGCGCGCGCCATGCGCATCCCGCTGCGGATCCGGGCGCGGGACTGGGGGGTCATGCTCCAGCTGGGCTTCGTGGGCATGGTCTGCTACCACCTGCTGTTCTTCGAGGCGCTGCGCACTACCACCGCCATCAAGGCCTCCATGATCATGGCCACCAACCCGCTGATGATCGCCGTCCTGGCGGTCTTCCTGGCGGGGGAGCGCATGGGCCGGGCCAAGGTGGTCTGCATCCTCGCGGCCCTGCTGGGCGTCCTGCTGACCATCAGCCGCTGGAACCTGGCGCGGCTGGCCCAGGGCCATGCCGCCCCCGGGGACCTGATCATGCTGGTGGCGGTGGTGTGCTGGTCCCTGTACTCGGTCCTGGTCCGGCGCTACGTGGGCCGCTTCGATCCGGTGGTGACCACATTCTACAGTTTCGTCACCTGCGTCATCCTGCTCACCCCGTTCGAGGCCTGGGAAGTGGCCTCGGGAGCCAGCCACATCCGGCTCGACGGCTGGCTGGCCATCGCCTACATGGGCGTGTTCCCCACCTTCTTCGGCTACACGGTGATGCAGCAGGGCATCAAGCACCTGGGGCTCAGCCGCACGGCCCTGTACGTGAACCTGGTGCCGGTGTTCGCCATGTTCATGGCGGTGCTGCTGCTGCACGAAGCCTTCTTCCCGCTCAACGCGGTGAGCGCCGCCCTGATCATCGCCGCGGTCATGAGCTACTCGCTGCTCGGACCCAGGACCCCGAAGCCATTGGCGCAAGGGCCAGCCTAGCCGCAGGTTTGGTCCTCGGGGCGCTCTTCGCCGGGGGATTGGGGAACAGGGCCGCGTGCAGGGCCCTCAGCGCCGCGCCGGCGTCCTCCTGGCGCACCACGAAGCTCAGGTTGGTCTCGTTGGCGCCCATGCTGATCAGTTCGACGTTGATGGCCTCCAGGGCGCCGAAGCAGTGGCCGGAGATGCCGGGGGTGCGCTTGAGCCGCTCGCCGACGACGGCCACGATGGCCCGGCCCCGCGCCACGCCCACGTTGCCGAACCCGGCCAGGTCCCTCAGCAGGCCTTCCAGGGGCGCGGCGCCATCCACCGTGAGGGAGACGCTCCCTCCGGTGGTGGCGATGAGGTCGATGCTGATGTGGTGGCGGGAGAACACCTGGAACAGCCCGGCCTTGGCCTGGAAGCCGTCCTGGTCGAGCCCGGCGCCGGTGTTGATGGTGAGCACGGTGACGGGGCCCCGCTGGGCCAGGGCGGTGACGGAGCGGTGGGTGCGCGCCTCGGCGGTGATGGTGGTGAAATGGCCCCGGGGCCGGCGGGTGGAGCGCACCGTGACCGGGATGCCGGCGGCCATGGCCGGCTGGATGGTGGCCGGGTGCAGCACCTTGGCGCCGAACGCCGCCAGCTCCGAGGCCTCCTTGAAGCTCAGCTGGGCGATGGGCCGGGCCCCGGGCACCACCCGGGGATCGCAGGTGAGCACCCCCTCCACGTCGGTCCAGATCTGGATATCCGAGGCCCCCAGAGCGGCGCCGAACAGGGCCGCGCTGAAATCGCTGCCGCCCCGGCCCAGGGTGGTGGTGACGCCGCCGGCGGTGGCGCCGATGTAGCCCTGGGTCACCACCGTCCGGCCGGCGCCCAGCAGGGGTGCCAGGTGCCGCCCGGCCAGGGCCGGGATCTCCTCCTGCCGGGGCCGGGCGGAGCCGAAGCCGTCATCGGTGCGCAGCACGGTGCGGGCGTCCACCCAGGCGGCCCCCAGGTGGGCGGCCAGGATCCGGGTGGAAAGGCGCTCGCCGATGCTGGCGATGGCGTCCATGCTCCTCGGGCTGAGCTCGCCCAGCATGGCCACGCCGCGCAGCCGCAGGTCCAGCTCCCCGCCCAGCTCCGCCAGGGCCTGGTCCAGGGACGCGGGCAGGCCGTCCGGGAACAAGTCCCGGGCGATGCCGAGATGGCGCGCCATGAGGCTCCGGTGCAGTTCCAGGGCCGCGGGCAGATCGCCCCGCTCGGCCCGGCGGCCCGCCTCGAACAGCGCGTCGGTGGTCCCGCCGGTGGCCGAGAGCACCACCAGGGGCGCCCGGGGCGACTGCGCCGCCAGCGCCGCGGCCTCGCGCATGCGGTCGGCGTCCGCCACCGAACTGCCGCCGAATTTCATGACGATCATTCCTGCATTTCCCCCGTGGTCCGGCTGGGGAGGCTCCTGGGAAGGATCTGAGCACATGAACACGAAAGGTCTCCTGTCTGGCCGCGGGTGGATCGTGGGACCCGGCGTTCCAGAAGCAAGGATCGGCTCGGGATGGTCAAGATAGTGTCAACTGTGCCGGCCCTTGCGTAAAGAAATGGTCATCATTTTCGGTTCGTCTACAATGTCCTCCAGCCCGGTCCCGGAAGGTGCCCATGAAAGCGTTCCTGCTCGCCGCCACCCTTGTCTGCGCCGCCTTCGCCGCACCGCCGGAACCGGTCTACGGCCCGGAGCTGGAAGGCTTCGACTACCCCTTCCCGGTGAAGACCTTCCCGTTCAGTTCCCAGGGCAACGCGCTGCGCATGGCCTTCATGGACGTGGCCCCGGCGGCGTCCCGGACGCCCAACGGCCGCACCGTGGTGCTGCTGCACGGCAAGAACTTCACCGCGGCCACCTGGGAGCCGACGATCCGCATCCTCGCCGGGGCCGGCTACCGGGTGGTGGCCCCCGACCAGATCGGGTTCGGCAAGTCCACCAAGCCCGCCCACTACCAGTACAGCTTCCGGCAGCTGGCCCGCAACACCCGGGACCTGCTGGCGTCCGCCGGGGTGGGCCGGATCACGCTGGTGGGGCACTCCACCGGCGGCATGCTGGCGGTGCGCTACGCCCTGATGTACCCGGACCAGGTGGAGCGGCTGGTGCTGGTCAACCCCATCGGCCTGGAGGACTGGCAGGCCGAGGGCGTCCCATACCTGACGGTGGACCAGTGGTACCAGCGGGAGCTGGGCACCACGGCCCAGGGGATCCGGGCCTACGAGCAGGCCACCTACTACGCCGGCCAGTGGCGCCCGGAGTTCGAGGCGCCCGTGGCCATGCTGGCGGGCCTGAACCGGGGGCCCGGGCACGAGCTGGTGGCCTGGAACTCGGCGCTCATCTACGACATGATCTGCACCCAGCCGGTGGTCTACGAGCTGGACCGGCTGGCCATGCCCACGCTGCTGCTCATCGGCCAGCGCGACACCACCGCCATCGGCAAGGACGCCGCGCCGCCGGAGGTGGCGGCCAGGCTCGGCCACTACCCGGAGTTGGGCCAGCGGGCCGCCCGGCGCATCCCCAGGGCCACCCTGGTGGCCTTCCCGGACCTGGGCCACGCCCCCCAGATCCAGGATCCCGAAGCCTTCCACCGGGCGCTGCTGGAGGGCCTGAAGTAGCTCTCATCCGGCGGCGGCGCGGTCCAGGCACCAGCGCCGCCACATCTGCCGGAGCGCCCCCTCCAGGCCGCGGGCGAAGCGGTCCCCGTCCATGAGGGGCGAGGCCTCCATGCGCGCCCGCAGCCCGGCCCGGAGCCCGGCCAGGCGCGGGCGGTCCAGGGCCAGCTCCGCGGCGATGCGGACGAAGTCCCCGGTGCCGGCCGCCGCCAGGTCCCGCAGGCCCAGGTTGCACAGCTGGCTCCAGCCGGCCCGGCCCACCACGGTGCCGCCCAGGAGGGTCACCACCGGGACCCCCATCCAGGCGGCGTCCAGGCTGGTGGTGTGGCCGTTGTACGGGAAGGTGTCCAGCCCCAGGTCCACCCGCCGGTACAGGGCCAGGTACGAGGGCCGGGGCTGGGAGGGGGCGAACTCCACCCGCTCCGGCCCGATCCCGCCCGCCGCCAGGCCCTCCAGGGCCCGCTGCCGCTGGGCTCCGGGCTCGGCCAGCAGCAGCAGCCGGGAATCCGGCACCGCGGTCAGCACCCGGGCCCAGGCGGCCAGCGCGGCGGGGGTGACCTTGCAGAAGTTGTTCAGGGAACCGAAGGTGATGTGGCCGTTCGCCAGGGCCGGCAGGGGGCCGGGGAGGGGTTCGGCGGTGAGCGGGTCGTAGCACCAGAACGTGTCCGGAAGGCGGATGGAGGTCTCGGAATACCAGTCGTCATGTTCTCCCGGCGGGTCCAGGTAGGGGTCGGTCAGGCGGTAGTCCATGGCCGCGAGGCCGGTGGTGCCCGGATAGGCGAGCCAGGCCACCTGCACCGGCGCGGGCCTGCGGGTGAACATCCCGGGCCGGCCGCCGGCCATGTGCATGGTGAGGTCCACCAGGATGTCGATGCGGTCCGCCCGCACCAGGTCCGCCACCTGCTCGTCGTCCTGGGCGGCGGTGTCGCGCCAGACATCGGCGTACCCGGCGATGCGGCGGGTGACTGCGTCGGGGCTGGGCACCCTGGCGTAGCAGAAGATCTCGAACCGGCTGTGGTCGTGGCGGGACAGCAGGGGGATGGTGAAGAAGGACTGGCAGTGGTCCCGGAAATCGGGTGAGACGTAGCCGACGCGCAGGCGGCGCTCGGGGTCGGGGTCGCTGCCGTGGGGGCGCCGGTCCCCCCCGGGTGAGGCATGGGCCCGGTCCCACGCCAGGTTCTCGCCGAGGATGTCCGCCGCGCTGCATCCCGGGAGGAAGTTCAGCGAATAGGCGAGGTTGCTGTGGGTTACGGGGTCGCCGGGGTTCAGCTTCAGGGCCCTGCGGAAGCTCTGGACGGCTTCGGCCACCAGGCCGGAGTCCTTGAGCAGGCTGCCCAGGTTGCCGTGGGTGATGGCGTAGCCCGGCCGCAGCTCGGCGGCGCGCCGGAGCAGGGCCACCGCTTCGTCCAGGCGGCCCAGGGCCCGGGCGGCGGCGGCCGCGTGGTTGCAGGTGTCCGCGGAGCACGGGTCCATGCCCAGGGCCTCCCGGTGGACCGCCAGCGCCTCCTCCCACTGGCCCATGGCCTGGAGCGCCCGGCCCAGGTTGTTGCGCGCCGCGAGGTTGGCCGGAGCCAGGGCCAGGGCCCTGCGGCAGGCCCCGGCGGCCTCCTGGAACAGGCATTCCCTCAGGTTGGCGCTGCCCAGGTTGTACCAGCCAAGGGCGAAATCCGGCCAGCGGGCCACGGTCCCGCGCAGCTCGGCCAGGGCTGGGCCCACCTGCCGGTTCGCCAGCAGGGCGTTGCCCAGGTTGTTGTGGGCGAGGGGGAAGTCATCCTTCAGCTCCAGTGCGCGGCGGAAGGCCTGGATGGCTTCGGGCACCTGTCCCGAGTCCTGGAGGGCGATGCCCAGGTCGTTCTGGGCTTCGGCCTGGTCCGGCCGCAGGGCCGCCGCGCGGGCGATGGCGGCCAGGGCTTCCGGGCGCCGGCCCAGGGCCCGGCAGGCTTCGCCCGCGCCCCGCCAGGCCTCGAGGCAGGCGGGGTTCAGCGCCGTGGCGCGGTGGAAGGCTTCGATGGCCTCCGGCAGCCGGCCCAGGGCCTGCAGCGTCTGGCCCAGACTGCAATGGGACCACCAGGCGGCGGGGTCCAGGGCCACGGCCCGTCCGAGCAGTTCCAGGGCCTTCTCCAGCCGGCCCCGTCCCACCTGCAGGGCCAGACTCCCCAGCAGGTGCAAAGCCGTCCCGTGGTCCGGCTGCCGGGCCAGCACCAGCCGGTAGCCCTCCTCGGCATCCGCCAAACGGCCGGCCAGATGGCTCTCCGCGGCCGCCTTCAGGAGCTGCTCCAGCGTCAGGTCAGGCTCGGGGGAGGAAGCCATGAATGCTCCGTGAGGTTCCCTGTATTGTGCCGCCAACGGGCCGCATGGGACCGTGGATATACTCAAACCGGGAAGCCAGCGGAGCGGACTCATGGCCCAAGTGCCTTGGCAGGAAGAATACAGCATCAACTACAAGGACATCGACCAGCAGCACAAGGCGCTGCTGGCCGTCGTAAACGAGCTGATGGATCTCATCGGGCAGAGGGCGGAGCCGGAGCGGGTGACCGCCATCTTCAGGGCGCTGTGCCGTTACGCCACCTTCCATTTCAACACTGAGGAACGCTACCTCCAGGCCAGCGGCTACGATGGCCTTTCCCGGCAACGCTCCGAGCACACCTGGTTCATCGAAAAGCTGCTGGAGCTGGACCGGACCTACGACGTGTCGGATCCGATCCTGTTGGGGGAAACCCTGTCGTTCCTGGAGAAGTGGTTCGTCGGCCACATCATGACCCAGGACCAGGCCTATGCCGGCTGGGTGAAATCCTTCCGTCACCGCGCCGAGATCCGGGCCATCATCTTCGATTTCGGCAAGGTCATCGCCGATTACGATCACGGGCTGTTCGTGGAGCGCCTGGCCGCCGTCTGCGCCATGTCCGCGGACGAGTTGGCCGGCCGCTTCCGGGAAGAGGGGTCGCTGTTCAACGATTTCGAAGTGGGCGCCATCTCCCCGGCCCAGTTCCTTGGGGAAATGTCCCGCGTCTGCGGCCATGCCTTGAGCGAGGCCGTGCTCTTTCCGATCTTCACTGACATCTTCACGCCCATCCCGTCCACCTGCGAGCTGATCCGGAAGCTGAAGGGCCGCTACCGGCTGGGGCTCATCTCCAACACCAACCCGTGGCACTACCAGCACGGCATCCAGGACTCGGAGGCCTTCCCGCTGTTCGACACCGTGACCCTGTCCTTCCAGGCGAAAGCCCTCAAGCCCAGCCCGCGCATCTTCGAGGACGCGCTGGAAAAGCTGGATCTGGTTTCCGAGGAATGCGTGTTCATCGACGACATCCCGGCCTTCGTGGAGGCCGCCAACGGCCTCCGGTTCCACGGCATCCAGTACCGCGGACCCAAGGAGCTGCTGGAGGACCTGGAAGCAATGAATATATTATTCTAGGTGCCGCGCCTCTCCTGGCGGCGGTAAACCTTGGCGTTTCCATGGGGTCTCTAGCCTGAGGAGGTGGCACATGAAAGCTCGAGAGTCTTCCTCCCGTTCCTCGAAGCGCCTGGTCCTGCTGGCGTTCCTGGTGTGCGCCCAGGCCTTCGGCGGCATGCCCGAGGGCCGGTTCAATCCGGGCTTCCGCGGCGGCTACCGCGGCGGCTACGGCTTCCGCGGCGGCTACGGCTACCGCGGCGGCTATTACGGCCGGCCCGGCTGGTACCGGGGCGGCTTCGGCTGGGGACCCGGCTGGTTCCTGCCGGTGCTGCCCCTGGGCTGCGTGACCATCGGCTTCGGCGGGGCGGCCTGGTACTACGGCGGAGGCTATTGGTACCAGCCCTATGGCGGCGGCTACATGATGGCGCTCCCGCCGGTGGGGATCGCGGTTGCGGTCCTCCCGTCCGGCTGTTCCACCCTCGTCCTGGGAGGCGTGACCTACTACTGCGCCAACGACGTGTACTACACCGCCGTGCCCGGAGGCACCGGTTACGTGGTCGCCGCGCCCCCGCCCGGGCAGCCGCGGGCCGGAAGCCTCGACGCGGTCGCCCTGGATGCCCTGGTGATCATTCCCAGGAACGGCCAGAGCGACGATAAGATCATGTCCGACCGCCGGGACGCGCAGCGGTTCGCCATGGACCAGTCCAGCTATGACCCCGCCGACAGCGACCCGGCCGATCCCGGCACGCCCAGGGCGCGGCAGGCCTATCTCCGGGCCATGAAGACCTACCTGGAGGGGAAGGGCTACACCGTGAAATAGCCGGCCCGTGCGCCGATTAGGTTGGGCAAAGTCCGCGCGAAGGGATATGCTTGCGCAATCTCATACGGATACAGGACATAACCCACAATGGCGATCGGCATCCGGAACATCCCCCAACCCGCCCCCGGCCGGCTCGATGTCCCGGGGATCATCGACGGCTTCGCCCACCGGATGATGTACTCGGTGGCCCAGGACCAGTTCACGGCCCGGACCTTCGACGTGTACCAGGCCCTGGCCAGGACCGTGCGCGACCGGCTGATGGAGCGCTGGTTCAAGACCCAGAACACCTACTACCAGCGCGACGCGAAACGGGTCTACTACCTGTCCCTGGAGTTCCTGATGGGGCGGTCGCTGCGCAACAACATCCTCAACCTGGACGCGGAGGACGCCTACGGCCGGGCCATGGAGGAGGTGGGCTTCCGCATGGAGGACATCGCCGAGCAGGAATGGGACGCGGGCCTGGGCAACGGCGGTCTCGGGCGCCTCGCCGCCTGCATCCTGGACGCCGCGGCCACCCTGGAACTGCCCTTCTTCGGATACGGCATCCGCTACGAGTACGGGATCTTCCAGCAGAAGATCATCGACGGCGCCCAGGTGGAGTTCCCCGACAACTGGCTGCGCTACGGCAATCCCTGGGAGATCCGGCGCTCCGACGTCATCTACCCCGTGCGCTTCCACGGCCGCACCCAGGCCGGCCTGGACGCCCAGGGCGACTACCGGGTCGACTGGGTGGACACCCAGGATGTCTGGGCCATGGCCTTCGACACCCCCATCGCCGGGTTCCGCAACAACACGGTGAACACCCTGAGGCTCTGGTCCGGGCGCTCCAGCCGCGAGTTCGACCTGGGCCGCTTCAACGCCGGCGAGTACGTCAAGGCGGTCCAGGACAAGACCCTGTCCGAGAACATCTCCAAGGTCCTCTATCCCGCCGATGACCAGAGCGCCGGCAAGGAGCTGCGGCTCAAGCAGCAGTTCTTCTTCGTTTCGGCGACGCTCCAGGACGTGGTCCGGCGCTTCAAGAAGCGGCCCCGGTGGCGGTGGGAGGAGTTCCCGGACAAGGTGGCGGTCCAGCTCAACGACACCCATCCCTCCCTGGCCATCCCGGAGCTGATGCGGGTCCTCATCGACCAGGAAGGCCTGGGCTGGGACCTGGCCTGGGAGCTGACCCAGAACGTGTGCGCCTACACCAACCACACGATCCTCCCCGAGGCCCTGGAGGTCTGGTCCACGGAGCTCCTTCGCCAGGTCCTGCCGCGGCACCTGGAGCTCATCGAGGAGATCGACCGCCGCTTCCGGGTGGTGGTGCGCGGCCAGTATCCCTTCAACGACGCCAAGCTGGACCGCCTGGCCATCGTCGACCACGGGCACAGCGTGCGCATGGCCAACCTCGCCATCGTCGGCAGCCACTCCGTCAACGGCGTGGCCCGGCTGCACACGGACATCCTGAAGGCCTCCACGTTCTCGGAGATGAACGAGCTGTTCCCGGGCCGCATCAACAACAAGACCAACGGCATCACCCCCCGCCGCTGGCTGCTGCGCTGCAATCCGGGCCTGTCCGCGCTCATCACCGAGGCCATCGGCGACGGCTGGACGAAGGATCTCGACCAGCTGCGCGGGCTCGCCGCATTCGCCGGCGACGCCGCCTTCCAGGACCGGTGGACCCGGGTCAAGCGCGCCAACAAGGAGGCCTTCGCGGCGGCGATCCAGGCAGCCCAGGGCGCGGTCATCGACCCGTCCTTCCTGTTCGACGTGCAGGTAAAGCGCATCCACGAGTACAAGCGGCAGCTCCTGAACCTGATGCACGTGGCGGCCCTCTGGAACCGGCTGCGCGACGGCGGCGACGCCGGGGTCCCGCGGGCGGTCATGCTCGGCGGGAAGGCCGCGCCCGCCTACTGGGTGGCCAAGACCATCATCCAGCTCGCCGTGGCCCTGGGGGCCGCCATCAACGCCGACCCCATGTGCCGGGGCCGCCTGAGCGTGTCCTACCTGGAGAACTACCGGGTCACCCTGGCCGAGCAGGTGTTCCCCGCGTGCGAGCTGTCCGAGCAGATCTCCACCGCGGGCACTGAAGCCTCCGGCACCGGCAACATGAAGGCCGCCCTCAACGGCGCCCTCACCATCGGCACCCTGGACGGCGCCAACGTCGAGATCAAGGACGAGGTGGGCGAGGCCAACATCTTCATCTTCGGCCACACCGCCGAGGGGATCGTGGCCCTGCGGGACCGGGGCTACCAGCCCCGGGCCTGGGCCGGCGCCGACCCGGAACTGGCGCGGGCCATCGAGACCATCGCCCGCCTCGAAGGCGGACGGTTCGCCTCCGTCGCCGGCATCCTGCTGGACTCGGACCACTACTTCCACTGCGCCGACTTCGCCGCCTATGTGCAGACCCAGGCCCGTGCCTCCGCAGCCTACGCCAGGACCCGGGACTGGGCGCGCATGTCCATCCTCAACGTCGCCGGCATGGGCCGCTTCTCCATCGACCGCACCGTGCGGGACTACGCCGCGGAGATCTGGAACGCCGCGGCCGTGGCGGTGCCGCCGGTGCGCTAGTCAGGTACGGGCCTCCCGGGCGATGTCGGCGACCTCCCCGGCGGTCAGGCGGATGGCGCGGGCGGCCCAGTTCTCCTCCAGGTGCGCCAGGGAGGCGGTGCCGGGGATGGGCAGCATCACCGGAGACCGCGCCAGCAGCCAGGCCAGGGCGATCTGGGCGGGGGTGGCGCCGTGGCGGGCCGCCACGGCGTCCAAGGCCCCGTGGGGCCGGCCGTAGGTGCCCATCCCCAGGGGGAAGAATGGCAGGAAGGGGATGCCCTTGGCGGTGCAGAAGTCCAGCACCTCCTCGGGGGCCTCCACTTCGGCATGGGTCGCCTTGGCCAGGAAGCCGGTGCCCCCGGAGACGTTGTAGAGGTTCTGCACGGTCACCACCGGGGTGCGTTCCAGGGCGGCCTTGATCTGGGCGACGTTCACGTTGCTGAGGCCGATGTGGCGCAGCTTGCCCTCGGCCCGGAGCTGGATGAGCGCGTCCAGGCACTCCAGGAACGGCACCTCGTTGGCGAGGCAGCGCAGGTGCACCAGCTCCAGGGTCTCCATGCGCAGCTCGCGCAGGTCGTGCTCGCAGCCCTGGCGCAGCTCCTCCGGGCGGTTGAAGGCGGCCCAGCCCTTGTCCAGGGTGCGCCGGCCGCCCAGCTTGGTGGCGATGACCAGGTCGGCGGGGTAGGGGTAAAGGGCCTCGGCGATGATCGGGTTGGAGACGTGGGGGCCGTAGTACCAGGAGGTGTCGATGAACTGGACGCCCAGTTCCACGGCCCGCCGGACCACCTTCCGGGCAGTCTCCGGGTCCTCGGGCGGACCCCACACGTCCTTCCCGGGCAGGCGCATGGCGCCGTAGCCCAGGCGGCGCACCTCGTGGCCGCCCAGATCGAGGGTGGAGGGGGGGTGGGCGAAGGCGGTCTGGCTGTCCATGGCCCGCATTGTGCCACGAGCCCTGCGGCCACAGTAGGATAAAGAACGGAGATGCTTGTGCCCCAAGACCACCCCCTTCTGTCCCTGCGCTCCGCGACCCTGGTCCGGGGCGGCCATCCGGTCCTGCGGGACCTGGCCTTCGACATCCGCCTGGGCGAGCACATTGCCATCCTGGGACCCAACGGCTCGGGCAAGTCCTCCCTCATCCGCCTGGTGACCCGCCAGGACTACCCCCTGGCGCGGGCCGACGAGGCCCCGCCCATGCTGATCCTGGGGCAGGAGCGCTGGGACGTCTTCGAGCTGCGCTCGCAGCTGGGCATCGTCTCCGCGGACCTGCGGCACGCCTTCACCCACGGCGAGGGGTTCGGTCGCATCAAGGGCTTCGAGGCCGTGCTGACGGGCTTCTTCGCCAGCCTGGGGCTGTTCGAGCACCAGCACGTGACCGGAGCCATGCGCGAGCGGGCGCGCCAAGCGCTGGCCCTGGCCGACGCGGAGCACCTGGCGGAGCAGCGGGTGGACACCCTGTCCACCGGCGAAGCCCAGCGCGTGCTCATCGCCCGGGCCCTGGCCCCGGACCCGTTCGCCCTCCTGCTGGACGAGCCCACCACCGGTCTGGACCTGGCCGCCCGCCACCACCTCCTGGGGCTGCTCTCCAAGCTGGCCGGCCTGGGCAAGACCCTCATCCTGGTCACCCACCACATCGAGGAGATCCTCCCCGAGATCGACCGGGTGATCCTGCTCAAGGACGGGCGGGTGTTCGCCGACGGGCGCAAGGACGAGGTGCTCCGCTCCGGCAGCCTTTCCAGCCTGTTCGGCCTGCCCGTCCAGGTCACCCGCCACGGCGACCGCTACAGCGCGAGAAGCTGATCCGGATTTCGCAACAACACCTAAACTCGATCGGGTGTTTGACCGATAATGAGACTATCTGGTCCTCCGAGCGGGCGTGGCGGAGAGACCGGGTCGGAAACCGAACCCATGGCCCAGGAACTCAAGCCGGAAGACCTGATCGTCACCGCCGCCGACGGCTCGACGCACGTCAACCACGGCCTGCTGGAAGCCTATGGCCTGTTCAACCTCCCCGTCCCGCTCATGCGCAGGGCGCTGACGGTCTACCACGAGAACGCCAAGCGCCAGGGGCAGGAGGCGGCGCGGGACGTGGAGGCCTTCATCGCCCTCATCCAGGCCATCCGGCGGTTCCCCAGGCCCATGGGGATCCATTTCACCCGAGGGGCGGCCTATTTGAGGAATCTGGAGATGCTGGAGCGGTACTCCAAGTAACATGGGACATGAGCATCTGGAAGCAGCCCATCACCGTGGATTCCCTCACCGCCGTCAGCCGCGGCACGGCGGTGGAGCGGCTGGGGATCGAGTTCCTGGAAGTGGGGCCGGACTTCATCAAGGGCCGGGTGCCGGTGGATGAGCGCACCCGCCAGCCCTACGGCATCCTGCACGGCGGAGTGTCGGTGGTGCTGGCCGAGACCCTGGGCTCCTGCGGCGCGGTCGCCTGCGTCCACCACGGCTACCACTGCGTGGGCCTGGACATCAACGCCAACCACCTGAAGGCCACCGCCGGCGGCTGGGTGACGGGCGTGGCGCGCCCGCTGCACCTGGGCCGCACCACCCAGGTGTGGCAGATCGACCTGAGGAACGAGGCCGGGGAGCTGACCTGCGTGTCCCGTCTGACCCTGGCGGTGCTCACGCCGAAGATGCCGATCACCTAGGAGGTTGTCCATGCTTCTGAGCGATCTGCAGGACACGGCCGAAGCCTTTCTCGCCGGAAGCGGCCGGAACCACGTCGAGCACCCGGACCCCATCTCCACCCCGGCCATCGCCGCCGGGCCGCTGAGGATCTACGACCCGCCCCTATTCGCCGTGGCCGACGCGGGGGATCCGCTGTGGGCCAAGCTGAAGGAGCCCGAGGTGATCGGGCCGCGCCACCGGACCCCGGAGGAATGGCTGGCGGGGGCCCGGTCCGTGGTCTCCTATTTCCTGCCCTTCAGCGAACGGGTGCGCAAGGCCAACCGGGTGCCCGGGGTCACGGCCACGGAGTGGATCTATGCCCGCTGGGAAGGGGAGGCCTGCAACGCCGCCCTGGCCACCCTGCTGGCCGGGACCCTGGAAGCTTCGGGCGCCCGGGCGCTGGCGCCCATGGCCGATCCGCGCTTCCAGGTGGTGGACCTGCGCAGCAACTGGTCGGAACGGCACGCCGCGTTCATCGCCGGGCTGGGCACCTTCAGCCTGACCCGGTCCATGATCACCCGACTGGGCGCGGCCGGGCGCTTCGGCAGCGTGGTCACCGACGCCGTTCTGCCGCCCACCCTACGCCCCTACCAAAGCATCTATGAGCACTGCAGGGACTGCGGCATCTGCATCGACCGCTGCCCGTGCCGGGCCATCGACGCCACCGGCAAGGACCACCAGGTGTGCAAGGTCTATCTGGACCAGACCCGGGTGCTCTACGCGCCCCGCTACGGCTGCGGCAAATGCCAGACCGCCGTGCCCTGCGAGCGCCGCATCCCTGGTGACCCGCACCCGAATCATTTCGTCCTATAAGAGGGATTGGGAATGAGCTTGTAAACCGGGCCCTTTTGCGTGGCTGGGTCCGCTATGGATATTCTCATCAGAAATGCCTGTGGAGGGAAATGATAAGGTGTACCCAGAGCCCGGTCGGTCGAAAGAGCCAGACGCTCGTCAATGTATGAATATGGGTTCGGTCCCACAACCATGAATGTGGCTCTTAAGTTAGCGTTTTGGAGGAGGTCAAGGCTCGACCTCATCTCAACCCCACTCTCTTTATCTTTGTGTAAATCACCCCCATCTCCGATTGAAAAATTTGCCCAGGTCTCCGGGGTGCCAGCAGGGAAAGTGCCGGTTAGCTCAATAAATACAGAACCGTTGTTGGGGATACTAATAAAGGTGTCTGGATTATAGGTCATGCGTTTCGCACTCGTCCAGATTGAGAATTTAGGCTGGGCCATGAACCCAGCGGGCATCCTCAGGACTACTGATCTCCCGAATTCATTCTTGATCTCGATCGGCAGGGCAGCGTACGCCGCTATCCCAGTTGCGAACAACAACGCCAGTGTTGTTGATTTCAATAGTTTGAACATGAAGGACCTCCCAAAGTCGGAAAACTGCCCTGAATCATAGTAATTATTTATTAAAATGTCAACCGCTACCCAAGGTCGTAGGTTAAGAAATGACATTCTCACGCCTAGGCAGGTGGGATGGCGAACCTTGCATTCGAACCCGGACACACCCCCGTTTCTGATCCAACCTTCAGCCGTCATTATGCCTTCGGCCATCCTCCTCTCATCGCGCCGCCAGAGGCCGTGCCGGTCAATGCTGGCGTGAGACTCTCTGCCCCCCCTCCGTTGGTCTCTATTGCAACCGCTCTGCAAAACCCAAGTACAGCTCGATCAAGGTGAGTTCCGGCGGCACCAGGAAACGGTTGGGCGGCCCCCAGAAGCCGGTGCCGACGCTGGTGTAGATCCACATCCGCCCGCTCCGGCCCAGGCCTTTGGGATGGGCGTACAGGGCCGGCACCACCAGGCTCCAGGGGAAGTACTGCCCGGCGTGGGTGTGGCCGGACAACTGCAGGCCCACCCCGGCGCGCTCGGCCGCCTCGGCCCCGGTGGGCGGATGGAACAGCAGGAGGCGGAAGGCGTCCGCGGGGATGCCCGCCAGGGCCCGGGCCAGGTCGGGCCCGTGGACGCTTCCGGCGGTGGGATCGGGCATGCCGGCCACCGCCAGGCGCGCGCCTCGGTGCTCCAGCAGTACGTGCTTGTTGTCCAGCACCCGCCAGCCGAGTTCCTGGAACAGCCGCAGCCAGCGGGCCACCCCTGCGTAGTACTCGTGGTTGCCGGTGACGAAGCAGACCCCGTGGGTGGCCTGGAGCGCGCCCAGGCGCTCGGCCTTGGCCCGGGTCCCATCCGCGCCGCCGTCCACCAGGTCGCCGGTGATGGCGATGAGATCGGGTTTCAGGGCGTTGCCCGCGGCCACGATGTGGTCCACCTGGGACCGGCGCACCAGCGGGCCCAGGTGCAGGTCCGAGATCTGCAGGATGCGGAAGCCCTCCAGCCCGGGCGGCAGGTCCGGGATGGGCACCCGCACCCGCCGGGTGGGCACCGGGCGCAGGGCCGTGACCAGCCCCAGCAGCACCGAGACCAGGGCCCCGCCCGCGGCCAGGGCGAAGGCCCAGGTTCCGGCCCGGATTCCGGCCAGGCGCAGCAGGGCCTGGGCCAGGTCCGCCGCGGCCAGGTAGACGACGAAGGTGGAGAGGAACCCGAACCAGGTGTAGCCCAGCCCGTAGAGCGGATCCACCCAGCGGCCCAGGCCCGGCACCCCGTGCTGCACCGGCCCCGCGAACATCACGACCAGCATTCCCAGGGCCACGCCCCGGACCAGGGCGGGATGGCCGGCCAGGGCCGGGCACAGCGCCAGGGAGCGCTCCGCCATGTAGACGCTGGCGCCCCCCAGCACCAGCAGGGCGATGGTCAGGAAGACGAGGATGCGCATCTATTATTCGTATTCAATGGTCGCCGGCGGCTTGCTGGTGATGTCGAACACCACCCGGTTGATCCCCTTCACCTCGTTGACGATGCGCTGGGCCACCTTCTCCAGCAGGTCGTGGGGCAGCCGGGCCCAGTCGGCGGTCATGAAGTCCTCCGAGGTCACGGCCCGCAGCGCGCACATGTTCTCGTAGGTGCGCTCGTCGCCCATGATGCCCACGGTCATGACCGGCAGCAGCACGGCGAAGCACTGGGAGGTGGTGCGGTACCAGCCGCTGGCCCTGAGCTCCTCGATGAAGATGGCGTCGGCGTTCTGCAGGATCTTCACCCGCTCCGGGCTGACGCAGCCGGGAATGCGCACCGCCAGGCCGGGGCCGGGGAAGGGGTGGCGCCAGACCATGTCCTCGGGCAGGCCCAGGGCCAGGCCCACCCGCCGCACCTCGTCCTTGAACAGCTCGCGCAGGGGCTCCACCAGCTTCAGCTTCATGAAGTCGGGCAGGCCGCCCACGTTGTGGTGGGATTTCACCAGCACGGCGCCGCCGATGCCGGAGCTCTCGATCACGTCGGGATACAGGGTGCCCTGGGCCAGGAAGTCGGCCTTGAGCTGGCTCGCCTCCCGGTCGAACACGTCGATGAAGATCTTCCCGATGATCTTGCGCTTGGCTTCGGGGTCGCTGACCCCCGCCAGGGCCCCCAGGAATTCCGCCCCGGCGTCCTTCCAGCGGATCTGCATGTCGAACGGGGCGAAGGCCTCCTGCACCTGGAGCTGCTCGTCCTTGCGCATGACCCCGGTGTCCACGAACACGCAGGTGAGCTGCTTGCCGATGGCCTGGTGCAGCAGCAGGGCGGCGACGCTGGAGTCCACCCCGCCGGACAGCCCCAGCACCACCCGGCCGTCGCCCACCTGGGCGCGGATGTCCTTGAGTTTCTCCTCGATGAAGTGGCCCGCGTTCCAGTCCAGCTTCATGTCGCAGGCGTGCAGGAAGTTGCGCAGGATGGCGGCGCCGTGGGTGGTGTGGGTCACCTCCGGATGGAACTGGATGGCGAAGCGCCGTAGCGCGAGGTTTTCCATGGCCGCCACCGGCACCCCAGGGGTCTTGGCGGTGACCGTGAAGCCGGCGGGCGCCTGCTCCACGTGGTCGCCGTGGCTCATCCAAACCTGCTGCTCGGGGTCCAGGCCATGGAACAGGACGCTGTCCGCGCCCTGGACCTGGATGGCGGCCTTGCCATACTCCCGGTGGGCCGAACGGTGGATGACCCCGCCGGCGTTGCGGGCCAGCAGCTGCTGTCCGTAGCACACGCCCAGGATCGGCACGCCCAGCTCCAGGATGGCCGGGTCCAGGTCCGGGGCGCCTGCCTCCAGCACGGATTTCGGCCCGCCGGACAGGACGATGCCGCGCAGGTCGGCGCCCTGGATCTCCGCGGCGGTGGCCGTGGGCCCGTAGACCAGGCCGAACGCGCCCAGGTCCCGCAGCCTGCGGGTGATCAGGCGGGTGTACTGGGACCCGTAGTCGAGAATGGCGATGCGTTCGTGGTGCATGGTAACCCCATTATCCTGTCAAATTCGAGGATACCGGACGCCGGGCGTCATTGCGCCTTTTTGAAGGATTCGTCCGTATCCACCATGATCCAGCTGCGCCCTTCCCGCCGGTAGGAGGCGTGCCGCTCCTTGGTCTCCCCCACCCGGACGCCCGGATGCAGGGCCAGGAAAATCGGGAAATGCTCGGTGGGATGCACCAGCCGGATCAGGTAGGTGACCCGCACCCCCTCCCGGGTGGTCTCCAGCCGGGGCAGGATCCGCACGAACTCCGCTTCGGCCGCCGGCAGTTCGAAGCCGCTGGCGGTGCTGTTGATGGTCCTGGGGGCCTGGGGCTTGACCTTGAACTGGAACTTCTCCCGGTCCCCTTCCGGGGCCCGGGCCACGGTGAACCAGCCGGTGCGGGCGAGGGCCTCCTGCAGCCCTACCAGCTTGGCGTGCTCGGGCGAGCCCTTGATGGCCGACGCGGTTTCCGGGACCCGCACCGACACCACCACCGGGTAGTCCTTGCGGATGTCGTTCTCCGCCTCCCGCCGGGACAGCTGGGAAGGGCCGCAGGCCAGCGCGGCGGCCAGCACGGGGACGGCGATCAGGTGGCTCATCGGCACAGCATCCTCCAGCGAACGGCATGGCCCCATTCTGGCCGGGCGGGAAGGTCGTGACTAGCCTCACTTCAGGAGCGTCCTATAATTGCGCAGCCTCATGGGGGAAAACCGTGAACAACCAATATCTTGATTACCTGTCGGCGGAACTGGATCGGTTGCGGGAGCAGGGGCTCTTCAAGACGGAGAGGATCATGGCCTCGGCCCAGGGCGCCTGGGTGAAGGTGAATGGCCAGAAGGTCATGAACCTTTGCGCCAACAACTACCTGGGTCTGGCCAACCACCCGGACCTGGTGCGCGCCGCCCAGGAGGGCCTGGCCCAGCGCGGGTTCGGCATGTCCAGCGTGCGCTTCATCTGCGGCACCCAGGACATCCACAAGGAACTGGAGGCCCAGCTCAGCGCCTTCCTGGGCATGGAGGACACCCAGCTCTACTCGAGCTGCTTCGACGCCAACGGCGGCGTGTTCGAGGCGCTCCTGGGCGAAGCGGACGCCATCATCTCCGACGCCCTCAACCACGCCTCCATCATCGACGGCATCCGTCTGTGCAAGGCCCAGCGCTTCCGCTACGCCAACAGCAACATGACCGAGCTGGAAGCCCGGCTGAAGGAGGCCGACGCCGCCGGCGCCCGGTTCAAGCTGGTGGTGACCGACGGCGTGTTCAGCATGGACGGCTACCTGGCCAACCTGCCGGCCATCTGCGACCTGGCCGAGCGCTACGGCGCCATGGTCATGGTGGACGACAGCCACGCGGTGGGCTTCATCGGCGAGCACGGCCGCGGCACCCACGAGCATCACGGCGTCATGGGCCGGGTGGACATTCTCACCGGCACCCTGGGCAAGGCCCTGGGCGGCGCCAGCGGCGGCTACATCGCCTCCAGCAAGCCGGTCATCGACATGCTGCGCCAGAAGTCCAGGCCCTACCTGTTCTCCAACACCCTCGCCCCGGCGATCACCGCCACCAGCATCAAGGTGCTGGAGATGCTGAGGGAGGGGGACGGCCTGCGCCGGCAGCTGCGGGCCAACGCCCTGCAGTTCCGCGCCGGAATGGAGAAGCTGGGCTTCAAGCTGCTCCAGGGCGAGCACCCCATCATCCCGGTCATGTTCTACGATGCGCCGCTGGCCCAGGCTTTCGCCTCGGCCCTGCTGGAGGAGGGGGTCTACGTCACCGGGTTCTTCTTCCCGGTGGTGCCCAAGGGCCAGGCCCGCATCCGCACCCAGATGTCGGCCGCGCACAGCTCGGCGGACATCGACGCGGCCATCGCGGCGTTCGCCAAGGTGGGCCGCGCCCTGGGCGTGATCAAGTAGCCCCGCAAACGAATCCAGGAGGATCACATGAAGGCATTGGTCAAGAGCAGACGCGAACCCGGACTCTGGATGGAAGACGTGCCCATCCCCACCATCGGCCCCAACGACGTGCTCATCCGCATCCATACGTCGGCCATCTGCGGCACCGACATGCACATCTGGGACTGGAACCCCTGGGCCCAGAAGACCATTCCGGTGCCCATGCACGTGGGCCACGAGTACGCCGGGGTGATCGAGCAGGTGGGCGACGAGGTGGAAGGCTACAAGGTGGGCGACCGGGTTTCCGGCGAAGGCCACATCGTCTGCGGCCACTGCCGCAATTGCAAGGCCGGCAAGCGCCACCTGTGCCCCAACACGGTCGGGGTGGGGGTGAACCGGCCCGGCTCCTTCGCCGAGTACCTGTCCCTGCCCGCCACCAACCTGTTCAAGCTGCGCGACGGCATCTCCAACGAGATGGCGGCCATCTTCGATCCGTACGGCAACGCCGCCCACACCGCCCTCTCCTTCAACATGGTGGGGGAGGACGTGCTGATCACCGGCGCCGGCCCCATCGGCTGCATGGCCGCGGCCATCGCCCGGTTCGTGGGGGCGCGCAACGTGGTCATCACCGACGTCAACCAGTACCGCCTGGACCTGGCCCGGAAGATGGGCGCCACGAGGGCCGTGGACGTGAGCAAGGAAAGCCTGAAGACGGTCATGCACGAGCTGGGCATGACCGAGGGCTTCGACGTGGGCCTGGAGATGAGCGGCAACGGCGGCGCCTTCAAGGGCCTGATCGACAGCATGGTGAACGGAGGGCGGGTCGCCATGCTGGGCATCTTCCCCGAGGACGTGGCCATCGACTGGGGCAAGGTGATCTTCAAGGGCCTGTTCCTGAAGGGCATCTACGGCCGGGAGATGTTCGAGACCTGGTACAAGATGGCCGCCATGATCGAAGGGGGCCTGGACATCAGCCAGGTCATCACCCACCGCTTCCCCATCGATGACTTCCGCCAGGGCTTCGAGGTCATGGGCAGCGGCAAGTCGGGCAAGGTCATCCTGGATTGGGGCGTCAAGTAGCCCGTCAAGCGGGCGCAAGTCTTTTCGACAGAGCATTCCCGCTTGCTTTTGCCGGGGGCCATGTCTACAGTTTGGAATACTTCTCAGACCGTGCCCGCCAACTGGACCCTGCGCACCTCCGCGCGCCGGGAATGGGGTTGGGGCTGGGCCCAGGTCTCCATCGAGGACCTGACCAACAGCCGCCGGCGGGACCTGGTGGCGCCGGAATACCAGCCCATCACCTGGATGGAAGGGGACGGACGGGCGGTGTACGCCACCCTGGGCCTGAAGCTCTAGAAAAAACTATCGTACCGGCTGGGGCTGGGGTATGAGCGGCAGGGTCTTCTCTTTGTAGAACTCCCCGTCGACGACGAAGGTGTCCGCGGCCAGGCCTTCGCCCCCGGGCAGGAGGTCCACGCCCAGGCAGGCCAGGTGGTAGCTGTCCAGCTTGGTGCCCAGCACCTGGACCGGGCGGCCCCGGCGGTCCTTGGTGTTCAGGATCGGGTTGGAGACGAAAGGGCGGTAGAAGAACGGATGCTTCCAGGGGGTTTCCGGCTCCTGCTCCAGGTAGTCCGGCACTAGGCTGGACAGGAAGCGGGGATATTCGCCGTGCTTGGTCTTGTAGCGGGTGAGGGCGTCGGCGGTGCGCTTCATGATGCTGTGGAGCTGGCGCTGGTGCTCCTGGAGATCCTGGCGGAGCAGGGCGTCCATGAGGTAGAGGTCCTTGCTGGCCTGCTGCCCGATGGGATTGTCCGGGTACCTGGCCGCCAGCTGCGCCATGAGCGTCCTGGCCTCCAGCTGCTTGCCCTGCTGGTTCAGGTGGATGGCCTCGTCATAAAGCTGCTGGGGCAGCCGCGGGTCCTCCGAATGGCAGGCCGCGAGGGCCAGCACCACCGGGAGCGCCATACTGCGAAGGAGAGCCATGGCCGAACCATAGCACCAATGGCGCCAGGGGTGAAGAGACGCACCGTTGAATCACGGTTTGATTTTGCGTCCAGGCTTGGCACAAGCAGCCGTAAGGTCGCAAGCGACCTGACGGCTGCTAGGAGGCTACAATGACGGCATGCGAATGTTGGCCGAGCACTCTCCCGGGTTCGACCCAGCCACCCCCTGGCTGGATTGCGAGACTTTGCCCACCCGAGAAAGCCGGCTATTCCAGCACTTCAAGGTGCGCCGGCGCTCGCCGCACACCGAACGGGAGCACGACTTCACCCGCCTGCTCTGTCCGGACTGGGTGAACGTGCTGGCCTTCACCGCCCCGGGCCAGGGGGGCGAACTGCTGCTGGTGGAACAGTTCCGCCACGGCATCGACGCCAGCACGCTGGAAATCATCGGCGGGGTGTGCGACCGCGGCGAGGCGCCCGCCCTGACCGCCCGGCGGGAGCTGCTGGAGGAGACCGGCCACGCCGCGGGCCGGTGGCTGGAACTGGGGAGCTGCATGCCCAACCCGGCCGTGCAGAACAACCGGTGCCATTTCTTCCTGGCCCTGGACTGCGCGCCTGTGGCGGAACTGGACCTGGATCCCTCCGAGGAACTGCGGGTCTGGGCTGCGCCCTGGGCCGAGGCCGAAGCGCTGCTGCGGGCGGGGACTCTGGACCACGCGCTGGTCATGGCCGCCTTCCTGCGGCTGTTCCTGTGGCCGGGCTGGGGGGAGCTGGAACGGACCCTGCGGGCCTGCGGGTGACCTTGGCTGCTGATCGCTGCTACATTTAAAAAGTTCCGGAGGCATAGATGGCCAATGAATGCACATTCGACGTGGTTTCCAAAGTGGACATGGACGAGGTCAAGAACGCCGTCGCCCAGGCCATGAAGGAGATCGGCCAGCGCTTCGATTTCAAGGGTTCGATCTCGAAGATCGAGTTGAAGGACGAAGGGGCGCTCACCCTCACCAGCGACGACGAGGTGCGGCTCAAGGCCGTGATCGAAGTGCTGCAGAGCAAGCTGGTGAAGCGGGGCGTCAGCATCCGGGCCATGGAGTTCGGCAAGGTCGAGCCGGCCAGCAAGGGCTCCGCCCGCCAGGAGGTGAAGATCCTCCAGGGCATCCCCGCGGAGAAGGCCAAGGGCCTGGTGAAGACCCTCAAGGACACCAAGCTGAAGGTCCAGGCCTCCATCCAGGGCGATCAGCTGCGCATTTCCGGCAAGAGCAAGGACGACCTCCAGGAGGCCATGGCCCTGCTCAAGAAGCACGACCAGGGGCTGGACCTGCAGTTCACCAACTTCCGGTCCTAGGACAGGCTCCTAGAGTGTCCCGCATCGATCTGCTCCGCTACTTCCTGCCCATCGCCCCCAAGCTGGCGCTGGTGGAGGCGGAGCTGCAGCGCACCCTGCAGTCCGACCTGCCCGTGGTGCGCCGGCTGGCCGGGCATGTGGGCAGCGGCAAGGGCAAGCGCCTGCGCCCGGCCCTGGTGCTGTTGTGCTGCCGGATGTGCGGGGTGGACTCCCGGGAGGACGTGCGCTTCGCGGCCGTGTTCGAGCTGGTGCACACCGCCACCCTGGTGCACGACGATGTCATCGACCACGCCGAGACCCGGCGCAGCAGGCCGACCCTCAACGCCCTCTGGGGCAACACCCTCACCGTCCTGTTCGGCGACCTGCTCTACATGCATTCCATGTCCTCGGCCATCGCCGGCCGTTCCTTCCGGATGCTGGAGATCCTGGCGGAAGTGACCACCCGGATGATCGAGGGAGAGCTGATCCAGAACGATTTCCTCTACAACCTGGACACCACCCGCAAGGAGTACTTCGAGATCCAGGAGCGCAAGACCGCGCTGCTGTTCTCCGGGTGCACCGAGACCGCCGGGGTCATCGCCCAGCGGCCCCAGGGGGACTGCGAGGCCTTGGGGAGGTTCGGCCTGGAGATCGGCCGGGCCTTCCAGCTGGTGGACGACCTGCTGGACTACACGGCCACCAGCGCGCAGATGGGCAAGCCGGTCTTTTCCGACCTGCGCGAAGGCAAGCTGACCCTGCCGCTGCTCACCCTGCTGGAGCGGGCGCCGGAGGCGGTCCGGCCCATCATCCAGCGGATCTGGGACGCCGGCGAGGAGGTCCCCATCACCGCCGGGGACGAGCAGGTCCTGCGCCTGCTGCTGGAGACCCACGACGCCTATGCCGAGACCCGTGCCCTGGCCCGGCAGGCATCCCTCGCGGCCACCGCGGCCCTGACGGCGGTGGACGGGGACAAGGGCACCAAGAAGCTGCTGCTGGAGATCCCGGAGTTCCTGCTGGCCAGGAGTTCCTGAGCGGTATCAGATGCTGTAGTCCGGGTCCAGGAACACGTCCAGGCGCCGGGGCAAACGGGCCCGCGGGCGGGACGAACTTCCTGCACCCGGACGGGCCCCTCGGCGGAGAGGGTCAAAAGCGACCCGAGCAACAGGGTGAGGAGAGGCAGGCATGGGCCGCGAATAATGAATTAAGTATAATACTGATGCCTTTTCAGTCCAGGGCCCCCGGCTGGGTCCGGGGATCCCAGTCGATGCCCGCCCGCTTGAGGGCGGCCATGTAGGTCTCCTTGTCCGGCGCCTTCAGGTAGGCCTCCTTCAGCTCCACCTGGCCGGACTGGATGAGTTCGATCAGGACGTCGTTCATGAGCTTCTGGCCATAGGCGCGGCCGGTCTGCATGGCGCTGGGGATCTGGAAGTTCTTGCCTTCGCGGATGAGGTTGCTGATGGCCGGGTTGATGAACAGCGATTCCAGCGCGGCGATGCGGCCGCCGCCCTTGCGCTTGAGCAGGATCTGGCTGACCACGCACTTCAGCGAGTCCGCCAGCATCACCCGGATCTGCTGCTGGCGTTCGGCCGGGAACTGGTCGACGATCCGGTCGATGGTGCCCACCGCGCTGCTGGTGTGCAGGGTGCCGAACACCAGGTGCCCGGTGACCGCGGTCTCCAGGGCGATGGCGATGGTCTCCAGGTCGCGCATCTCGCCCACCATGACGATGTCGGGATCCTCCCGCAGGGCGGCGCGCAGGCCGCTCTTGAAGGATTCGGTATGGTTGCCGGCCTCCCGCTGGTTCACCAGGCAGCGCTTGCGCTGGTGCACGAACTCTATGGGGTCCTCGATGGTCAGGATGTGGTCCGAGCGCTGCTGGTTGGCCAGGTCGATGAGGGCGGCCAGGGTGGTGGACTTGCCCGAGCCGGTGGGGCCGGTGACCAGCACCAGGCCCTTGGCCAGCTGGGCCAGGCGCTGGATGGGCAGTTCCAGCCCCAGGCGGGCGGGGTCGGGAATCTCGTTGGGGATCACCCGGCACACGAAACCGGGACCCAGCCGGTCCAGGAAGAAGTTCACCCGCAGGCGGCAGTGGCCGCTTACGAAGGCATAGGCGAAATCCGCGTCGTTGTGCTCCTGGAACTGGAGCCAGGCCTGGGGCGAGGCGATGGCCTCCATGACCTCCAGCAGCTGGTTGGGCCCCAGGATACCGAAATCCATGAGGTCCTCCAGGTCCCCGTGCACCCTGCAGAGGGGGTTCTCGAAGGAGCTGCAGTGGAGGTCCGAGCCCTTCCGTTTGATCAGCTCGGCGAACAGGGCCTCGGTGAGGGGGTGGGTGCGGTCCGCGGAGGAGCGGTCGGGCTGGGGCCTGGCCGGCGCCGGGGGCCTGGGCGGCAGCTGGGTGAGGGTCCCGCCCGGGAGCGGCGCGAGGGTCCCGCCCGGGAGCGGCGCGAGGGCCGAGGGCGCCCGGGACGGGGCGGCCGCCTGGATGCGCAGGCCCTGGGGGCCCCGGGTGAGGGTCAGGCGGAACGTCTCGCTTCCGGCCACGTGGTCGAAGCTGGCCTCGCCCCGGCTGTTCCAGCCCTCCTCCAGGTGGTGGGGGAGCACTTCCCGGGCCAGCATCTCGATCATGGTGGAGGGGATGGGGTTGGGCAGGAGGGCGAGGTCGACGCCGCTGGCCATCAGCAGCATCGGCTGACGGTCGGCCTCCATTGACAGGCCCATGCCGCCCCGGGGCGCGATGTGGGCCAAGAGCTTGTCCAGCTGAGCCATGGCCTGCTCCTTGTTAGGAAATTATTCTATCCGGCAGTTTAGAAGGTTTTCGCTACACTTGTTCCTCAACTCCGTCCCCTCCCGTCCAACCCGTTCATTCCCAGGAGTCTCTTGATGGACATCCACGAGTACCAGGCCAAGGAACTGCTCAGGCAATTCAACGTCGCGACTCCGGACGGCCGGGTGGCAGGGGACGCCGCCGAAGCCCGCAGCATCACCCAGGAGTACGGCGGCCGGAGCGTGGTCAAGGCCCAGATCCACGCCGGGGGCCGGGGCAAGGGCGGCGGGGTGAAGTTCGCCAAGACCCCGGACGAGTCCGCCCAGCTCTTCGAGAAGATGCGCGGCATGACCCTCGTGACCAAGCAGACCGGGCCCGAAGGGCGCGTGGTGCGCACCGTGTTCATCGCCAGGCCGGTGGACATCGCCAAGGAGCTCTACCTGAGCATCCTGGTGGACCGCATCTCCGGCCGGGTGGCGTTCCTGGCCTCCTCCGAAGGCGGGGTGGAGATCGAGGAAGTGGCCGCCAAGACCCCCGAGAAGATCGTCAAGGTGGTGGTGGACCCCTGCGTGGGCCTGGCCGGCTACCAGGCCCGGGAGCTGGCCGGCGCCCTGGGCCTCACCGGCGACGCCCTCAAGCAGTCGGGCGCGTTCCTGCGCAACCTCTACCGACTGTTCCTGGAGAAGGACTGCTCCATGGTGGAGATCAACCCCCTGGTGGTCACCGTCCAGGGCGAGCTCACCGCCCTGGACGCCAAGATCGCCTTCGACGACAACGCCCTGTTCCGCCACCCCGAGATCATGGCCTACCGGGACCTTTCCGAGGAGGCGCCGGCGGAGACCGAGGCCTCCAGTTTCGGCCTCAACTTCATCAAGCTGGACGGCAGCATCGGCTGCATGGTCAACGGCGCCGGCCTGGCCATGGCCACCATGGACATCATCCAGCACCACGGCTCCAGCCCCGCCAACTTCCTGGACGTGGGCGGCGGCGCCAGCGAAGAGGCCGTGAACAACGCGTTCCGGATCATCCTCCAGGATCCCGGGGTCAAGGCGGTGCTGGTGAACATCTTCGGCGGGATCATGCGCTGCGACATCGTCGCCCGGGGCATCATCAAGGCCTCCCGGGAGAACGGGGTCACGGTGCCGGTGGTGGTGCGCCTGGAGGGCACCAACGTGGAGGAAGGCAAGCGCATCCTCGCCGAGAGCGGCCTGAAGATCCTGGTGGGCGCCAACCTGGACGACGCCGCCCGCAAGGTGGTCGCCTCCATCCAGTGATCCCCGCTTTCGACCCATCACCCATCCAGCTCAAGAGGTAAGGCATGTCCATCCTGGTCGGCTCCCACACCAAACTGATCGTGCAAGGCATCACTGGCCGTGAAGGCCTCTACCACGCCAAGGGCTGCCGCGACTATGGCACCCAGGTGGTGGGCGGCGTCACCCCGGGCAAGGGCGGCACCGAGATCGAAGGCTTCCCGGTGTTCGACAGCGTGCGGGAGGCCGTGGCCCGCACCGGGGCCAACGCCTCGATGATCTTCGTGCCGCCCGCCGGGGCCGCCGACGCCATCCTGGAGGCCGCCGACGCCGGCATCGCCCTGGTGGTCTGCATCACCGAGGGCGTGCCCATCCTGGACATGGTCAAGGTCAAGGCGGCCCTGGCCAACCACCCCGGCACCCGGCTGGTGGGTCCCAACTGCCCCGGCGTCATCTCCCCGGGCCAGGCCAAGATCGGGATCATGCCCGGCCGCATCCATCTGCCCGGCCACGTGGGCATCATCTCCCGCTCCGGCACCCTGGCCTACGAGGCGGTGGGCCAGCTCACCGCCCTGGGCATCGGCCAGAGCACCTGCGTGGGCATCGGCGGCGACCCCATCAACGGCACCAATTTCATCGACGCCCTCAGGCTATTCCAAGCCGACCCCGACACCCAGGCCCTGGTCCTGGTGGGCGAGATCGGCGGCAGCGCCGAGGAGGACGCCGCGGCCTACATCCAGGCCAGCTTCACCAAGCCGGTGGTGGCCTTCATCGCCGGCCAGTCGGCCCCGTCGGGCCGGCGCATGGGCCATGCCGGCGCCATCATCAGCGGCGGCAAGGGCACCGCCGCCGCCAAGATGGAAACCCTCACGGCGGCCGGCATCACCGTGGTGGCCAGCCCCGCGGACATGGGCCAGGCCATGGCCAGGCTGCTGGCCGCCAAGGCCTGACGCGTGGAGACCAGCCTCATCGCAGCATTCGACCGGCTGCACGCCATGCCCGAAGTGGGTTTCGCCGAGTTCAGGACCTCCGCCTGGCTGGCGGAGCAGGTCCTGGCCGCCGGCTATGCCGTCACCACCGGCGTGGCCGGCACCGGCGTCGTGGCCGTCCTGCGGGGCGGAGCGCCGGGTCCGTCCGTGGCTTTGCGCGCGGACATGGACGCCCTGCCGCACCAGGTGGACGGGCGGGAGGTGACGGTGCATTCCTGCGGCCACGACGCCCACTGCGCCATGGTGCTGGCCGCGGCCCGGCAGCTGGCCCGCACCGGGATCCAGCGCGGGACGCTGACGATCATCTTCCAGCCGGGGGAGGAGACCCTGTTCGGGGCCACCCGGATGATCGAGGCCGGCGTGCTGGACGGCCTGGACATCCTGCTGGGCATCCACCTGCGCCCGATCCAGGAGGCCCGCACCGGCCAGGCCACCCCGGCGCTCTGCCACGGCGCCGGCACAATCCTGGCGGCCACCCTCACCGGCCGCCCGGCCCACGGCGCCCGGCCCCACCTGGGCATCAACGCCATCGACGCCGCCGCGGCGGCCATCAACACCGTGAACACCATCTACCTCGACCCGATGGTGCCCTGGAGCTGCAAGGTGACCCGCATGCACGCCGGCGGCGCCTCGCCCAACATCATTCCGGACAAGGCCGAGCTGACCATGGACCTGCGCGCCCAGCGCAACGACACCATGCGGGCCCTCATCGAGCGGGTGGAGCAGGCCGTCCACGCCGGCGCGGCGACGGTGGGAGCCGTGGCCGAAACCACGGTCCTGGGCACCATTCCCAGCGCGGTGTACGCCCCGGAGATCGTCGATCTGGCCCGGGAGGCGATCCGCGCGGTGCTGGGTCCCCAGGGCCTGCTGGACCCCATCCTCACCCCCGGCGGTGACGATTTCCACCACTACGTGGAGGCCAAGCCCGCCCTGAAGACCGGCTTCATCGGCCTGGGCTGCGACCTGGCGCCGGGACTGCACGACCCGGCCATGAGCTTCGACCGTTCGGCCCTGGCGCACGGCGCGGACATCCTGCTGCACATGGTGCGCAAGCTGCTCGGGTCTTGACAATTTGCATTAATAGACAATACTTTCCGGATCCAGCCGGCTTGACCACTCTCGGAGATCCTTGATGAACAGGGCAGGGGCGTTCCTGATGTTTTGTCTCCTTCCCGGGTTCGCCCGGGCCCAGGAAGCGCCCGGCTTCCAGGTGGACCGGTTGCCCGCCCTGCCGGGCCTGCTCTGGGATGACACCAGGGTCCTGGTCCAGGCGCCCGGCGACTGGAGCGGCCGGCAGTGGACCGAGGTGGCCCTGGGCGCGGCCGCGGTGGTGGCCACCGGCTTCGCCCTGGACCACGCCGTGGACCAGGCGGTGCTGCGCAACCCCAGCCCGTCCCTGAACAACGCCGCCAAGAACATGGCCCAGCTGGGCGGGGCCGGGGGGCTGGTGCTCATCGGCGGGGGCTACCTGGGCAGCAGCCTGCTGGGCAAGGACCAGGCCCGTGCCATGTGGGTGGACGCCGGCATCGCCACCGTGCTGGCCCGGGGCACCGCCTTCGCCGCGCAGATGGTCGTGGGCCGCGCCGTGCCTTCGGACAACCAGGGCAGCAGCCGGTTTCGCCCTTTCAGCGGCGACGATTCCTTCCCCTCGGGGCACGCCTCCCAGGCCTTCGCCATGGCCTCGGTGATCGCACTGCACGCGGACAGCCCCTGGGTGAGCGCCGCCGCCTATGGCCTCGCCGGGCTGGTGGGCCTGGCGAGGCTGGAGACCCGGGACCATTTCAGCTCAGACGTGCTGGCCGGCGCCCTGATCGGCACCGGCATCGGCCGGGCGGTGGTGCGGATGGACCAGGGCAGGCGCCTGGGCACCCGCGCGGAGATCCGCTTCGCCCCGGTGCTGGCCCCTGGGTTCCGGGGGCTCAGCGTGATGGCTAAGTTCTAGTGTGGGTCGCCTAAAATATTTNNCGTGCCAACGGCGAATCCTTCAGGGGCATTGGGCTGGCACTGGACTGCGATTTCAAAACTGCTTGGAAGTGCATCCAGAGGCGGGAGGCAGATGGTTTTGTGGGGATCGAGAAAGAACAACCCGGCAGAGGGCGGAAGTCCTGGGTGATTTCAGTGAAGGGCCGGGAAATCCTCCAAAAGACGACACAAGAGAAGCCCGCCAATGCGACGCATTGGAGCCGAGCGACCATGGCCCTCGCCGCCGGCGTGAGCGAAAGCACGGTAGGGCGCGTATGGAAGCTGA
>PLUC01000175.1 GCA_003165415.1 Holophagaceae bacterium
AACCTTTACTTGGTCAGGCTCCTAGACCCAGTTCCAAAGGAGATCGACGTGGGCCCTTGCCAATTCAGAATCATCCTTCCCTTGGCGCTGCTCCTGGTTCAGAGCGCCGGGCATGCCGCCGCGGCCCCTGGGGGCGAGCGGTTCGTGGGCCTCGGCTTGAGCGGAGCGGGTGTCGACCGCAGGGGTTTGCACAAGGTCTTCGTGGACGAGTACAACGCGCCGCCCCTGGGCTGGGACCTCTTCCCCGACACGCTGTCGGCCCATATCAAGAGGTCCTACCCGCCAGGGGAACTCGCGCGATCGCTTGGCTACGCGACCCATCAGACCACCCTGGACGAGTTCGAGAAGGGAGGCGGCGCGCGGATCGTCGGACGGATGGAATTCCATGCCGAACGGGTGGCGGCCCTGGCCGCCGCCACCACCCCGGAAGCCTGCCTGCTGCTCGCCACCTGGCAGGAGAAAAGCTAGCGCCTGAGGATCTTCTTCAACGCCGCCCCCAGCGCCGCCACGGCTTCGGGGGCGGTGCCCGGCAGCAGGGAGACCCGCAGCACCGACCGGGCTTCCGCTTCGGTGTAGCCCAGGGTGGTGATGGCGTGGCTGGGCCGGGTGGCCCCGCTGTGGCAGGCCGAGCCGGTGGACACGGCGAAGCCGGCCAGGTCCAGGGCGATCTGGACGTTCTCGCCGCTGTGGCCGCGCAGCAGCAGCGCGCTGGTGTTGGGCAGGCGCTCCTGGCCCCGGCCGATGGCCGCGTAGTCCCCGGACCAGGCCAGCACCTCCGCCTCCAGGGCATCCCGGAGCGGGGCCAGCGCGGCGTTGCGGGCTAGGCGCCCGGGCAGGTCCGCCACCGCTTCGGCCAGCCCCAGGATGGCGGCCAGGTCCTCGGTGCCGCCGCGCCGGCGGCGCTCCTGGGGCCCCTCCATGACCGCGCTCCAGGGCAGTCCGGGCCGCATCCACAGCACGGCGGCGCCCCGGGGGCCGCCGATCTTGTGCCCGGAGAACACCGCCGCGTCGCAATCAGCGAGGTCCACCGGCACCTTGCCCCAGGCCTGGGCGGCGTCCTTGATCCGCACCGCCGGGACCGCCGGCATCGGGGGCATGGCGTAGAGGATCCCGGTCTCGTTGCTGGCGGCCATCTGCACCACCGTGGCGCAGCCGGCGGGATCGGCCGGCATCCAGCGCACCTCCATCCAATCCCGCAGGGGATTCAGGCAGGCGCTGTGCTCCCCGGGAAACACCAGGGCGGGCCGGGCCCCCAGGGCCGGCTGGAGGCCCCGGAGCAGCAGGTGCAGGGCCTCGGTGGCGCTGGCGCAGAAGACCAGCTCGGCCGGGGGCAGGCCCAGCGCGGCGGCCACGGCGCGGCGCGCCTCCTCCAGCAGGTGCCGGGCCCGCTGACCCTCCCGGTGGGTGCTGGTGGGATTGCCCCAGGTGTCCGCCATGGCCCGGGCGACCACCTCCACCACCCGGGGCAGCGGCGGCGTGGTGGCGTTGGCGTCGAAGTAGTGTCGATCCATCGGACCATTCTGGCCGCAAAACCGCCGTAGAATCGAAGTCATGTCCACCCCCCTTCATCCGCAAAATGTCATCGCCCTGGTGTGGGATTTCGACAAGACCCTCATCCCCGGCTACATGCAGGACCCGATCTTCGAGGCCTTCAACATCGACGACGGCGCCTTCTGGCGGGAAGTGAACGCCCTGCCCGCCTACTTCGCCCGGCAGGGGGTGACGGTCCACCCGGACACCGCCTACCTGAACCACCTGCTCACCTACGTCCAGCACGGGCAGATGACGGGGCTCACCAATGCCCGGCTGCGGGAGTTGGGCGCCCAGATCCGGTTCCATCCCGGCCTGCCCGATTTCTTCCGGGCCATCCGCGAGCAGCTGGACCGGGACCCGGAGGTGCAGCGCTTCGAGATCCGGCTGGAGCACTACATCGTCTCCACCGGGCTGAAGGCGATGATCCTGGGCTCGGCCATCAACCCCTACGTGAACGGCGTCTGGGCCTCGGAGTTCCTGGAGGCGCCCCCGGCGCCGGGCTTCGACGCGGACCCCACCCTGGACCTGGACGCCGCCCATTCCGATCTGGGCGAGCCCCTGTTCCCGGTGCACGGCGTCGCCCAGATCGCCGTGGCCTACGACAATACCAGCAAGACCCGGGCCCTGTTCGAGATCAACAAGGGCAGCAACACCGATCCCAGCATCCAGGTGAACGCCACCATGCGCCAGGAGGACCGCCGGGTGCCCTTCCAGCACATGATCTACATCGCCGACGGCCCCTCGGACGTGCCCGCCTTCAGCGTCATGCGCCAGAACCACGGCATCGGCTACGCCGTCTACGATCCCGCCAATCCCGCCAGCCTCAGGCAGGTGGACCGGCTGCGCCGGGATGGCCGCATCGACCATTTCGGCCCCGCCGACTACCGCCCCGGCAGCCCCACCAGCGACTGGCTCACCCTGCAGGTGGAGCGCATCGCCGCGGAGATCGCGGCCGAGCGCAAATCGGCCCTGAAGGAGCGGGTGGGGGAGGCGCCGCGGCATCTGCCCCATTAGATCAACTTGGCCTGTCCCATCGAGCCCTTGATTAACGAGATGAATGTATTATATTTTCAGTGCCCAATTCGGGGACGTTTGCCCCACTGGAAGGTCCATTGAGAACCCTGCTCCCCGTACTGCTTTGTTCCATCTGCTGGCCCGCCGCCGCGAGCACTCCCTGCTTGACCGCTGATGAGGCCAAGGCCATCGCGGAGAGCGAAACCCTGGGCGAGGCCGTCACCGCCCATCCGGTCCGCCAGCATCACAGCGGCGGGTTCCCGCCTTGGCTGGTGCTGGTGCACATGCCCGGGCAGGATCACGGCTGGCGTTGCATCATTTCCAGGGACACCGGAAAGCTGTTGAAGAAAGAACGAATCGCCAACCCGCCATCCAAGGTCCGCTGAAGCCTGTTCAGGCACCGGGAACCGCATTTCCCATCCCGCACGCTTTCACCACCCGTTCCTCCCAATCCGAGCCAACCCAAGCCTTGCCCTTCTCCGCCATGCTGACGAGGGCCTGGGAACATGTCAGTCGATGGGAAAGTTCAACCTGAGTCAGGCCGGCCTTGAGCCTCAATGCCTTGAGCCGCTTGGCTCGAGGCGCGAGTTCCTCCGGTGGAGGCTGATTCCCAGGGAGACCATGGAGAATCGTTTCCACCCCGAGAGCCTCTTCAAGCAGGGGCCAATGGATGAGTCTCCCACCACCCATGATTTTGAAGGCATAGAGGTCATGCTCACTGGCTCCGGCCAAGCGCGGGTACCATGCCACCGGCACAGCAGCTTCCCGCCCATCCTCGGTTTCCACATGGACCTTGGATGCCTCAATCCAGAAACGGACTGCCTTTACATGTGCATCATTCAGTCGGGCGACTCGCATGCCACATCTCCACGTGGGGCGGCTCCATAGCCTTTCCCCGACCCTCATTTGGATGAACCACGGCAACCAATCCATGGCCCAAGTTCTTTGATGGAGCCACTCTAAATCCTCAACGAAAATATAAGCTTATATTCTTGAAAAGCAAGCTTCAGTTTCTCCATGGCCCCACTTCACCGGCTTCCGCTGGTCAGGGCACCGCCCGCCCAGGCCTCGCCGGCCCTGAGCACGCCCACCCCCGCCAGGATCATCAGTCCGCCCGCCACCTGCGCCCCGTCCAGGCGCTCGCCCAGGAACACGAAGGCGAACAGGGTGGCGAAGCCTGGCTCCAGGCTGACCACGAGGTTGGCGACGCTGGAGGGCAGGTGCACCAGGCTGACCAGGTACAGCCCGAAGCCCGCCACCGTGGGCCCGGCCGCCAGCAGGAAGAGGATGCCCCAGCCGGTGAGCGAACGGCCCAGCCAGAAGAAGTCGGCGGGACGGGTGGCCGCGCCCGGCAGCCAGCCTCCCGGCGGCAGGTTGAACAGGAACAGGAACACCGAGGCGAACCCGAAGATGTAGACCAGGGTGGTCCAGGGTCCCACACCGCGTTCCGAGGCGGAGCGGCCCATGAGGCTGTAGCCGGCGTAGACCAGGCCCGACAGCCCCCCGGCCAGGATGCCCACGAGGTTCGTCCGCCATGCGCCGGCATGGAGGGCGCCGGACACCAGGGTGCAGCCGCCCAGGCTCAGGCCGGTGGCCAGGAGCTTGGCCAGGCTCAGCGGCTCCTTGAGCAGCCAGCGCCCCAGGAAGACGGTGAAGGCTCCGGAACAGTAAACCAGGACGGTGGCGACGGCCGCTCCGTTGAGAGTGACCGACAGGGTCCAGAGCACGTTGAACAGAGCGAGGACCAACCCGAACACCATCAGGAAGGGCAGCAGCCCCCGGGGCACCCGGAGCAGATCCGGGCGGCGCCACCCGAACCACGGCACCAGGGTGGCCACCACGAAAACGTCCCGCCAGAAGGCCATGACCAGGGCCGGCAGGTGGTAGGCGAGGCTGAGGTGGCGGATCAGCACGCCGGTGGTGGCCAGGATGGCCGCGGCGCAGAGGGCGATGGCGTAGCCTCGGGCATGGCTGGGCCGGACCTGGTGGGATGTGGGCATGGGCCAATTATGGCGTGGCCCGGCTGGATCCGGGCGGAAGAAACCGCCCGTGCCCATCAACCCTTGGGTCTAGGATGGAAATCTGCCGACAAGGCGAGCCCCGCCCGGCGCCCCCGACCCCCCAGCCAAGGAGCCCCATGGATCCAGCTCTCCAACGCATCGTGCAAGCCCTGGGGCCGGACGCCCAGTTGGCCGTGGTGGGCGGCACGGTGCGGGACCGGCTCCTGGGGCGCGAGGGCGGCGACTGGGACCTGGCCACGGCGCTGCTGCCCGAGGCGGTCATGGACCGGGCCCAGGCGGCCGGGGTGCGGGCGATCCCCACCGGGCTGAAGCACGGCACCGTCACCCTGATGGAAGCGGGCCGGACCTTCGAGGTCACCACCTTCCGCGGGGACGGGGCCTACCTGGACGGGCGCCGGCCGGAATCGGTCACCCTGGGGGTGACCCTGGAACAGGACCTGGCCCGCCGGGACTTCACCATCAACGCCATGGCCCTGCCCGCGGAGGCGGTGGAACGGACCGACTGGCCGGCGTTCCTGGTGGACCCCCACGGCGGCCGGCGGGACCTGGAGGCCGGGCTGATCCGGGCCGTGGGCGATCCGCTGCTGCGCTTCGGCGAGGACGGCCTGCGCTGCCTCAGGGCCTGCCGGTTCCAGGCCCAGCTCGGCTTCCGCATCGACCCCGCCACCCTGGCGGCCATCCCCCGGCGCCTGGAGGTTGCGGGGAAAGTGGCCGTGGAGCGGGTCTTCGTGGAGCTCACCAAGCTGCTGCGCGGGACGGAGCCGGAACGGGGGCTGGCGGCCCTGGCCGGGACCGGCCTGCTGGACCTCTGGCTGGCGGAACTGCGGCCCATGATCGGCTGCCTGCAGAACCGCCACCACCGCTACCCCGTCTGGGACCACGTGCTGGAGGTGGTGCGGTGCGCCCCGGCCGAGGCGGACCTGCGCTGGGCGGCGCTGCTGCACGATGCCGGCAAGCCCGCCGCCAGGACCGTGGATGCCAAGGGCGAAACCCATTTCTACGGGCACGAGGCCATCTCCGTGGCCATGACCCAGACCATCCTCGCCCGGCTGCGCGCCAGCCACGCCCTGATCCGCCAGGTGACGGCGCTGGTGCGCCACCACGGCACCCACCCCGGCCCCGATTGGAGCGACGCCGCCTGCCGCCGCTTCCTGAAGCAGCTCCGGGAGGACGACCTGCCCCTGGAGCGCTGGGCCCGTTTCCGGCTGGCCGACCAGTCCGGCAAGGGCTTCGGCGCGGAGCCGCACCGGGCCGCGCACGAGGCGCTGGTGGCCCGGCTCGAGGCCCTGGCCGCCCAGCGCCCGCCCCTGGCCATCCAGGCCCTGGCCCTGGACGGCCGGGCCCTCATGGACCTGGCTCGCCGCCCGGGCGGGCCCTGGCTGGGCCAGCTTCAGCAGTTCCTCATGGAGGCGGTGCTGGAGGATCCGGCCCGCAACCAGCCAGGGCCCCTGGGCGAGCTTGCCAGCGGCTGGCTGAAGCGGACCTGAGATCAGCGCCGCTTCAGCAGCACCACCGCCTGGGCCGCCAATCCCTCCCCGCGCCCGGTGAAGCCCAGCTTCTCGGTGGTGGTGGCCTTCACGTTCAGGTCCTCCGGATCCAGGCCCAGGATGGGGGCGATGCGCTGGCGCATGGCTTCGCGGTGGGGTCCGATCTTCGGGCGCTCGCCGATGAGGCAGACGTCGGCGTTCACCACCGCCCAGCCCCGGGCGCCCACGGCCGCCATGACGGTTTCCAGCAGGCGGGCGGAATCGGCGCCTCGGTAGGCCGGGTCGGTGTCGGGGAAATGCTGGCCGATGTCGCCCAGTCCGGCCGCGCCCAGCAGGGCGTCCATGAGCGCGTGCAGCATCACGTCGGCGTCGCTGTGCCCCACCAGGCCGCGGTCGTGGGGCACCACGCAGCCCATGAGCACCAGCGGACCGCCGTCGGCGGCGGGCCGGAACCGGTGCACGTCGAAACCCTGGCCTACGCGCACGGTCCGGTCCTCTCCGGGGGCTGGACCGGGAACCCGCCGGTGTCCATCACCGAGGCGTCGGCGGGGGGCCCGGGCAGGCGGAGGGTGATGGTGGTGCCCTGCCCCTCTTCGCTCACCAGCTCGATGCTGCCCTGGTGCTCGGCCATGATCCGCTGCACCGTGGCCATCCCCAGGCCGGTGCCCCGGGCCTTGCCGTAGCTGAAGAACGGCTCGAAGATCCGTTTCTGGATCCTGGGCGGGATGCCTTTGCCGTTGTCGCTCACCTGGATCCAGACGCCGCCGTTGTCGCCGGGGGCCCAGGCCAGGGTGACCCGGCCGCCCTCCCGCCCCGCCAGGGCGTCCAGGGCGTTGGCCAGCAGGTTTTCCATGACCCGGTTGAACCGCTGCCGGTCCAGGAAGGCCCGGCAGGGCGGCCCCTGGCAGACCAGGGCCACCTCGGCCTCCTGGGCGCGGGGCTGCAGCGGCTCCACCTGGGCTTCCAGGAAGCGCGCCAAGTCCACCATCTCCCGCCTGGGCTCGCGGATCCGGGAGTATTCCAGGATGTCCATGCTCAACTGGCCCAGGCGCTCGGTGGCGACCAGGATCTGGGCCAGGTGGTGCTGGGTGTTGGCGTCGGTGCTGGTGAGCCCCAGCAGCTGGGCGTGGCCGGCGATGACGAACAGGCCGTTCTTGAAATCGTGGACGATGGAGCCGGCCACCTTGCCCACCGTGGCCAGCAGCTGGTTGTGCAGGTCCGCTTCCGCCAGCCGGGTGCGCTCGATGGCGATGGCGCAGAGGGAAACGATGGCCTCGAAGGTGCTCCGGTCCACGGGCTCGGTGACCGCGCGCCGGCTGTCCAGGTACAGCACCCCCATGCGCTGGCCCTGGACCAGCATGGGCAGGCAGAGGATGGTCTTGATCTTCAGGGCGGCCACCGACTGGCTGATCTGCGCCGGCTCGCCGGACGCCATGTTGTGGATCCACACCGCCTCGCCCTGTTCGAACACCTGCCTGACGCTGGACATGGAGAGCTGGATGTCCTCCGCCAAGTGGGAGGCGCCGGCGCCCAGGTTGCGCTGGACCTTGACCACGAGCTCCCCCTGCTCGGGCAGCATGATGAAGCCGCGGTCCGTGCCAGTGAGGACCAGGAGGCGGTCGATGGTCTGCTCCAGCAGGTCGTCCAGCTCCACCCGCCCGGTGAGCAGGGTCGCGGTCTGGAGGATGGCCTGCAGGTTGATCTCCGACCGGGAGGGCGGGGTCTCCGTGCGCAGGGTCAGGCAGTAGGCGCCGTCCGCCAGCCGGACGACGCTGCCCGGCTCCCAGCGGGCGCGGGTGACCCGCTCGTCCAGGATGAAGGTCCCGTGGGAGGAGCCCAGATCCTCCACCCACCAGCCGTCCTCGGCCTGCTCGATGCGGAGATGGGCCCGGCTGACCATGCCGTCCGCCAGCACCACGTCGCACTCGGCCTGGCGCCCCAGCACCATGGACCCCTGGGCGGGCACCGTGCGCTCGAACCCCGAGCGGTCACGGATGGTGATGGCAGCCCTGTCTGGCACGAAGTCTCCGACGATGGAGGCCGCGGCGCACCACGGCTTCCATCAAGTATATAAGGGAACCGGCGGCCCAGATATAGTGGACATGGGCAGGGTCAGCATGAGGAAATGGCCCCATGGAACAGCGACGCAACCCCGATCTCGACCCGCAGGAGCGGGATGAGACCTTCGAGTACTCCCTGCGGCCCCAGAGCCTTCCGGAGTATATCGGCCAGGAGAAGGTCAAGGCCAGGCTGGAGATCGCCCTGCGCGCCGCCCAGGGCCGAAGGGAAGTGCTGGACCACGTCCTCCTGTTCGGTCCCCCGGGCCTGGGCAAGACCACCCTGGCCCANNTGGCCGCCATCCTCACCAACCTGGATGAAGGGGAATTTCTGTTCATCGACGAGATCCACCGGATGCCCCCCGCCATCGAGGAGATGCTCTACTCGGCCATGGAGGACCGCAAGCTGGACATCCTCATCGGCCAGGGCCCCTCGGCCCAGACCCTCAAGGTGGACCTGCGGCCCTTCACCCTGGTGGGCGCCACCACCCGGGCCGGGCTGATCTCCAAGCCCCTGCACGACCGCTTCGGCCTGGTGCACCGGCTGGAGTACTACACCCGGGCTGAACTGGCCATCATCGCCGCCCGCTCGGCCCGGGTGCTGAACGTAGAACTGGCCGCGGAAGGGGCCGAGGCCATCGCCCGGCGCTCCCGGGGCACGCCGCGCATCGTCAACCGGCTGCTGCGGCGCTGCCGGGATTTCGCCGAGGTGAAGGGCCAGGGCGTCATCACCTCGCCCATCGCCGACGCCTGCCTGTCCCTGCACGAAGTGGACGACCTGGGCCTGGAAGGCCTGGACCGGGCCTACCTGGAGGCCCTGTGCGTCAAGTTCCGGGGCGGCCCGGTGGGCGTGCGCACCCTGGCGGCGGCCCTGGGCGAGAGCGACGGCGGCGCCCTGGAGGACCTGGTGGAGCCGTACCTGATGCAGATCGGCTTCCTGGACCGTACCCAGCAGGGCCGCAAGGCCACCGAAGCCGCCTACCTCTATCTGGGGCTCAACACCACGCCGGGCACTTTGTTTGGTTGATGCGCCGGGCCGGTCCAGCCCTTACAATGGGTGGGCAACCTCCACTGCGAGCCGGTCATGAACGAAAGCGGTCACGCCCAATCCGCGCCTGCCAACTGTGGACTGGTGGGCGGCGGCGCCATGGGCGACCTGATCCGCGCCATGGACTGGTCCAGCCGGCCCCTGGGTCCCATCGAGACCTGGCCGCCGACCCTGCGCACGGCGATGAACATCTGCCTTGGCTCGCGCCATCCCATCGTGCTCTGGTGGGGGCCCGAACGCACCATGTTCTACAACGACAGCTACCGGCCCATGCTGGGCGCCAGCAAGCACCCGCAGTTCCTGGGCGGCTCCGGGCAGGAATGCTGGGCCGAGATCTGGGACATCATCGGACCGATGATGGACCAGGTGGTGACCACCGGAGAAGCCACCTGGTCCGAGGACCTGTTCCTGCTCATGTTCCGCTCCGGCTACTACGAGGAGACCTATTTCACGTTCTCGTACAGCCCGATCCGGGACGAGACCGGGATCCCCCAGGGCATCTTCAACGCCTGCACCGAAAGCACGGAGCGGGTGCTGGGCGACCGGCGCATGAAGACCCTGCGCGAACTGGCGGTGCAGGCGCGGACGGCGGCCCAGGCCGCCCGGCTCTGCTGCGGCGGCCTCGGGAACAATCCCAAGGACATCCCCTTCGCCCTGGTCTACCTGCTGGATGAGGCCGGCGCGGTGCTGAACTTGGAAGGCGCGTCCGGCTTGCGCGCGGGCAACGGGGCCAGCCCCCGGACCGTGGCCCTGGCCGGGCCGGCCCCCGCGGGCTGGCCCCTGGCCCGGGTGATGGCGGAAGGCCGGCCGGAGCTGGTGGAACACCTGGAGGGCACCTTCGAAGACCTGCCGGCGGAACCCTGGGGCGAGCCGGCTCGCCAGGCCATGGTGCTGCCCATCGCCCGGCCCGGCATGGACCGGCCCACCGGCGTGCTGGTGCTGGGGATCAGCCCCCGGCGCGCCTTTGACGACAGCTACCAGGGCTTCTTCGAGCTGCTGGCGGGCCACATCGCCACCGCCGTGGCCAACGCCCGCGCCTACGAGGAAGAGAAGGGCCGGGCCGAGAAGCTCGCCGAGCTCGACCGCGCCAAGACCGCGTTCTTCAGCAACGTCAGCCACGAGTTCCGCACGCCGTTGACCCTGATCCTCGGCCCGCTGGCGGACGCGCTGGCCGAGCCCGGGCTGCCGCCGGACCAGCGCGAGCCGCTCCAGGCCGCCCACCGGAACAGCCTTCGCCTGCTCAAGCTGGTCAACACCCTGCTGGACTTTGCCCGGATCGAGGCGGACCGGGTCCAGGCCCTGTTCGAGCCCACCGACCTGGCCACCTTCACCGCGGAGCTGGCGGGCAGCTTCCGCTCCGCCTGCGA
Organism: Holophagaceae bacterium; assembly: GCA_003165415.1. Taxonomy (GTDB): domain Bacteria; phylum Acidobacteriota; class Holophagae; order Holophagales; family Holophagaceae; genus Mesoterricola. Next base: position 10,528 of record PLUC01000175.1, read on the forward strand.
GCGTGCCGGACTGCGCCTGGAGGTGGACTGCCCGCCGCTGCCCGAGCCGGTCTACGTGGACCGGGACATGTGGGAGAAGATCGTCCTGAACCTGGTTTCCAACGCCTTCAAGTTCACCTTGCGCGGGACAATCGGCATCAGCCTGGAGCTGCGCGGCGACGCCGTGGCGCTGGTGGTGCGCGACACCGGGGCGGGCATCCCCGCCGAAGCCCTGCCGCGCATCTTCGAGCGCTTCCACCGAGTCAAGGGCACCGAGGGGCGCAGCCACGAGGGCACCGGCATCGGCCTGGCCCTGGTGGGGGAACTGGTGGCCCTGCACGGCGGCGCCATCACCGCCGAAAGCGCGCCCGGGGCCGGCAGCCGCTTCACGGTCACCCTGCCCCGGGGCTCCGCCCATCTGCCCGCGGAACGCACCGGCCCGGCCCAGGCGCCCGTCGACCGGCCCGGCCCGGAATCCTACGTGGCCGAAGCCCTGCGCTGGCTGCCGTCCGCGGCCCCGGCGCCGGAACCGCTGCCCTGGGCCGGGGGGCGGCCGCGGATCATCTGGGCCGACGACAATGCCGACCTGCGCGACTACGTGCTGCGGCTGCTCGGCGGCCGCTACCAGGTGGAAGCAGTGGCCGACGGCCGGGAAGCGCTGGCCGCGGCCCGGCGGCAGGCGCCCGACCTGGTGTTGGCCGACATCATGATGCCGCGGCTGGACGGCCTCGGCCTGCTGCGGGAGCTGCGCGCCCAGGAAGCCACCCGGACCGTTCCGGTGGTGCTGCTCTCCGCCCGCGCCGGGGAGGAGGCGCGGGTGGAGGGCCTGGCGGCGGGCGCCGACGCCTACCTGGTCAAGCCCTTCGCCGCCCACGAGCTCCAGGCGGTGGTGGCCGCCCAGATCGAGCGGGCCCGGGAATTCCGCCGGGGCAACGAGATCCTGGAGCAGCGCATCGCCGAGCGCACCCGGGAACTCATGCAGGAAGTGCGGGAGCGCAGGGAGGTGGAGCAGCGGCTCCACGAGCTGTCCCAGCGGCTCACCTACCATGTGGACCATTCGCCCCTGGCCGTGATCGAGTGGGGACCGGACATGCGGCTGACCCGCTGGTCGGGGGAAGCCGAGCGCATCTTCGGCTGGTCGGCCGCGGAAGTGCTGGGCAAGCGCATCGAGGATTTCCGCTGGGTCTACCCGGAAGACCAGGAGCAGGTGGCCGAAGTGAGCGGCGAGCTGCAGACCGGCGCCAACCCGCGCCGGTTCTCCGCCAACCGGAACTACTGCAAGGACGGCTCGGTGGTGCACTGCGAGTGGTACAACTCCTCGCTGCTGGATGATGCCGGACAGTTGCGCTCGATCCTTTCGCTGGTGCTGGATGTCACCGAGCGCAAGCGGATGGAGGCGGCCCTGCAGGAGCAGGCCCGGCGCAAGGATGATTTCCTCGCCGTGCTGGGGCACGAGCTGCGCAACCCGCTCGCCCCCATCCACAACGCCGTGCACCTGATGCGCCACGCCGGCCGGAACCCCGAGCTCATCGAGCCCGCCTGCGCCATCATCGAGCGCCAGGTCACCCAGCTGACCCGGCTGGTGGACGACCTGCTGGACCTGTCCCGCATCGCCCACGGCAAGGTCCAGCTCAAGCAGGCGGACATGGAGCTGGTGGAGACCGTGCGCACCGTGATCGAGGACTACCGCCCGGTGCTGGAGGCGAACGGCCTGACGCTGGAGACGGACCTGTCCGCCGCACCCATCCGCATGGACGCCGACCGGGCACGCATCATCCAGACCGTGAGCAACCTGGTCCACAACGCCATCAAGTTCACCGATCCCGGCGGCCGGGTCCGCATCACCGTGGCCCTGGACGGCGGCGCCTGGAGCTGCGTCCGGGTGCGGGACAGCGGCACCGGCATCCCGCCGGAACAGCTCGGGACGATCTTCGAGCCCTTCACCCAGAGCATGGAGACCATCGGCCGGTCCCGCAAGGGCCTGGGCCTGGGCCTCACCCTGGCCAAGGGCCTGGCCGAGCTGCACGGCGGCACCATCGCGGCACACAGCGACGGCCCCGGCCGCGGTTCCGAGTTCACCCTCCGCCTGCCGGTGCTGCAGGCCGCCGCGCCGCCCAATGCCCTGGCGCCGGCCGCGGCGGCCCCCTTCCGCCCGCGCCGGATCCTCATCGTGGAGGACGTCCCCGATGCCGCCACCACCCTGCAGATGGTCCTGGGGATGCTGGGTCACACGGCGGAGGTCGCCTACGATGGCCGGTCCGCGCTGGCCCTGGCCGGCAGCTTCGGCCCCGAGATCATCCTGTGCGACATCGGCCTGCCGGGGGGGCTGGACGGCTACGCAGTGGCTCGGACCCTCCGCGCCACGCCCGGGCTGCCGGACATGCACCTGATCGCCCTGACCGGGTTCGGCACCCCGGAGGACAAGGCCCGGGCCCTGCAGGCCGGCTTCGACGGCCATCTCACCAAGCCGGTGGATCCGGCGGTCCTGGGGCCGATGATCGCCGCCATTCCGGGTTAATCCGCCCGCACCACCCGCACGGTCCGGTCCAGCAGCCGGAACAGGAACCGCCCCTTGTCCTGCAGGCTCTCCAGCTCCGGGCGCAGATCCCCCGCCCCGGTGATCACCAGGTTAAGGTCCTCCCCGTCCGGCACCAGCCGCGCTGCCCGCACCACCTGGCGCCGGGTGCGGTCCAGGGCGTCGGCCACGCGGATGATGGCGGCCAACTTTTCCACCACGTGCTGGGTCCAGGGCTTGAGCAGGCTGAATTCCTGGCTGGCGGCGGAGGGGGGCTTGCCCCGGTGGAAACGGATGATCTGGGCGATGGTCTCGGTCTCCGCTGGCCAGAACCCGGCCAGGTTGGCGTGCTGCACCAGGTAGGCGCCGTGCTTGTGGTGCCCCTTCTCCGACACCGAAAGGCCGATGTCGTGCAGCCGGGAGGCGTAGCCCAGCAGTTCGCGCTCCGGGTCGCCCAGCTCGAAGTACGGCATGAGGTCGTGGAACAGCGCGTCCGACAGCGCCTGCACCTGGCGACTGTGCCCGGGATCGGGATCCAGCTTGGCGCACAGGGCCTCCACCGACGCCTTGCGCCGATCGGCCAGCACCGGCAGCGCCATGCCGCCCCGGGCCAGGGCCTTCCAGACCATCCCCTCGCGCAGGCCCACCGGCAGGCAGCGCACCTGCTCCGCCCCCAGCCACTCCAGCAGCCCCATGGCCCAGCTGGCGCCCACGTGCAGCACCTCGGCCCGCTTGGGGTCCACCCCCAGCAGCGCCACCCGGTCCTGGGCCGTGGCCTTCCACAGCTTGCGCTTGAACCGGAGCAGCTGGGCCAGGTCGAAGCTGCCCTGGCCGCTGGCACCCTCGGCCAAGTCCAGCAGGGTGCCGGAGGTGCCCAGCACCAGCCGGGCCGCCGGCAGGTCCTCGGGCAGGGCCTTGCCGGCCTTCTTCAGCACCTTGCGGATGAACTTGCGCAGCCGCACCAGCTCCCCGGGCAGGGGCGGATTGGAGGTGGGCACGGCGTCGGCCAGCCGCTGCAGGCCCCAGGGCAGGGACAGGGTCGCCGACGGGCGCCCGGCCACCAGCCAGGTGAGCTCGGTGCTGCCGCCGCCGATGTCCATGAGCACTGCCGGCTCGTCCGGGAAGGGGATGGCCCGGCTCACCGCCAGGTAGATCAGGCTGGCCTCCTCCTCGCCGGAGATGACCTTGATGTTGATGCCCAGTTCGGCCGCCGACCGGATGAACCGGGGGGCGTTGGCGGCCTCGCGCAGGGCGGCGGTGCCGCAGGCCATCACGGTCTCGCAGTGCAGCCCGCGGATCACCTCGGCCATGAGCGCCAGCACCTCCAGCCCGGCCTGGAACGCCTCCGGGCTGATCTCCCCGGTGCGGAGCACGCCCCGGGCCAGGCGCACCATGTGCTTTTCCCGGGCCAGCACCTGCTGGTTGCCCATGGCGTCGGTCTCCACCACCACCAGGTGGATGGAGTTGGAGCCGACATCGATGGCCGCGATGCGCATCATCGTTCTAACGGGGGATGGTCCCGGTGCGGTCCCAGCGGGTGCGGGAGAAGAAGTGGCGGGCGCCGTCGGCGAAGTTGCTCAGCACGCCCATGGGCCCTTCGGGGACATTGGCGTTGGTGTCGTCGTTGCCGCCTTCCCGGTAGCTCCACCAGACGATGAAGGGGCGGCCGCGAAGGTGGTCGATGGGCAGGAAGCCCCAGTAGCGGCTGTCGGCGGAGTTGTCCCGGTTGTCGCCCATGGCGAACACCCGCCCCGGGGGCACCGTGTACGGCCCCAGGTTGTCCCGGAACCCGCCGTCGAGCATGTCGTGGCCCTGCATGTCCATGGCCAGGGCATCCGCATCGGCGAAGGGCCAGACCAGGGGCAGATCGGCCGGACGGCGCTCGGAGGGGCCCGCATCCCGGGACAGGGGCCAGGGGCCGGGCATGGGCCCGTCCTGGGGGTCGAGGATGTGGTGCTCCCAGGGGCCGGTGCACAGCTTGCCGTTGAGCAGCAGACGCTTGTCGCGCATCTGGATGGTGTCCCCGGGGAGGGCCACGCAGCGCTTCACGTAGTCCGTGTTCCGGTCCAGGGGATAGCGGAAGACGATGATGTCCCCCCGCTGCACCTGGCGCATGGGGAACAGCTTCTCCTCCCAGCTCCACTGGGGCACCGCGAACACGAACTTGTTCACCAGGAGGTGGTCGCCGATCATCAGGGAGTTGCGCATGGACGCCGACGGGATGGTGAACTGCTGGCCGACGAAGGTCTTGAAGAACATGATGATGAGGATGGCGAAACAGACCACCTCCAGGTTGTCCCGGAGGAAACCCTTGGCCACGCCCCCGGGCAGGATCTGTTCGCTGCTTTCGTCACTCATGATTTACTCCCTGAGGGATTGGCCGCCTTGCCGGGGACGTCGGTGAACCCGCGGGAGACCAGGAGATTGGTGGTGACCCAGCGGCCCTTGATCCAGGTGAGGGTCTCCGCCTCGCCGATATCGGGCAGGTAGAGGGTGCGGGTGCGGGGACCGGTGCCGTCCAGGCCGATGGATTCCACCCAGACCCCCACCGGGCCGTCGTCATCGGCCCTGCGCACCCCGGGCAGGCGCACGCTGGCCCGGCCCACCACCCAGTTGAAGCTGCCCCGGGACTCCCACCGGTCGACCCGGTCGGGGAAGCCTTCGGGCAGCAGCAGGATCCCCCCATGGTCGGTCTGCAGCACGACCCCGCCGCCCTGCTGGAGCACCTGGGTGTCGAACTGTCCGGACAGGGAGGTGAAGGTCTTGGTCACGGCCAGGGCGGACCCGGCTGGCCGGGCCGCGCCCACCCGCACCTGCTGGCGCCTCTGGTTGCGCAGGCCGGGCTCCAGGGACGGATCCTCGAAGCCCAGGGTCAGGCCCTCCTCCCGGGCGGCGTAGACCAGGTGCGCCGGGGGGAGGAGGACCCGGTCGCAGGCCGGGAACGCCATCAGGAGCACGGCGGCCCCCAGCGGCGCCAGCTTCATCGCAGGCCCTTGTTGTACTTGGCCATCAGGTCCGACAGGCTGGCCCCGCCGCGGGGTTCCGCGGGGCGCTCGGGCTTGCGCTCGGGCCGGCGTTCGGCGGCCTCGGGGCGCCGTTCGGGGGGCCCGGGCTTGCGCCCCTCGGGGTGCGGCCTGGGGGGCCTACGGGTATTCGACGTATTCGACGTATTCGACGTATTCGAGGTATTCGATCCATTCGACGCACTCGGCGGGTTCTGCGCGCCGGGCCCGCCGGGGGCGGAAGGAGCTCCCGGCGCCGCCTGCGGCCGGGCTTCCGCCCTGGGCCGGGGCCGGTCGTGCCGGGGCGGCCTGCGGTCCGGCCGGGGCGTATCCGGCCTCAGAGCCGCGCCGGCGCCGGGCAGCAGGGCCTTGATGGAGAGGCCGATGCGCTTGGACTTGAGGTCCACCGCCAGCACCTTCACCCGCACCGACTGGCCGACGCTGAGGGCGTCGGCGGGGTTCTTCACGTACTGGTGGGAGATCTCGGAGAGGTGCACCAGTCCGTCCTGGTGGACCCCCACGTCCACGAAGGCGCCGAAGTCGGTGACGTTGGTGACGACCCCCTGGAGCTCCATGCCGATCTCCAGGTCCGCGGGCTTGTGCACCCCTTCCCGGAAGATCACGGCCTCGAAGCGCTGGCGGGGATCCCGGCCCGGCTTCTTCAGCTCGGCGATGATGTCCCGCACCGTCTCCAGGCCCGAATGCTCGTCCACCAGGATGGCCGGGTCCAGGCCGTCCAGGACGGCGTCGTTGCCCACCAGCTCGGGGACGGTCTTGCCCACCAGCTGGCAGATGCGCTGGACCACGGGGTAGCTCTCGGGGTGCACCGCGCTGGCGTCCAGGGGGTTCTCCCCCTCGCGGATGCGCAGGAAGCCCGCCGCCTGCTGGAAGGCCTTCTCCCCGAAGCGGGGCACCTCCATGAGCTGCTCCCGGTGCTTGAAGGCGCCGTTGGCGAAGCGGTGCTCGACGATGTGCTTGGCCAGGCTTTCGCCGATGCCGGCCACGTAGGACAGGAGCCGGTAGCTGGCCGAGTTGAGGTCCACCCCCACCCGGTTCACGCAGGATTCCACCACCTCGTCCAGGCCCTTCTTCAGGGCGGTCTGGTTCACGTCGTGCTGGTACTGGCCGACCCCGATGGACTTGGGCTCCACCTTCACCAGCTCCGCCAGGGGATCCTGGAAGCGCCGGGCGATGGAAATGGCGCCGCGCACGGTCACGTCCTGCTCCGGGAACTCCTCCCGGGCCACGTCCGAGGCGGAGTAGACCGAGGCGCCGGCCTCGCTCACGGCCACGCAGAGCACGTCCTCCCGTCCCGAGTCCTTGAGCCAGCCGCGGATGAAGGCCTCGGCCTCCCGGCCCCCGGTGCCGTTGCCGATGGCCACGGCCTCGATGGGGAAGCGGGTGGCCAGCTGTTCCAGCAGGGCCCGGCTGCCCTCCAGGTCGCGCTTGGGCTCCAGCGGATAGATGGTGGTGGTCTCCATGAACTGGCCGAGCCGGTTGATGATGGCCAGCTTGCAGCCGGTGCGGATGCCGGGGTCCACCCCCAGGGTGCAGCGCTGCCCGGCGGGGGGCGCCAGCAGCAGGTGGTCCAGGTTGACTTGGAAGACTCGGATGGCCTCGATGTCGGCCTTCTTCTTGGCCTCGATGCGCACGTCGGTCTCGATGGAGGGCGAGAGCAGGCGGTCGAAGGCGTCGGCGCAGACGTCGTGCAGCATGGCCCGGTAGGCCGATGCGGGCTGGATGGCCACCTTGGACACCAGCTCGGTGACCAGCTTCTCCCGGTCCACCGCGAGCTTGGCGCTGAGGATCTCCTCCTTCTCGCCCCGGCGCACGGCCAGGATCCGGTGGCCCGGCATCTTCTTCAGGGGTTCCTGGAACTGCCAGTAGGGCTTGAACCGGAGCGCCTCCGGGGCGTCCTTGCGCTCGTCGCGCAGGGCCGCGTGCAGGATGCCGGTGTCGTGGAACACCTGGCGCAGCCAGGCGCGCACGTCGGCGTCCTCCGCCAGCCGCTCGGCCAGGATGTGGCCGGCGCCCTCCACGCAGCGGGAGGGCGTCTCCAGGCCCTCCTGGGCCTCCTTGACGTAGGGCGAGGCCAGCATGAGCGGATCCGCCCCCTCCGCGTCGGCCAGGAGCTCCTCCAGCAGCGGCTCCAGGCCCCGCTCCCGGGCGTCGGTGGCCTTGGTGCGCTTCTTGGGCTTGTAGGGAAGGTAGAGATCCTCAAGCTCGGTCTTGGCCCATGCGCCTTCGATCCTGGCCCTGAGCTCGGGGGTGAGCCTGCCCTGCTTGTGGATGGACTTGAGCACCGCCTCGCGTCGCTCCAGCAGCTCCTTGTAGTAGCCGAGGCGGTCCTCCACGGCCCGGATCGCCACCTCGTCCAGGGACCCGGTGGCCTCTTTCCGATAGCGGGCGATGAAGGGAACCGTGTTCCCCTCGTTCAAGAGCGCCGCCACCGAGGCTACGCCCGCCCTGGGCAAGGCCAGTTCCTGACAGATGCGATCGACCAACAACTCCACGGCACTATCCTTTCCCCATCAATGGGGTGAAAAAGAGATCATACCCTGATATCAGCGCGGGGGGACCGCCCGCTCGCGAGGCTCGCTCTACGTCCCCCCGCACCCCCACTCCATGCCCGGGCGGAGCCCGGACATGGAGTCCCGCTCCCGTTGCGAATGCAGTGTGCTAGTGCTTGCGTGCTCGGGGGTGGGCGGATTCGTAGGTCTTGGCCAGCTGCTCCAGGTCCAGGTGGGTGTAGCGCTGGGTGGTGCTGAGGCTGGCGTGGCCCAGCAGTTCCTGGATGGCCCGGAGGTCCATGCCGTGGCTCAGCAGGTGGGTGGCGAAGCTGTGGCGCAGGGCGTGGGGGCTCACCCGGGCCCGCAGGGCGGCCCGTTCCAGGGCCCCGGTCAGGAAGGCGCGGACGCTGGTGGGGGTGAGCCGCCCGCCGCGCTGGTTCAGGAACAGCGCCGGGGTGCCCGGCAGGTTCTTTTCCGCCAGGAACTCCCGCCGGCGCGCCAGGTAGTCCCGGAGCACTTCCGCGGCCTTTTCGTGGAAGGGCACCAGCCGCTCCTTGCTGCCCTTGCCGAGCACCCGCAGGGTGCGCTGTTCCATGAGCAGATCCTGGAGATCCAGGCCGGTGAGCTCGGAGACCCGCAGCCCCGCCGCGTAGAGCAGCTCCAGCAGGCAGCCCAGGCGGGCCGTGAGGAAGTCGGTGGCCGTCAGGTCCAGCAGGGCCGCGCTTTCACCCTCGGTGAGGAACGCCGGGAGGCGCCGGGGCAGCTTGGGGTTGCGCAGGCCGGAGGCCGGATCGGCCTCGATCCGCTGGGTCTCGAACAGCCACCGGTAGAAGCTGCGCACCGTGGACAGGATCCGGGCCTGGCTGGCCGGGTCCAGGCCCCGCTCGCCCAGCTCCAGCGCGAACCGGCGCAGGGTCCTGGGCGGCACGTCCCACCGGCCCCAGGCGTTGCCCGCGGCATGGGCCAGGAGCTTGCCCAGGTCACCGTCCTGGGCCATGAGGGTGTGCCTGGACACGCCCCGGGCGCGCTGCTCCAGCCGGAAGGCCGCGACGGATTCGGCCAGTGTTTGGGGGTTGCCGGATTTATCCACGGGAAGCATACTTCCTTTCCCTGTTACCATGCCACCGTTGCTAGTTCTTTGGAGCCGTTTCTTGGTCGAGACCATCCCCGATCTGTTCTACACCGGCATCGACCGCGACCTGCCGGTCGCCCTGGCCCACCGCCACAACGGCGGCTTCACCCCCATGTCCCACCGGGAGCTCCAGGCCCAGGTGGAACGCCTGGCCCTGGCCCTGGAGGGGCGCCTGGAGCGGGGAGACCGCCTGGCCATCCTGTGCGAGAACCGCCCGGAATGGGCCGTGGCCGACTATGCCTGCGCGCTCTCGGGCCTCGTTTCCGTGCCCATCTACGCGACCCTGAACCTGCCCCAGACCGGGTTCATCCTCCGGCACTCCCGGGTCCGCTGGGTGGTGTGCTCCAGTTCGGACCAGCTGGCCAAGATCCTGAGCCTCTGGCCGGAACTGCCCTACCTGGATGGGGCGGTGCTGGTGGAGGGGGCGGCGCCGGACGCGCCTGCGGATCCGGACCGCCCGGTGCTGTCCTGGAAGGCCCTGCTGGCGGAGGGCGCGGCCCAGGAAGCCCGGCGCCCGGAGGTCCGGGAGCGGGCGCGCCTGGTCCTGCCCGAGGACCTGCTGACCATCATCTACACCTCCGGCACCACCGGAGACCCCAAAGGGGCCATGCTCACCCACGGCAACATCGTCTCCAACGTGCTGGCGGGGCTCAAGGTGCTCCTGCCCGAGCCCGGGGAGCGGATCCTGAGCCTGCTGCCCCTCTCGCACATCTTCGAACGCACCTGCGGGCACTATATGATGCTCTACGCCGGGGTCTCCATCTACTATGCCGAGAGCCTGCAGACCATCCCCCGCGACCTCCAGGAGGTCCGGCCGCAGATCCTGCTGGCGGTGCCCCGCATCTACGAGAAGAGCTACGCCCGGATCCGGGAGCAGGTGAACGCCGGCGGCTATCCCAGCCGGCTGGTGTTCCACCTGGCCATGCAGGCCGGGCGGCGGGCGGCCCCCTTCTTCTACCAGGCCCGCCGGCCCGGGTGGGGCCTCCGGCTGGTCATGAAGGTGTTCGACCGGCTGCTGTTCCGCAAGGTCCGCGCCCGCTTCGGCGGCCGGATCCGCCTGGCCGCCTGCGGCGGCGCCCCGGTGCATCCCGCCATCCTGGAGTTCTTCTGGGCGGCGGGCATTCCCATCTTCGAAGGCTACGGGCTCACCGAGACCAGCCCCATCCTCACCCTCTGTGCCCAGGGCGAGATGCGTCCGGGCTACGTGGGCCGCCCGATCATGGATCAGTGGAACGGCGCGCCGTTCCTGGCCCTGGCCGACGACGGCGAGATCCTGTGCCGGGGGCCCAACGTGATGCTGGGCTACTGGGAGAACGAGAAGGCCACCCGGGAGGCCATCGACGAGCGGGGCTACTTCCACACCGGCGACATCGGTGAGCTGGACCCCCAGGGCCGGCTGAAGATCACTGACCGCAAGAAGGAGATCCTGGTCACCTCCGGCGGCAAGAACGTGGCCCCCCAGCCCATCGAGAACGCCCTGCGCGGCGACCAGTTCATCGAGCAGGCCGTCGTCATCGGGGACCGCCGGCACTTCATCGCCGCCATCCTGGTGCCCAACTTCGCCGAGCTGCGCCGATGGGCCCAGCACAAGAAGCTCCCCTTCGTCAGCGACGCCGAGCTGGTGGCCCTGCCCGAGGCCCAGGACAAGATGATGCGGCGGGTGCAGCGGATCAACGAGAACTTCTCCAACTTCGAGAACATCAAGAAGATCATCGTACTGGATCGGGAGCTGACCTCCGACAGTGGCCTGCTCACCCCCTCCCTGAAGATCCGCCGCCGGGCCGTGGACGAGGCCTTCGCGGCGAAGATCAACAAGCTTTACGACGGCCCCGTGAGCGGGGAGTGAACAAAACCACCCGGCTAGAACTTCACCATGTAGGCCAGGTTGATCCGGCTCTCCGCCTTCACCAGGTCGGGGCTCCAGCCCGCGACCACGGAGCCGGGGGCGCCCTGGTTGCCCCCGGGAGGGGTGACGCCGCCGGGGCCGGAGAAGTAGGGGACGCTGGCCACCCGCCGGTTGAACTCGCAACGGAGGGTGGCCCACTGGCTGGGCATGTAGTCGAAGGTCACGGTGTAGTCCCAGGCATGGAACGAGTCGCCGGGATTCTCGGTGAAGTAGGGGGTCCCGGAGGACGCGGTGGCGCCGTTGATGGGCGGCATCAGGACCAGATAGCGGCCGGGATTGGTGATGGCGCCGCCGCCCACGGTGATGGCGTACTTGTCCTTGGCGAACCAGAACCGGTTGTACAGCATCCAGCCGGCGAAGTACTGCTTGGGGGCGCTGGCGCCGGTGCGGCTGACGCCACCGCCGTTCTCGTCGCCCAGGTCCCCGGTGAAGGAGAAGGCCATCTTGCTCAGGAACCGGTCGGGCTTGTCGTAGTATTTGATTTCCAGGCTGTTGTCCGTGTGCCGGCGGGCCCTGGAGGCGTTGTCGGCGGTGTCGCGGCCGATGAAATAGTCGTTGGAGATGAAGCGGATGCTGCCGTTGGGGCTCCAGGTGAGATTGCCACCCACCCCCGGTGTGCTGTTGTACATGTTGTAGGACTGCCAGCCGTTGGTGAGCCACAGCTCCACCTTCACCTTGTCGGTGGGGAACACCTGGAGCCGAATCCCGTTGAAGTACCAGGGCGTGTTGGCGGAGACGTAGGAGGGCTGGTAGGCCCAGTTGTCGAAGTTGTAGTAGCTGAACAGCCCGATGTAGCTCATGAAGATGCCCGCGTCCAGGTTCACCCCGTGCAGGACGTCCCAGTGGTAGCCGCCGTAGGCTTCCGACAGGTACTGGTAGGCGTTCTGGGAGTTCCACTGGCCATTGCTGGTGCTGGCGTCGTCCCGGGGCGTCATCTGGGAATACATGCCGAACTGGGTCATGACCCGGGCGCGGACGTTCTCCCAATGGAAATCGCCACCGAGGCCCAGCTGCTGGATCTGGACCTCGTCGGTCCGCCCGGTCTCGCAGGAGCCGACGATGGTGTGGTCCTGGGGGTGGTTGAAGTCATACACATAATTGGCGTCGACCCGCACCTCCCCGGTGAAGTATTTGCTGTCCAGCACGGAATCCTTCTGCCGGCAGTTGCCGTTCAGCCAGGAGAAGTCGGCGAAGGCGAAAGGGTCCGTGGCCGGGGCCGGCGTGGCGGCTGGCGGGGTGACGGGTGGGGTCTGCTGAGCCATGGCGGGAACCAGAATTCCGGCCACCAGGGCGATTGTTCGGAATGAGAGCACGGGAGTCCTCCAGAGATGGCCTTGCGGCGGGTGTGATTGACTATTTATGTGGGAAAAGGAGGGTGAAGGAGCATGCCAAGGCGGTGGTCCAACCCCATCCACTCAGGGGTCCCGACCACACACCAGGCACCGTCCTGGATGACCCGCTCCGCCAGGTTCAGGACCTGGGCTTCAATCGGGCCTCCTTATTTCAGGGTATTACCATGCCAAATCAGGTCGAATTCACTACCTACGTATTTGTTTATTTCCGTTCCAGGACCAGCGATCAGGACGGCTGACCAAAGCGCTTGCGCAGGACCAGGTTCACTTCCAGCACATTGACGAATTTTTCCCCGGCCAGCCCATTGAACGGTGCGGCCGCGTTCTTCTGCAGGATCTGCTCGATCTCCTGACGGACGGTGCCCGGATCCTGTTTCAGATCGGCGGCCCATTTGGCGGCTACCCGGTCCAACTGGTATTCCGCATTTTCCAGGGAAATGTGCGGATCCAGCCCGGAAGCGGAGGTGGTGACCAGATCGCCGGGAATCTCCTGGAGGGCGGCGTCGGCATGTTCGTTCCGCCACATGTCGAAGAAGATCGACTGGATGTCCGAGCCCTCCTTGACCGGTTCCAGGGCCGTCACCGGCTTGCCTTCGGGGCCGGGCTTGGTGACGGCGGAGGGGAACTTGCCGGGGTTGGCGCTGGAGAAGTCCTTGAAGAACACCATGGCCAGATCGGCTGCCTTGGGCGCTGGCGTGGCCGGGGTGTCCTTGATGAACTGAGCGACGATGGCGGGGTGTTTCTTGGCCCAGTCGTCCACATACGCGCCATTCTTCGGGTCGGCATTGACCCAGGCCTGGGCCAGGGAATTGTGCAGGTCGGCCCACTGCCCCACCAGATGCGGGTTGCCCTGGAAGGTATCCTTCTGGAACCACTGTTCCACGTCCGGCGCTACCGGCTGGCCGGCCTTGGGGCCGCTTTGGTATTTCACGATCGGCCCCAGCACCCGGGCCACCCGGTCGCGCAAGGCATAGTTATTTGCCGAAAGGGCCGACGAGGACGAGGCCGAGGCATCGTACGAGGCCGCGGAGGGCCGGGGCTGGAAGTACCCATCCTTGGTGAACGGCTGGGCAATGAGCCGGGATCCCACCACCGCCCCGTCGGGACCCTTGAGCAGGCTGCCGTTGGCCTGGAAGGGGAAGATGGTCTGCCCGATCGCCCACAGTACCAGGGGATAGGCGACGCAGCAGACGACGATTGAAACCGCCGCGAGCAGGATGCTCCTTGAGATGATTTTCCACATGTTCATTTCTCCTTCATTCGAGGAAAGGCTAGACGGTCAGGCTCGTAGCAACCAGCGCCAGGTCGATGAGTTTGATGCCGATGAAGGGCAGGACCACCCCCCCCAGCCCCCAGATCAGCAGGTTCCGCCGCAGCAGGGCATCGGCGCCCAGCGGCAGGTAGGCCACGCCCTTGAGCGCGATGGGAATCAGCGCCGGAATGATGAGGGCGTTGAAGATGATCGCCGACAGGATGGCCGACGTGGGAGAGTGCAGGTGCATGATGTTGATCGGTCCCAGCCAGGGCAGCGTCCCGGCGAACAGGGCCGGGATGATGGCGAAGTACTTGGCCAC
>PLUC01000128.1 GCA_003165415.1 Holophagaceae bacterium
GCTCAGCAGGGCCTCCACCAGGGCGACGTTGCCCAGAAGTCCCGCCCATTCTGAGAAGTCCAGGTTGGTGGTGATGATGGCGTCATATTGCGTCTCCGATGGTACGCCTTTCCGTCCGTGACCATAGGTTGCAGGTATTTGCGGCCCTCGCACGGCAAGCCTCCTCAACCTCTGGCGTGAATACGATGCATAACCGCCCAGCCCCGGCGCGCCTCGCGTTGATCACATGCTTGTTGATCCAGGTGTAAACGGTGTTCGCGCAGATCCCCAACGCCACAGCCACATCTGCAACCGTTCGCTCATTTGGGCCAAACTTCGGTTCGGGCGGTGGGATACACAAGGTATGACGAAGCCAGCAGACCGACCTCGCGGTGAATTGTCGCCCCTTGTAGGTTTTCAGTCCCTTCGCTGCCATTACCTTGGCGACATCTTTGGCCGTACGATCCGCGTGACAACGTAGGACTTCGAGAACTTCCGTGGAAGCCCGGCCATGCCTTGATGGCCTATCTGCGACCACCTCCTCCGTAGCTCCGGACCGCCAGTGGATCCCGATGCGGATGGTGTCATCCGGAGCCGGCTGGGAGATGAGCGTGACATCGTTCACCAGGACCTGGAGGATCCGCTTGCGATCCTTGCAGGTGGTTGAGGGCGCTGCCCACAGGTTGCGGAAGTTCTTCACCAGGGCCTCCAATTCCTCACGAGGAGGAAGGAGAACCGCTCCTTGCCTGGAGGCCTCCAAGGTTGTTTCGGCCTCCGCCAGAGCCTGGAGCTTTTCCTCCCAGCGGTGCTCCAAGGTCCTTACCACTAGGCGGTTTTCGGGCTCGCATTGGTTGAAAGCCCGTTCGGCTCGCGCGGCCTCATACCGGGCCCGCTCCACCTGCAGCTCAAAGGCCCGGCTCCGGGAAGCCTCCCGGGCCTGAACCTCATCCGCCGCAGCCAGCGCCAGCTGGATCTCCTCCCTGGAAATTGCCGCCAGGACCCGCTTGACGACTTCTCCGTCCACCGTTTCTGCCCTTACCAATCGGCATCCCTTCGTCTGGGAATGATCCGCTCGGGAGTGCAGGCACATGTATGCTGGATTGCCGTGAGAATACGTGGTTGCCATGGCCCTGCCGCAGGACCCGCAAAACACAATCCCTTGCAGGAGTGCGGAACCTTCCCTGGGCGGGCGTGCCCCGTTGCGGTTGTTGTTGGCTGCCAGCCGCTTCTCATTGGCCAAAAATGTTTCCCAGGTCACATAGGCTTCGTGATGGCCCGGAATGACCACGGGCCACTCTTGTCGCGTCCGTCTTCCGGTCCTTGTCCGTAGGCTCCCGTCCGGGTTGACACCGCGCTGGGAAAAGCAGCGGCCGTAAACATAAACCCCAGCATAGGCGGGATTGGACAGGATTTGCACAGCCCTGGCGAGAGTCAGCGGCCCCCAGCGAATATCTCCCCCCAGGATCCCCCCATAGACCCTATGTGGGAAAAGCCTCCCCTTGAAAAGCCCCACGACGCCATATGCAGAACCCGTGACATCGAAGGCGGCGAATACCCCTGCCACCGCCGAGCGGACCTCATCGCTTGGGTCCATGGCCGTCTTCCCGTCAGCATCGTGCACATAGCCTATGGGCAGGCGGAATCGAAGGTCCCCGCGCCTAGCTGCCGCCCGCTTCGATTCCAGGAGGCGCCCGGCAAGGATGTAAAGCTCGGCCTCGGACATGGTTCCTTTCAGGCCCAGGAGTAGCCGATCGTTGAAGCTCTGGAGATCGTATACCCCATCGGCATCCACGACGAGCGTCCCTGTGAGGCTGCAGAATTCGAGCAACCGTTGCAGGTCCGCGGAACTGCGGGCAAGCCGTGAAACCTCCAGCCCAAAGACGGCACCGACTTCGCCAAGGCATACCCGGTGCACCAGGCCCTGGAAGCCCAGCCTCCCCGCCGCGCTGCGGCCCGAAACCCCCTGGTCCGCATCGATGACCAGGATCCGCTCCGGATCCCATCCAAGCCGGCTGGCCTCCTCTGTCAGGCCATATTGCCGCGCGGTGGACTCTTGGTTTCCCCGGACCTGCGCCAGGCTCGATTGCCGGACGTACACGATCGCTAAGCGATCCAGGTGCTGGCGCGTGATCTTGCTTTGGCTGCTTGTCATGCCTGTAGCCTCCCGCCCGGGCCGCCGCCAACAGCATGTTCGCCACAGGCATCACCAGATCGGCCATCCAGGCATCCAGCACCATTCAGTCCATCTCCCCCCTGGCAAGCAATTCCACGTTGATCGCCGAGATCTCGGCCAGGACGTCCTCGATCAGACCCGTCATGCCCACCCTTCGCTCTACCTCCGGCAAGGTTTTGGCCGGCACGTAGACCATCCCCCTCCGCGCCTCGCTGTTCACCGCTAGATATACATATGGACCATGGGGCTCCCCTTGGGCGCAATGGCATCCCACCTTGCCGCATCGCCGGAATTGCCGCTGAAGGCTTCCGCGAAGGACCCCTTCGACACCGGGGAGTTGGCCCACCAGGTCCAAACGCCGCGCTTGGAGCTGGGCAACGGTCAGCTTGCTGAGGAAAATATTCTTGTGTGTCATTTCTATACAAGTTTAGTTTCCTCCTCTTGGTTGTCAAGGTTGGCGCGCATTCCTTTCAGCAGGGCCACGAGCCCAGCCAGCACCTCCAGGGTCAGAGGCCGCTGGGCAGGAGAATGGCCGCGGTCCGTGAAGGACGCCGGCAAACTGAAACAACCCAGTGTCCCGGCATCACAGAGGAATACCAGCCCAGCTCCCTTGGAGCGCCTTTGCTGGAGGATCTCCAGCCGTTTCCCCGCCAGCGGATGGAACGGGTGGGTCACGATGAGGAAGTATGATTCTCGGCTACGTTTCGCCGCAGTATGGATAGGGTGTCGTGATGATCGTGGGCCGCTGGT
>PLUC01000063.1 GCA_003165415.1 Holophagaceae bacterium
CGGGGTCGGCACCGGCGGCACCATCACCGGCGTGGGCGAAGTCATCAAGGCGCGCAAGCCGGGCTTCAAGGTGGTGGCGGTGGAGCCGTTCGACTCCCCGGTGCTATCCGGCGGCCAGCCGGGGCCGCACAAGATCCAGGGCATCGGCGCCGGCTTCGTGCCCGAGGTGCTGAACCTGGGGATCGTCGACGAGATCTTCAAGGTGAAGAACGACGAGGCCCTGGAGATGGGGCGCCGGCTGGCCCGCGCCGAGGGCCTCCTGGTGGGCATCTCCTCGGGCGCAGCGGCCTTCGCCGCGTTCCAGATCGCCCGCCGGCCGGAGAACAAGGGGAAGCTGATCGTGGCCATCCTTCCGGACACCGGCGAGCGCTACCTCAGCACGGCCCTGTTCCAGGAGGCATGATGAGTTGCTATGACCAGAAGGTCGCGCCCCGGCGCGAGGAACGGCTGCAGACCTGCATCGCCCATAACGGCGGGGTGTGCGGGATGGGCAAGAAGGCCAAGGCCTGCATGATCGACGACGGCGAGCGAGGCTTCACCCAGGGCTCCATTTGCCTCCTTCTGGTGGCCCTGGCCATGCTCAATTCCATGCCCGAGACCGTCGTGCTGATCCACGGCGCGGTGGGCTGCGGCTCCTGCGCCCACTCCCAGAACGCCAACACCCGCTCGGGCGGCAGCGTCCGCTTCGGCCAGGTGAAGGACGCCATCTGGCTCTCCACCGCCCTGAACGAAGTGGACGTCATCAGCGGCGCCGAAGGCAAGCTCGGCCACGCCATCCGCGAGGCCGACCGGCGGTACCGGCCCAAGACCATCGCCGTGGTCTCCGGCTGCGTGCCCGGCCTGATCGGCGACGACATCGACACCGTCATCGCCGAGTTCCAGCCCGAGGTCAGCGCCCGCCTGGTGCCGGTCCACTGCGAGGGCTTCAAGACCCGGATCTGGGCCACCGCCTATGACGCGGTCTACCACGGCGTGGGCCGGAACCTGCTCAAGCCCCGGACCCCCGAGGCGGAGCGGCCCCCCACGTCCAGGGAGGAGCGCCAGGCCGCGGTGGTGGAAACGGAGAAGCTCAGCCGGACCGTGAACCTGATGAACGTGTCCTCCATGGGCCGGGTGGACGAAGTGGAGCTGGAGCGCCTGCTCCAGGCCCTGGGCCTGGAGAGCAACATCTTCCCGGTGTTCAGCCACCCCGACAGCTTCCACAAGGCCACCCGGGCCGCCCTCTCGGTGAGCACCTGCCCCACCCACGACGACTACTTCCTGCGCCAGCTCCAGGAGCAGTTCGGCGTGCCCTTCCTCAACAAGCGCATGCCCATCGGCATCCGCAACACCAGCCTGTGGCTCAAGGACATCGCCGGGCATTTCGGGCTGGGCGCAGAGGCCGACCGGATCATCGAGGCGGAGGAGCGGGAGGTGCGCGCCGCCCTGGCCCCGTTCCGGCCCCTGTTCGAGAACAAGAAGGTGTTCCTGAGCGCCGGCGAGTTCCGGGCCCTGGTCACGGCCCAACTCCTGGAAGAGCTGGGGTTCGAGGTGAGCGGCATCCGCATGTTCCACCACGACGCCTTCGCCGACGACGAGTACGACAAGCTCGCCGCCACCGCGAAGACCGACTACACCATCAACGTCGCCAACGTCCAGCCCTTCGAAGAGGCCAACCTGCTGAAGAAGGTGAAGCCGGACCTGTTCCTGGGCCACGTGAACGGAAATTCCACCGCCGCCAAGCTGGGCATCCCCACCCACACCATCTACAACACCGGGCTCGCCTACATCGGCTACCGCGGCGCCTTCGAGGTGGCCCGCCGGCTGCACCGGACCCTGAAGAACCCCGCCTTCAACCGCAACCTGAGCGCGTGGGCCAGCCTGCCCTATGCCCAGACCTGGTACGAGGCGGACCCCTTCACCTACCTCCACACCCGGGGAGCATCCCTGTGAGCGCCCATTTCATCGAACGTCCCCGCTACACATGCTCCCTGGGCGGCGCGACCTTCGCCGTCAACGCGCTGCCCGGCGGGATCCCCATCCTGCACGCGCCGGCGGGCTGCGCCGGGAGCTTCGCCTGGGCCCAGAACGGCGGCTCCGCCCTCCAGGTGGGCGGCAACTGCGGCAGCCTCTCCATCCCCAGCTCGAACCTGCAGGAGAGCGAGGTGGTCTTCGGCGGCGAGGCCCGCCTGCGCCAGCAGGTGAAGAACACCCTGGCGGTGGTGGAGGGCGGCCTCTACGTGGTCCTCACCAGCTGCGTCACCGAGATCGTGGGCGACGACATCCTTTCGGTGGTGCGGGACTTCAAGGCTTCCGGCGTGCCCATCGTCGGCGCCAAGACCGGCGGCTTCAAGGGCAACGCCTACCACGGCTACGACATCGTGCTGCAGGCCCTGTTCAGGGACTTCCTGGAGCCTCGCAAGCCCAAGGTGCACGGCAAGGTCAACGTCTGGGGCATCGCCCCCTATCTCGACCCCTTCTGGCGCGGCAACCTCCTGGGCGTGCGCCGCCTGCTGCAGAGCCTGGGCCTGGAGGTGAACTCCTTCTTCACCCTGGAGGACTCCCTGGAGGCCATCCGCAACGCCGGCGAGGCCGAGCTGAACATCGTGGTCTCGGACGTCTACGGGGTGGAGGCCGCCGGCTATTTCGAAGAGCACCACGGCACCCCCTTCCTCTCCACCTCCCTGCCCATCGGGCCGTCCGCGTCCAGCGCCTTCCTCGAGGCGGTGGCGGAGCGGCTGGGCACCGGGAGGCCGGTCCTGGACGCCGCCCTGCGCGAAGGGAACAGCACCTACTACAGGACGCTGGAAGCTCTCACCGACTGCTACCAGGACATGGACCTCCAGCGCTACGCGGTGGTGGTGGGCGACGGCAACTACGCCGTGGCCCTCACCCGCTTCCTGGCCGAGGACCTGGGCTGGCTGCCGGAACTCACTGTCTGCACCGACCAGCTGGACGAAGACGAGAAGGCCCGCCTGGCGACGAGCTTGGACCAGGTGAGGAACGTCGCCCCGAATCTTGTCTTCGAGACCGACGGCAGCGAGGTCATCGGCCACCTCAACCGGCGCTGGCCGCGGAGCCACGGCCAGCGCTATCACGACGCCTTCAGCCCCGCCTTCGTCCTGGGCAGCTCGTTCGAACGCGAGCTGGCCCAGTCCCTCGGCGCGCCGCACCTGAGCATCAGCTTCCCGGTGGCCAACCGGGCCATCCTCGACCGCGGCTACACCGGGTACCGGAACGGCCTGACCCTGGTCGAGGACCTGCTGAGCTCCATCGTCAACGGGCGCTGAGCGGGAGCCACGATGTCACAGGACACCCCCAGAGCGATCATCCTCAAGGCCATCCGGCTCCAGGAGACCCCGCGCCATCCGGTGGCGCTCCTCTCCGGCGGCATCTGGACCCTGAACCGCCACGGGCTCTCCCTGGAAGAGGCCCTGACGGCGGGGGGCGAGCGCACGGCGGAGATCATCGCCGACACCGCGTATCTGCTCCGCTCCGACATCGTGTGGACCGGTTCGGGCTACCATAACCTCGCCATCCGCGCCCTGGGCGGCCAGATCCTGTTCCGCCGGAAGGGCGCGCCCGACGTGAAGGAGCCCCTGCTTAAGGAGGCCTCCGGAACCGGCGGCCTGGACCTGGGCCGGCTGGAGGAGGACCCCGGCATCCAGGCCCTCCGGGACACCACCCGCCGGCTTGCGCGGGAGGTGGGGGAGCGCATCCTGGTGGGGTCCAGCGCCTGGGGCCCGTTCACCTACGCCGGGTTGCTCTACGGCGTCGAGCGGCTCATGCGCAACATCTACAAGGACAAGGCGGCCGTGCACGCGGTACTGGCGTTCGCCGCGGAACTCAGCTACCACTACCTGGCGCCGTTCGTGGCCGCCGGCGCGGGGCTCATCTCCGTGGCCGACCCCACCGCCTCGGGGGACATGATCTCCCGCCGGCAGTTCGAGGAGTTCGTGCTGCCCTACCAGAGCCAGGTCATCCGGCGGATCAAGGCCAGGGGGGCCGAGACGCTGGTGCACATCTGCGGCGACGTCACCGACCGCCTGGACCTCATCCCCGTGACCGGGGCGGGGATCCTCTCGGTGGACTACAAGGTGGACCTGGCCCGGGCCGCCGCCGCGCTACAGGGGAAGCTGGCCTTCGCCGGCAACATGAACCCAGTGGAGGTCATGCAGAATGCCGACCCGGCGGGCGTTGCCGCGGCCTGCCGCGCCTGCATCCAGGACGCCGGGCCCGGCAGCAGCCACATCCTGATGCCGGGCTGCGACATCCCGCCCGGGGTGCCGCTGGAGAACATCCGGGCCATGGTCGACACCGCCTGGGAGCGCGCATGAGCAGCGCACCGGCCCCCGGCTTCACCGTGGAAGACGTCTCCTTCGCCTACGGCCCCAATGAGGTGCTGCGGCACATCGACCTCACCATCCGCGCCGGCGAGTTCCTCTGCCTGCTGGGCCCCAGCGGCTCCGGAAAGACCACCCTGCAGCGGCTCCTGGCCGGGCTGGAGCGTCCCGGCTCCGGCCGCGTCACCTGGAAGGGCGAGCCCGTGGCGGGCCCTTCCAGCGAGCGGGGCATGGTGTTCCAGGACTACTCCCTGTACCCCTGGATGACCCTGGCCGACAACATCGGGCTGGCCCTGGAGAAGTCCGACCCGTCGCTCACCAGGCCTCTTCGCCGGGAACGAGCGGGCGAATACCTGGCCGCCGTGGGCCTGCCGGGCACCGGAAAGAAGTACCCCTTCGAGCTTTCCGGCGGCATGCAGCAGCGGGCCGCCATCGCCCGCACCCTGGCGCTGAATTCCTCGGCCCTGCTGCTGGACGAGCCCTTCGGCGCCCTGGACCCCCTGAACCGGGCCCGGCTGCAGGATCTGCTCACGGGGATCTGGAGCGAGTCGTCGCCCCGCCGGACCGTGGTGTTCGTGACCCACGACGTGGAAGAGGCCCTCTACCTGGGCGACCGGGTGGTAATGCTGGGGTGCTCCCCGGGCCGGGTGATCGGCGAGGTGGCGGTGCCCTTCCCGCGCCCCAGGGCGCGCCGGGCGCTGTTCGCCTCGGCGGAATTCCGCCGGCTCAGCGACCTCATTTCGGACCACTACCATTCCGACGTCCTGGAACACCTGAGCGACGCTTGGACCATGGCCGGTCCGAAGGAGGGCATTTGATGGAAGACGTGATCGCCGTCATCGTCCGGGACGCCCCGGCCGAGAAGCCCAGGCGGGCCTTCCGCCTTCCCGGCTGGGAAGGCGCCCTGTTCATCCTGGGGCTGCTGGCCCTGTGGCAGGGCGTCAGCTCCTGGGGCGGCCTGCCGAACCCTGCGCTGTTCCCCTCCATCCCGGCCGTCCTGAGGGCCCTGAGGCTGTCCCTGCCGGAGCTGCTGAAGGGCACCTGGTACTCGTTCCTGATCCTGGTGCCCGGCTACGCAACCGCCGTGGCCCTGGGCGTCCTCTGGGGCCTGCTGGTGGGCACCACCGGCTGGCTGCGGCGCGCCTTCTCGCCCTTCGCCAGGGCCGCCGCCCCGGTGCCGCCCACGGTCTACATCCCGTACGCCATCGCGCTGCTGCCCACCTTCCGGGTCTCGGCCATCTTCGTGGTGTTCGTCGGCGCCTTCTGGCCGGTCTTCGTGAACACCGCCGCGGGCGCCGCGGGCATGCCCGGCAGGCACCGGGACAACGCCCGCATCCTGGGCCTGTCCCGCTGCTCCTACCTGCGTCGGGTGGTGTTCCGGGCGGCCCTGCCGCACATCTTCGCGGGCATGGGGGTCGGGCTGGCGCTCTCCTTCATCCTGCTCACCGTCGCCGAGCTGTTCGGCGCCAACGCCGGCCTGGGCCACTTCGTGCAGTACTACGCCGATTTCGCAGACTACCCGCGCATGGCCGCCGGGATCCTGTATACCGGCGCGGTGACGCTGCTTTCCATGGGGCTGCTGGAGCTGGCCAGGCGCCGCGCCCTTTTCTGGGTCAGATAGGAGTGGAAAATGTCTGAATTCGAGGAACTGTACCTGAGGCTCTCCGAGGCCGTGGTGGAGATGGACGAGGCGCGCGCGCTGGAGTTGTCGCTGCAGTCCGTCGCCCGGGGGGCCGATCCCTGCGCGGCCATCGACCGGGGGCTGGTGCACGGCATGATGCGGGCCGGCCAGTTGTTCGAGGAGGAGGAGTATTTCATTCCCGAGCTGCTACTCTGCTCGGACGCCATGTACGCCGGCCTGGACGTGCTCCAGCCCCACCTGCCCCGGGACGGGCGGGAGGCCCACAAGGTGGTGATCGGGGTCGTGGAGGGCGACACCCACGACATCGGCAAGAANNCTGGTGAAGATCATGCTCGACGCCTCCGGCTTCCAGGTGATCGACCTGGGCCGCGACGTGCCGCCACAGCGCTTCGTGGACATAGCCGTGGCCGAGGGCGCCGAGCTGGTGGCCCTGTCCACCCTGATGACCACCACCATGGACGGCATGGCCGAGGTGATCCGCATCCTGGAGCGCGGAAGCCTGCGCGATCGGTTCAAGGTCATGGTCGGCGGAGGCCCCGTCTCCCAGGCCTTCGCCCAGCGCATCGGCGCCGATGGCTATGCCTCCAACGCGGCCGACGCGGTGCGCCTGGCCAAGCAGTTGGTGGGCGTCACCTCCGGCGAGGCCGCCTGATGCCGGGGGACGCCATGACCCCGCTGGAGCGGCTGGCGGCATACGACCGCGGCGCGGCCGTCGACCGCCTGCCCTGCGTTCCTATCGTGGGCAACACCGCGGCCCGGGTCATCGGCGTGAAAGTGTCCGCGCTCCGGGGCGACGGCGCCCTCCTGGCCCGGGCCCAGGTGGCCGCCTACCGGCGCTTCGGCTACGACAACATCCGGGTGTTCACCGACCTCTACACCCAGGCCGAGGCCATGGGCGCGCTGATCCGCCATCCGGAGGACGAGACCGCCTTCCTGGAGGCCCCCGCCATCCCCGACAGCGCCAGCATCGGCCGGCTGCGCCCCGCGGACCCGCTCCGGGACGGCGACCTGCCCGCGCACCTGGAGGCCGCCCGGCGGACCCTGGCCGCGGTGGGCAAGGAAGTCCCGGTGACCGTGGCCCTCACCGGCCCTTTCACCAACGCCTCCTTCCTGATCGGCACCGAGAACCTGGTGCGGCTCAGCCTGCGTAACCCCGAGGCCGTCCACCAGCTCTGCGAGATCTCCCTCCAGTCCAGCCTGGCCTATGCGGATGCCATCCTCGCCACGGGCGCGGTGCCGAGCCTCACCGACCCCATGTCCTCCGCCACGGTCATCGGCCCGCGCCAGTTCAGGGAGTTTAGCCAGCCCTACCTGGCGCGGCTGGTGGCCTTCATCCGCAGGCGCGGCGGAGCGGTGACCCTGCACATCTGCGGCCGGACCGGCCCGGTCTGGGACGGGATGGCCGACACCGGCGCGGCCTGCCTCTCGCTGGACGACCAGGTGGACCTAGCGGAAGCCAGGCGCCGGGTGGGGCACCTCGTGCGGCTCATGGGCAACGTATCGCCCGCAGCGGTCATGCTCCAGGGCACGCCGGCCCAGGTGCGGGCCGCGGTCCGGCGGGTGGTCGCGGCGGCCGCGGACAGCCCCAGGGGGCTGGTGGTGGCCTCGGGCTGCAGTCTGCCCACCGAGACCCCCTTCGCCAACATCGACGCCATGCTGGACGCGGTGAGGGAGATCGGCTCCCCCCGCGCCGCCGCCGGCCTGGAGGTGCTGCCGTGACCGCCCTGACCCCCAAGGAACGGCTGCTGAGGGTGCTGCGCAAGGAACCCGTGGACCGCCCCCCGGTCATCTGCACCGGCGGGATGATGAACGCCGCCATCGTGGAGGTCATGGAGCGCACCGGCCACACCCTGCCCCGGGCCCACTTCGACGACGGGCTGATGGCCGCCCTGGCCGAGGACGTGACCGATGCCACCGGATTCGAGAACCTGGGCGTGCCGTTCTGCATGACCGTGGAGGCGGAACTGCTGGGCAGCGAAGTGGACGCAGGCACCCTTGCCTGCGAGCCCAAGATCGCCCGGGAGGTCTATGCCAGCGTGTCCCGGGTGGAGTTCCGGAACGTGCCGGCCCTGACGTCCTCCGGCCGCATCCAGACCGTCATCGCCGCCGCCGGCCGGCTGGCCAGGGCCCACCCGGACTACCCGGTGATCGCCAGCCTCACCGGGCCGGTGAGCACGGCGGCCTCCATCGTGGATCCCATGAACTTCCTCAAGGAACTGCGCAAGGATCCGGAGGGTGCCCACCGGGTGCTGGACTATGTGACCGACCTGCTCGCGGAGTATGCGCGCCTGGCCCTGGAGGCCGGGGCCACGGCGATCACCATAGGCGACCCCACCGCCACCGGCGAGATCCTGGGACCGAAGATGTTCGAGGCCTTCGCGGTCCGCCACCTGAACGACCTGGCCGACCGGATCCACGCCCTGGGCGCGCCGGTGATCCTGCACATCTGCGGGGACCTAGGCCGGGTCCAGCCGCTGCTGCCCAGCCTGCGCGCGGACGCCCTCTCCACCGACGCCATGGTGAGCCTGAAGGGCCTGAAGGCCGAGTTCCCGCAACTCACTACCATGGGCAACCTCAGCACCTACCTGCTCCAGTCCGGCGGACCGGAGCAGGTGGCCCAGCGCGCCCGGTCCCTGGTGCGGGAAGGCGTGGACATCATCTCGCCCGCCTGCGGTCTCTCCACCTCCACCGCCCTGCGGACCATCGCCGCCATGACCGCCGCCGTCAAGGAGACCTGATGCCGACCATCCAGTTCAGGGCCACGGGGATGTGCGCATCGGTGGAAGTTCCGGAAGGCACCAGCCTGCTGGAGGCCTCCCGGCGCTCCGGCCTAGCCGTGGAGGCGCCCTGCAACGGCGCGGGCACCTGCGGCAAGTGCCGGGTGCGCGTGGCCGCGCCCGGGAGCGCGGGCGCGGCGGGTCCCCGGGACGTCCTGGCCTGCCAGGCGGAGGTGGCGGGCGACCTGGTGGTGGAGATCCCCGGGAGCAGCCTCACCGGGCTCCGTATCCTCACCGAGGGCGTCCAGGTCCGGGTGCCGGTGGCGCCCCGGATCCGGAAGCTGTTCCGGCCGGAGCACGACCGGACCGACGTCTTCGCCGGCGCGGACCGGGTGGGTTCCGAACCGGGCGACACCTCCGGGGAGAGCTTCGGCCTGGTGGTGGATATTGGCACGACCACCCTGGTGGCGTCCCTGGTTGATCTGGGGAACGGCGTGGAACGGCTCAGCCGGTCCTCCCTGAATCCCCAGACCCGGCACGGCCAGGACGTGCTCTCGCGGATCGAGATGGGTTCCACGGCGGAGGGCCTGGAGCGGCTGCAGGGCGAGCTGATCGCCGAACTCAACCGCCTGGTCCGCTCCCTCTGCTCGGGGTCCGGGGTGGCGCCCGGGCGGATTCACGAGGCGGTGTTCTCCGGCAACACCGCCATGCTGCACCTGGCCGCCGGCGCGGATCCGCGCTCCCTGGGCCGGTTCCCCTACACCCCCGTCCTGGCCGGCCACCAGTACCTGGGCGCGCGGGACCTGGGCCTGGAGATCGCGCCCGGGAGCCAGGTCTACCTGCCCCCGTTCCTTTCGGCCTATGTGGGGGCGGACATCGTCTCGGGGATCCTGGCCACGGAACTGCACCGCCAGCCCGGGGTCGTGCTGTTCGTGGACATCGGCACCAACGGCGAGATGGTGCTGTCGGTGGACGGCCGGCTCACGGCCACCTCCACCGCGGCCGGCCCGGCCTTCGAGGGCATGAACATCGTCTGCGGCATGCGCGCCTCGGCAGGCGCGGTGGAGGTCTTCGCAGTGGACGGCCAGGACATCCGGGTGGAGACCATCGGCGCCGCGGAGCCGGTGGGGCTGTGCGGCAGCGGGCTGCTGGACCTGGTGGGCGAACTTGCCTGGCACGGATCCCTGGACCGCAACGGACGCTTCGCCGGAGCCGGGCGGCATCCCCACCCGGGCCTGGGCGGGCGCCTGGCGTTGCGGGAGGGCAGGCCGGTCTTCCAGGTGGCCGGGCCGGTCTTCCTGACCCAGAAGGATGTGCGTCAGGTGCAGTTGGCCAAGGGCGCGGTGCGGGCGGGCATCGACCTGCTGCTGCGTTCCCAGGGGCTGGGGCCCGCCCAGGTGGACCGGGTGCTGATCGCCGGTTCCTTCGGCTACCACCTGCGCACCTCGGCCCTTGTGAACCTGGGCCTGGTTCCGGAAGCCTTCGGGGACCGCGTGGCCTTCGTCGGTAACACGTCCCAGAGCGGCGGCCGGGCCTTCCTGGTGAACGCCCGGAGCCGGGCGGACATGGCCGAGCTCGCCACCCGGGTGCGGGTGCTGGAACTGGCCAACGATCCGGCCTTCGAGAAGACTTTCGTGGCCGCCATGGCCTTCCCGGAACGGAAACCCCCAGCCTGATGCGACGATTAACCAAGTAAATCCATAAGAAATGATTATCATGAATGGGGGCACATTTTCCAGAAAGCCCCGCAGCGGAGCCACCCCCATGAAGTTCTCTTCTCGTGTCATCTATGGAATGCGCGCCATGCTTGCCTTGGCCCGGACTCATGGGCATGGCTCCACGTTCCTGAAGGACATCGTCGAGCAGGAGGGCCTGCCGGGCACCTACCTGGAACAACTGATGGTGCCGCTGAGGAAGTCGGGCATCGTCCTGGCGGTGCGGGGGGCCAAAGGCGGTTACACCCTGGCGCGCAATCCGGCCGAGATCTCCGTCCTTTCGATCCTGGAAGCACTGGAAGGCCCCCTGAAGTTGTCGGAGTGCGCCCACGGATCAGCCTCCTGCTGCAGTGATCCCGAGACCTGCGCCCTGCAGGACCTCTGGAACGAGGGCAGCCAGGCGCTCATCCAGCTCTACCAGGGCATCTCTCTGGCGGCGGTGCTGGAGCGCCAGCGGGCCAAGGAAGCCGACCCCATCATAAACTACGCCATATAGCCCGACTATCATAGCCCGCCGCAGGGAGTGCGTGCGCTTCTG
>PLUC01000110.1 GCA_003165415.1 Holophagaceae bacterium
GTCCAAACTGCAGACGTGATGACCGGGCTCCGCCCGGTCATCACGTGGGGAGCACGAGGGGGACGTAGAGGGAGCGAAGCGACCGGGCGGTCCCCTTCGTTCATGTCAATCCTCAAGCTGGATGAGGCCTTCCTTGATGGCGAACCGGGTGAGCCCGGCCATGCTGTTGATGTGGAGCTTCTCCATGATGTGCTGGCGGTGGGTCTCGATGGTCTTGGGGCTGAGGTTCAGTTCCGCGGCGATCACCTTGGCCGAGCCACCCTTGGCCAGCATGCCCAGCACCAGGCGCTCCTGCCGGGTGAGCTTGGCGGCGCCCTTGGCGGCGTCCGGCCAGGAGCCCCGCACCACCTCGTCGGCCACGTGGGCCGCCAGCCCCGGGCTCAGGAAGGAGAAGTTGGCCTGCACCACCCGGATGGCCTGGGCCAGGTCCTCCCGGACGCAGTCCTTGAGCAGGTAGCCGGTGGCCCCGGCCCGGAGCATCTCCAGCACGTACTGGCTGTCGGCATGCATGGACAGGGCCACCACCCGGGTGGCGGGGAGTTCCTTGAGGATCCTCCGGGTGGCCTCGATGCCGTTGAGCTTGGGCATGGCGATGTCCATCACCACCACGTCCGGCCGGTGCTCCAGGCACAGGGCCACGGCCTCCTCGCCGTCCGCGGCTTCGCCCACCACCTCCAGGTCAGGGCACTGCTCCAGCAGAGAGCGCAGCCCGGCCCGGGTGAGGCTCTGGTCCTCGGCCAGGAGGATGCGGATCCGCCGGTCGGGCTTGACCGCCGGGCCCGCGGCCACCGCGGGGATGTGCCTTTCCGCCCTTTCCTTGTCCAGCAGGGGGGCGTGGAGGATCACCCGGGTGCCCTGCCCCGGCGCGGAGATGATCTCCATGCGGGTTTCCAGGTGGGCCATGCGCTCCCGGACGCTGAACAGCCCCATGCCGACGGTGCCCTGGCGCAGGGCGCGGTACAGGGCCGGATCGAAGCCCACCCCGTCGTCGACCACCTCCAGCCACAGTTCGCCCGCCACCACCTTGGCCGTCACCCGGGCCATGTTGGCCCTGGAGTGCTTGCCGACGTTGGTGAGCAGTTCGCGCACGGCCTGGAACAGCACGATGCGCAGGTCGTCGGTGAGCGGCTTGGGCTTCAGGTCGTCGTAGAACTGGCCGGCGATGCCGAAGTTGGCCCGGAGCTGGTGCACCAGCCATTCCAGCGCCGCGCACAGGCCCAGCTCGTGCAGCACCGGCGGGCTCAGTTCGTAGGTGAGGTTGCGGGAGGACTCGATGGTCCGCTCCAGCAGCACCAGGCTCTCGTCCAGCTCCTTGTCCTGGGACGACTGCTTGAGCAGGCCCAGCTTGAACTTGATGGCGGCGAGGTTCTGGCCGATCTGGTCATGGAGTTCCTGGGCGATCTGGCGCCGCTCCCGCTCGCTGGTCAGGGCCAGCTCCGAGGCCAGGGAGCGGAGCTGCGACTGGTACTCGCTGATGCGCTCCTTGGCCCGGTAGTGGATCACCACGGCGCCCACCCGCTCGGCGATGCTGTCCAGCAGGTTGCGCTCCTCCGGCAGGAACGGCTCGTCGCCCATGGCGGCGACGAATTCCCGGTAGCCCACCTCCACGAAGCCGATGGCCTCGCCCTGCTTCCTGATCTCGCTGCTCTGGGTGGCGACACAGTTGGAGAATTCGCCGACCCCGTACTCGTCGTCGAACACCCGGATCCTGGCCACCGCCACCTCCGGGAACTGCCAGGCGGGGGGCAGCAGCTTCACCATCTCCCGGAAGAATTCCTGCAGGGTCAGGTCGTCCCCTTCCCGCAGGCGGGAAATACCGTAGAGGCAGGCCAGTTCCTTCACCCGCTCACCCAGCTCCCAGCTGCGGCGCCGCAACTCGGCTTCGGCGTTGGCCGCCGCCGAATGCTTGGTCGCTCGGTCCTTTACCGGATCAGCCATGGATCGACCTCGGGTAGCGTAGAGATCATCCAGGTTACCACCGCACCCCCCCTTCATGGCTGGGGGAGGCCCCCGAAGCGTGAGAAGAAGAGGGCCACATCTTCGTCGTTCACGACGCCGTCCCCGTTGAAATCGCATGCGGAGACCACCGGGAGGGTGCCCCAGGCGTCGGCGAGGATGGCCAGGTCGCCGAAGTCCAGGATGGTGACCCCATTGCCGTTGAGATCGGTGGTCTTGACGGTGACGGTGGCCTGGGCGGTGAGGGAGGCGTCGGTGGTGCTGGTGGCCACCATGTGGTAGGTGCCGGGCGCCGCGGGGGCGGTGTAGCTGCCGCCCTGGTTGGATCCGCCCGCGCTGCCCTCGAGGATGCTCCAGGTGACGGCGGGATTGCCGTAGTTGGGCGCGGTGACCGAGAAATCCTGGCTGGCTCCGGTGAGCACCGTGGCCGCGGCCGGGTTGATGGCCAAGCCATTGACCACTGTCACCAGCACGTTGAAGCTGTTGTCGGGGTACTGGACGCTGGTGGCCGACACAACGTAGTTGCCCGCCGTCTGGGGCGCGGCATAGAGGCCCGTGGAACTGATGCTGCCTCCGGCGTCCCCGCCCAGGACCGACCAGGTGACGGCCGCGCCGGTCTGCCCGTTGACCGTGGCCGTGAATTGGCATCCAGCCCCGACCGCCAGGTTGACCTGGGCGGGCGCCACGGCCATGGCCGGCACGTAGACCACGGTGAGGCTGGCGGCGGCGGTGGCGCCGCTGGCGGGATCCGTGGCCTGGAGGGTGTAGCTGCCCGGAGTGGCCGATGCGGTGTAGATGACCTGGGTCGACCCTGGCTGCCACTGGAAGGTTCCCGGGTCCGGGCCCCCGCTCAGGGCCAGCACGGGCGCCACCCCCGGCGCGGCGGCCAGGTTCAGGAGAAGGCTGGTGCCGGTCGCAAGGCTGGGAGCGGCAGGGCTCAGGGCCAGCCGAGGCCTCACCCGGACCGGGGCCTGGGCGATGGCGCCCGGATCAGCGTTGCTTTGGGCCTGGAGCAGGTAGGTGCCGCTGGCGGCCGGCGGGGTATAGTTGCCCGCGGCGTCCACGGCGCCCCCGCCCACGGCCGTCCAGGTGACGGAAGCGTTGGTGGTCCCGGTCACCTGGGCGGTGAAGGCGGTGGGGGTGGTGGTCCCCGGCCATACCTCCAGCCAGTTAGGCATCAGGGTGAGGTCCACCGGCGGGGTCGCGGAGCACAGCACACTCACATCGTCCACGTTGAACCTGGTGCCGGTGCCGGGTTGGATGAAGTCGAGGAATTGAAGTTCCACCGATCGCCCCGCGTAGGGGGAAAGATCGAAGGCCACGGGAGTCCAGACTCCCAGGGGCTGGTTCGCCAGGGCGAAGACACCCAGGAGCGACGCTGGTGCCCCGGGTTGCTGGGAATTCGGGACGATCTTTACTCCGAACTCCTCCTGTCTGGTCGGAACCTCGCTTTCACAGCGGAGCCATAACTTCAGGGAAGCGTAGCCCGATCCGGCAGGTATCGTGACGACAGCCGCCACCACTTCGTTCGCATTGCCCGAGGACCCGTCGAACTTCAGCCAGCGGAAGCCCGTGTGGGGGGCGGAGCCCGTGGGATCGAAGCTCAGGACCGAAGAGAAGT
Organism: Holophagaceae bacterium; assembly: GCA_003165415.1. GTDB lineage: Bacteria > Acidobacteriota > Holophagae > Holophagales > Holophagaceae > Mesoterricola. The sequence goes on from PLUC01000110.1 coordinate 3,578, forward strand.
TCCCTTCCGTGGTCACCCACCCCCCGCCACGGCCTCCGCCCTCCAGCCCGGGATCCGGCAGGATCTGCTGCAGGGCGTTGGCCAGGGTGAAGGGCACGTCCGCGGAGGTCGCCACCAGTCCCGCCCCGCTGAAGGCCTTGGCCAGAAGGGTATGGCTGCCGTTGGCCAGGGTCCTGCTCGAGTCCACCGTCACCGCGTAGGGCGGCGCGGAGGCGCTTCCGGTGTAGATGCCGTCCACGTAGAACAGCACCTTGGTGACCCCGGCGGCGGGGCTGGCGCTCAGGGTCAGCAGGGCCCCGGCGAGGGTGGCCTGGGCCGGCAACGGCACCTGGGCGAGCGGAGCCGGGGTGTCCGCGGATCCCACGGCGATGGCCGCGAAGGCGCTGGCCACCGCCTGGGTTTCGGGGGAGCCGGCGCCGTACAGATCCAGCGCGGACTGCAGGACCTGGTTCCTGGCATCGGCATAGTCGCTGGGGGTGGTCAGGTAGGTGTTGAGGGCCCGGTACCAGATCCGGGCGGCCTCGTCGTTGCCGACCCCGCCCATGCCGAAGGGCAGGAGCGCCGAGTAGGCCTGGTTGGCCGGATCGCCGGAACTGCCCTGGCTCAGGAAGTAGAAGGCCCGATTCATGGGGCCGGAGCCCGCATGGACATCCTCCTTGTAGAGATCCGGAAACCAGGCGTCCGGCGCCCCGCGGCCGGCGCTGGAAGGCTTGATGTAGCTGCGCTGGACGCTGGGCGTCATGGCGCCGCCGGGCGAGGCGGTATAGAAGATCATGTCCCAGACCGTGCCGATGTTGCCGATGGTGGTTCCGGAGCCATTGCGGACCCAGGTGTTGGCCATGGCCCCGAAGATGTCCGACGAGGCCTCGTTCAAGCCGCCCGATTCCCCCCGGTAGATCAGGTTGGCGGTGAACTCGGTCACGCCGTGGGCGACCTCGTGAGCCAGGATGGGAAGGGTGGTGAGCGGCAGGTAGGCCCCAGGCTGGTAGACCTCGAAGGTGAACCGGTTGCCGCGCAGCCACATGGCGTTGTCGGTCTTGCCGTTGCCCGGGTGGGCGATGCCGCGGACGGCGGTGCCCAGGCCGTCCGGGCCCAGGCGGTTGTGAATGGTGTGGAAGTAGTCCCAGACTTCCTGCAACCCGGCGGCCATATCCACGGCCATGGTCTGGCCGGTGGGGGAGGCGGTGTCCACCCCGGGAGCCTCGGCCAGACCGTTGCCCCAGGTGTCGGTGGGGTTGGCATAAACCGTTGGCAGTACTGGAAGATACCTGCCATCGGTCATCTGGTTGAAGCCGAACACTCCGCCGCTGCCCCGGGTCAGATCCTGCAGCAGGAACCCGGCCCCGGTGGCAGTGGTGTCCAGGGTGACCGCGCCTTGGTAGAGGGAATTCCCGATGCCCTGGGACGGGGTCTGGTCGGGAAGCTGCACGGGAATCTGTTCGAGCACTTCGCCGGTTTCGGCATCCACGATGAAATCCCAGGCATCCGCCCCAGGGTCATCGGGGTCGGTCTGGGCCGCGATGTAGAAGGCATCCCGGTAGTCCACCAGATCCCGATCCATGAGTTCGGCATTGCTGCCGTTATCCGCCGGCACCTGGACGTAATCCGGCCAGAGCACGGGCTCGCCTTCGGCCGGCGGGGAGGCCAGGAAGGCCTGGAACTTCGGGGAAACATGCGTAGAAAGAGCCAGGTTCAGGGTGGGCGGCGCGGCTCCGGGGCCCAGGTGGTCCACCATTTCCGAACCCCAGACCCGCAGGCCCCGGTAGCGGTGGGTGTAGCGGATGTGGGTCTGGCCCAGCTCATCGGTCCACTGGGACCTGGGCGTGAGGGTGTGGCCGGGACCCAGCGTGGGAGGGGCGGCGGCCAGGAACACCCCCAATGGGGCCAGCAGCAAGGTTCGGCGCAACCTCCGGCTCCGACCGGGCTCCAGGTGACCGTCCTGGGGTCGGCCTGGAGGCTGAATACCACCCCCCGGCCGGACACCGAGGGACCGGGCCCCTGCAGGTTTTGGCCGGTGTCTTCCTGATCCTGGGTTTCCCTATTCTTGCGCAAACCAAGGATGAACCCGCCCCCCCGCGCCTGCGGCTCCAGCCCCGCCCCTTGCGGGCACGGCCGATCCCGCCCTGCCGCCAGCGATCCCAGGTCCTGGCGCGCTGGCTGGTCCTGCGGTGCCCCATCCCGCACCTGGGGCCGGAGCAGCGACCGCCGGCCTGGAGACCCGTATTGTGGCCCGCACGGAACCAATGACTGCGCCATCCAGGCTGGTCATCAGGAACCGGGGAGGGGCCATTCGCGTGACGGGCTGGGACCGGGAGGAGATCAAGCTCACGGCCGAGATCCGGGACTCCGCCGGCCAGAGGATCGAACTTGGGCTCAATCGCACCCGAGAGGGGATGGAGATCGAGGCTCAATTCCCGGCTGGAGCTTCGGCCGCGGCCCCCAGCGCCGCTGCCGAAAGCGAACTCAAGGCGGCAGGCATACAGATCGGCGGTCGCGTGGGTGCGGCCAGTGCATGGGGCAGGGCGGTCATTCATTCCACTGGCTCTGGCTCTGTTGTCTCAGTTTCCGGCCCCGCCGCCGTCTTTGCCGATGAAGCGCCCTCCTCCAATATGACCCTTTTCGTGCCCCACCGGATCGCCCTCCTCGTCCAGAATGCCAGTGGCGCCATTGAGATCCGGAGCATGGCCGGTGCCGTGGAAGTGGCGGCCACCAATGCGCCCCTTGCGGTCCATCACCTCCAGGGCCGGATCACGGGCAGGACCACCAACGCGGTCATAACCCTTGAAGACGTCGAGGGTGGGGTGGCCCTGGAAACCACGAACGGCGCGATCAATGCCAGCCGGCTCGATGGCCGTGGTGAAGGGATCAGGCTGAAGACACGCAATGCCGGCATTTCAGTCAGCCTGGGCAGTACGACCGGCGAGATCCATGGCTCCTACCGGAATGGCAAATGTACAGTCGAGTTGCCAAGCGCCACCGTCCTGGCGAGTGCCCGATTTTCTTTCAGCCTTCTATTGCCGGGTCCGGTCCACCAGCGCATTGACCTTGAGACAACCAATGGCAATGTCACGCTAAGGCCGTAGCGCCAATTCCGCACGGATCTTTTCGAGGCCGCGTCAAGTCACCACCGCACCGTCAAGCGGCTGCCGCCTTCGGGCCGCAGGACGATGACCAGATCGGCCCCCTGGACGTTGAGCCACTTGAGGGCCAGGGGCAGGCCCAGCCCGGTCCCGTCGGGACGGCCGCTTTCAAACGGCTTCAGCATCCGGGCGGCGGCCGCGGGGTCAAGGCCGGGCCCTTCGTCCAGGATCTCCAGCAGGCCGTCGGCGACGTCCACCTGCACCCGGCCCCCGGGCGGGGTGGCCTGGGCGGCGTTCTCCAGCAGGTTCACCAGGGCCTGGTGCAGCAGCATGGGGTCGGCCAGGGCCCGGCCCCGGCCGGACACCACGAAGGTCCGGTTCTGGAGGGCCGGCCGCCTGCGCACCTCGGCCGCGGCCTGGGCGGCCACCTCTTCCAACTGCAGGTCGGCGCACTGGGGCTCCAGGGGCCTGGCCCACTGCAGGAACCGCTGCACCAGGCGCTCCAGGGAGCCGGTCTCCTCCAGCAGGCCCTGGGCCGGTTCCACCTGGCCGGCCCGCTGCAGGAGCTGGCCGTGCCCCTTCAGCACCGCCAGGCTGTTCTTCAGCTGGTGGGCCACGCCGGCGGTCATCTCCCCCAGCTCGGCGAACCGGTCCCGGAGCTGCTGGCGCCGTTCGTCCTGCTCCCACTGGGTGATGTCCTCGAACTCCAGCAGCGTGCCCACCATGTCCGGAGCCTCGATGCGCCGGAGCCGCCACCGGCGTTCGCCGCCGTCGCAGCGCCAGGCCGGGCCGGGCGCCTGGGCGAGCCCGGCCAGCAGCCAGGGGAAGGGCTCCAGCACGAACCGGGCGTCCAGGCCGATGACCCCGGGCCTGACCCCCAGGAGGGCCCGGCCGGGGGCGTTGAGGGCCGCCACCCGCTGCCGCTGGTCCACCCACAGGATCCCGAACGGCAGGGCATCCAGCAGGCGCTCGTGCACGGTCCGCAGTTCCCCCAGGGTGGCCGCCAGCTGGCCCCGCTCCTGGAGGCTCTGGGAGACGGCCCCCAGCAGAAGCTCCTCCGGCTCCGCCCCTGAGCGGGGACGGAGCCGGATCCAGCGGTTGACGAACATGAACAGCCCCACCAAGCTCATGCCCAGCGGCAGGCCGAGCAGGATCCAGGCGGAAGCGGGGCTGGGGTGGGTCACGGGCCGATTATACCCCAGCCCCGGAGGATATTACGGGACCTTGGGCGCGGGAGCGGCCGGAGCCGGGGGGCAGGGGCACTGGCCCTTCATCATGGACCCGCCACCCATCCTGCCCTGCTCGAAGCCGCCCCAGCCGCCGCGGCCTTCCCGCCTCATCCCCATGCGCTGCCCCATCATGAAGGCCGCCTTCTCCCGCTGTTCGGGCGTGAGGATGGCGCGGAGTTCCTGGCGCACGGCCCGGCGCTCGAGGATGGCTTCGAGGCGGGCGTCAGCCTTGGCGCGGTTCAGGGTCTTGAGGGTGTCCGGGGCGGTATCGGGCTTCTGCATGGCCTCGAAGAAGGCCTTGCGGGCCTCCCGGGCGGCCTTGCCCTTGGCCTTCAGGCTGTCCTTGTGCTTCTCGATGACGGCCTTGCAGCTCGTCCTCTGGACCTCGGTGAGCTGGAGCTTGTCCGCCATCCGCTTCATCATCATGTCCCGGCGGCCTTCCGGCCCGGGGCACATCTTGGGCGCGGCAGGGGCGGGGGCTCCCTGGGCCATGGCCGGCAGCAGACCGGATCCCAGCGCGAGGGCGAATCCGAGTACGGTGAGCGTGTGATTGATCTTCATTTTCTTATCCTCGGGAAGGGAGCCTGGTCCAAGCTCACCGGACTAGACCCGGTGAACTACCAAGAAGGTTTAAGGAGGTCAGGGAATTCTCATAACCTGGCTTCGATCCCTTCACACAGGGTCCGGAGGATCTTGATCCTGCCAAAGTACTTGTCCTCGCTCTCCACCAGGGTCCAGGGGGCGATCTCGGTGCTGGTGCGTTCCAGCATGGCGCAGATGGCGGCTTCGTAACTATCCCATTTCGAGCGGTTGCGCCAGTCGTCGTCGGTGATCTTGAAGCGCTTGAAGGCGCTGTCCCGGCGCAGCTCGAACCGGCGGAGCTGTTCCTCCTGGCTGATGCTGAGCCAGAACTTCAGGATGATGCCGCCGCTGTTGTGGATCTGCTCCTCGAAGTCGTTGATCTCCCCGTAGGCCCGCATCCAGTCGGCCTCGCTGCAGAAGCCTTCCACCCGCTCCACCAGCACCCGGCCGTACCAGCTCCGGTCGAAGATGGCCAGGCGGCCCCGCCGGGGCAGGTTGCGCCAGAACCGCCAGAGGTAGGGCTGGGCCCGCTCCTCCTCGCTGGGGGCGGCGATGGGGGTGATGTGGCAGAGCCGGGCGTCGATGGCCTGGGTGATGCGGCGGATGGCGCCCCCCTTGCCGGCGGCGTCCACCCCCTCGAACACCATGACGACGTTGTGGTCCCAGAAAGCCTTGTGCCGGGTCAGCAGGTTGAGCCGGCCCTGGTACTTCTCCAGTTCCCGCTCGTAGTCCGGCCTGCCCAGCTTCTGGCTCAGGTCCAGGGATTTCAGGATGTTCCGCCCGTCGAGGTCGGGCAGCGCGGCGGCGGCCTGGATGATCTCGGGCTGGGGCGCGGGGCGGTTCAGCCGGAGCCGGATCTGCTCCAACAGGGTCTTGCCCACCATCAGCTTCTGGTAGCGGGAGTCCACGGCCTCCACCTGGATCCAGGGGGCCTCGGCGGTGCTGGTGCGCCGCAGGGCCCGTTCGCTGACCTCCTGGAAGGTGTCGTACAGCTCGAAGTGTCTCCAGTCCCGTTCGGTCACCCGCCAGCGGGTCAGGGGGTCACTTTCCAGTTTCTTCAGGCGCCTTTTCTGGGCCAACCTGGACAGGTGCATCCAGAACTTGAGGATCACCGCCCCTTCGTCGATGAGCATCTGCTCGAACCGGCGCACCTCTTCCAGGGCCTGGTCGAACTTGGGGTTCTTGATGCGGCCCGCGGCCCGCTCAAAGATGGGCCAGGCGTACCAGCTCCCGTCGAAGATGCCGATGCGGCCCTTGGGCGGGAGCTGGCGCCAGAACCGCCACATGTGCGGCCGCTCCAGCTCCTCGTCGGAGGGCGCGTCGGTGCCGTGGGTCTGGATGAACCGGGGGTCCATCCACTCATTGAGGGTGTTGGCGGTGGCGCTCTTGCCGGCCCCGTCCAGGCCGGCGATGAGGATGATCACCGGGAACTTCTTGCTGGTTTCCATATCGAACTGGGCGTTCAGCAGCGCTTCCCGCAGGGCTGGCAACTCTTTGTCGTAGGCGGACTTATAGACGGAATGGCCGAGTTCGGCGGATTCGAACATGACGGCTCCCCTGAGGTTTGGTTCATACTATCGCGGCTCGGGCAATTCCCATTCATCGAACCGGCGCAGCAGGAGCAGGCCGGGGATGGCCAGGGCCATGCAGACCATGAAATACGCCGGCCAGCCGAAGGCCCCGGCCAGGATCCCGGCGGGGCTGGCGAACAGCACCCGGGCGGCGGCCGAAAGGCTGCTGAGCAGGGCGAACTGGGTGGCGGTGCTCTTGCGGTCGCAGCAGCGCTGGATCATGGCCAGATAGGCCACGGTGCCCATGGCGAAGACGGAATTCTCGACGGCGATGGTGACCAGCAGCAGGGCGTGGTTCTTGCCCAGGGTGGCCAGGGCCACGTGGCCGACCATGGAGACCATCTGCAGCAGGCCGAAGGTCCAGAGGGAACGGAGCAGGCTCCAGCGGCTCATGAGCAGGCCCCCCACCAGGCCACCAACGATCAGGCAGGCCATGCCCATGGCCTTGTTGGCCACCCCGATCTCGGTCATGGAGAAGCCCAGGCCCATGAGGAAGGGCGTGTTGAGGGCGGTGCAGAGGTTGTCGCCCAGCTTGAACAGCAGGATGAAGGCCAGCACCTCCAGGGCCCCCTTGCGCCGGAGGAACTCGGTGAACGGTTTCACCACGGCTTCCCGGAGCGTCCTGGGCTGACTCAGGCCTTCCGGCTCCGGAGCCAGGAAGGTGGTCAGGGCTCCCGGCAGGAGCCCCAGGGCCATGATCACGTAGACCATGCGCCAGGACATCCGGTCCGCCAGGATCAGGGCCACCCCACCGGCGAACACCATGCCCAGCCTGTAGGTGGTGATGTGCAGCCAGGTGCCCAGGCCCAGCAGTTTGGAGGGCAGCAGTTCGGTGCGGTAGGCGTCCACATTGATGTCCACGCTGGCACTGAAGAAGGCCACCCCGAGGGCGAGGGCGGCCACCATCCGCAGGTGCTCCCTGGGGTCCGACTGGGCCAGGGCGGCGAGCAGCACCATGACGGTGATGAACATCAGCAGGATCCAGCCCCGCCGGCGCCCCAGGAAGGGCGGATGGAACCGGTCCATGATCGGCGACCACAGGAACTTGAGGGTGTACGGCAGGCCGGCCAGGGCGAAAAAGCCCATGGTCTTCAGATCGACCCCCGCGGTCTGCATCCATGCCTGCAGGGTGGAACCGGTGAGGAGCAGCGGAACGCCCGACGTGAACCCAAAAAACCCCACCGTCGCGAGGACGGGCAGGCGGAGCGCTGGGCGGGAGGTTCCGTTCATCCCCCTAGGATGCCAGCAAACCGTTCATCCATTCATGTCGAGGGCGGTTCCCAGCAGGCTGTTCTGCACCTGGGTGAACTTGAGATCAGCCTGGTAGGCGGTGCCCTGGACATCGAGATTGACCGCCTGGGTGGCCAGGTCCACGTTGCTGCCGCCCGGCTCCAGGGGCGCCTGGCTCTGCTGCACGGCCGCGCCGTATACCCCGCCCCCGGGCAGGGTCTCCTGCACCAGACTCTGGGACCGGAAGCCGGCGCTGTTGACATTCGCCACATTGTTGGCCGACAGGGCGATGCTTTGGGCCGAGGTGCTCAGGCCGGACAGGCTCGCCCAAATTCCGTCCATGACATCCCCCTTGGGCCCAAGGATAAGTTGAACTCGCTAACAAGCAAGGCGTTACTGCGCGAACCACTGGCTGCCGCTCTGGAAGAACCGGGTCTTGGCGTCCTTGTCCTGGTGCCGGCGCAGGGCCAGGTCGATCAGCCGGCTGAGCAGGTCCCGGTATGGGATGCCGCTGGCCTCCATGAGCTTGGGATACATGCTGATGCTGGTGAAGCCCGGGATTAGGTTGATCTCGTTGAGGTACAACAGACCGGTGGTGCGGTCCAGGAAGAAATCCACCCGGGCCATGCCGTAGGCGTCCAGGGCCCGGAACGCGGCCATGGCGTAGCGGGTGATGAGGTTGGCCATGCCTTCGGGCAGATCGGCCGGGATTTTGACATAACTTTTGCCGTCAATATATTTATCTTTGAAATCGTAGAACTCGCCGGCCACCATGATCTCTCCGGGCACGCTCACGAAGGGGTCGTCCCCGCCCAGGACCGCCACTTCCAGTTCCCTGGCGTTGACGCCCTGCTCCACCAGCACCCGGCGGTCGAAACCGAAGGCCCGGTCCAGGGCCGCCGGGAGGTCCTCGGCCGTCTTCACCTTCTCGATGCCGATGCTGGAGCCGAGGTTGGCCGGCTTGACGAACAGCGGCAGGCCCAAGTGCTCCAGGCTGTGCAGGATGGGCTGGGGCGACCTGCGCCAGTGCTCCTCGGTGAGGCCGCGGTAGGGCACCACCGGCAGGCCTTCGTTCTCCCAGATGCGCTTGGTGATCCACTTGTCCAGGGCCACGGCCATGGCCAGCAGGCCGGCGCCGGTGTAGGGCCGGTGCAGGGGCTCCAGGTAGCCCTGGATCTGGCCGTCCTCGCCCCCGGCCCCGTGGATGGCGTTGAAGAACACGTCGGGCAGCGGCGCGGCCTCGGCGCCCCGCTCCAGGGGCAGGAACGGGCATTCGCCGCGCTGGGGCAGTTCCCCGGCCGACAACCGGGCCAGGGGATCGCCGTTCATCACCCAGACGCCGTTGCGGGCGATGCCCATGGGCCGGACCTGGAACCGGGCCGGATCCAGGTGGGCGGCGATGCTCCGGGCGGTGACGATGCTCACTTCGTGCTCGGGGCTTTCACCGCCGAACAGGAGGCCTACGGAAAGACGGGCATTTGTCATAGCAAAAAGTTTAAACTAACATTCCTTTCCCGCCGAAGGAGTTCCATTGCGCGTCGCCATCTACCCAGGATCCTTCGACCCCGTCACCCTTGGCCACTGGGACCTCATCCAACGCGCCGGAAGGCTGGTGGACCGGCTGGTGGTGGCGGTCCTGTACAACCCGGCCAAGACCTGCGCCTTTTCCGTGGCGGAGCGGGTGGATTTCCTGCGGGAGCTGCTGGCCGACACCCCCCATGTGGAGATCGCCACCTTCCACGGCCTGCTGGTGGACTACGCCAAGCAGCAGGAGGCCCACTTCATCGTCCGCGGGGTGCGGGCCTTCTCGGACTTCGAATACGAGTTCCAGATGGCCCTGATGAACCGCAAACTGGCCCCGGACCTGGAGACGGTGTTCCTCATGCCCAAGGAGGAGTATAGCGTGGTGAGCAGCCGGATGGTGCGGGAGGTGGGCGCCATGGGCGGGGACATCTCCGGGCTGGTGCCGGAGATGCTGGTGGAGCGCATCGCCTCACGGCTGCTGAACCCGGCTCAGTTGGGCTGACCCTCGGTGGTGACCCGCTCGGCGTCCATCTGGTAGATGGAGCAGAGGAAGGTGCCCTCCCACCGCTCCCGCACGTGCAGGTGGCCGACCACGGTCACGGGGGTGTCCATCAGCACCTTGGTGGGGGTGTCGATCTTGAGCACTTCCACCACCTCGTGCAGTTCCGGGGGGATGCCGAAGCAGCAGGTGTTCTGGGTGCGCAGCAGCATGAACTCCGTGACCAGCCGGTTGTGGATCCGGATGGGCAGCATGAAGCCGGTGAGGGCCACTTCCCTGCCGTCCAGGCTGCGGATCGACTCGGGGATGAAGGCGCGCACGTGGCCGGGCTTGGCCTTGAAGATGGCGTCGGGCAGGTGGAAGCCGGCCAGCACCTTGAAGGAGGTCTTCAGGGGGCCGGAGGGGGCCTGGGGGGTGGTGGCGGCCAGGCTCAGGGCGGCGAGCACCGGCAGCAGCTTGGCGAATGGACGGATCATGGGCGCTTCTTTCTATTCGAGGCCTTCGGACTGGGGTGTGCGGGCCAGCAGCAGGGGCTTCAGCGGGGATCCCGAAGTCACGGTGTCCGCCTCCATCTGGTAGAGGGAACCGAGGTCGCGCCCGGCCCAATGCTCCTGGATATGGAATTGTCCCACCACGTTCACGATCCTGTCCATGAGCGGCTGGGCGGAAGCGCCGGTCATGCGCACTTCCAGCACGTCGGAAATCTGGGGCGGGAACCCGAAGCAGCAGCTGGCCTGGCTGCGCACCAGGAGGAATTCCCTGACCCGGTGGTTCTCGGTCACGGTGGGGATCATGAAACCCTGGATGAGAACCTGCTGGCGGTCCAGCTGGAGGATCGACTTGGGCAGGCATTTCAGGTAATCCCCCTGCCTGGCACGCCCGCCGGGATCCGGCAGCCGGGCCGATGCCAGGTCGCCGAAGCCCACCAGGGTCACCCCGGGGGGGACCTTCACCGCCGGCGGCGCGTCCCGCACCTCCAGGCCTACGCCGTAGGCCAGGATGCTGCCGAAGCAGGCGAGGGTGATTTTTACCAAAAGGTTCATAGACCAGCCAGTCCGAAGGTTCAGACGTTCATGACTATGAGGATAGGTCCCATCCCGTTCCTCTGCCAGGGAAATGGAAAAGGAGGTAGGCTTTCCTCACCCACCAGGACCCCATTCCGAGCCAGGAGCCACCATGGACGAGCCCACCGTCTCCAATGTCAGCTTCGGCGAGGCTGAATACATGATGGAAAAGCCCCTGCCCTGCCCCCACTGCCACCAGCTGATCAGTTCGGTGGTCATCGTCCGCCTGCTCCGGGGCCGGGTCAACTTCGTCTCCACTCTCCCCAGGCGGGGCCACGTGGCGGCCTGCCCGGCCTGCCAGGGCATCCTTTCGGTGGGGCTGGGCGGGCTCTAGCAGCCGTTATTGAGCTCGCTCCGTTACGGCTGTGCCAAGGCGCATGCCGAATCAAGACGCTATCTAACGGTATCAGGAGATTTCCGCCAGCTTCAGCCGGGCCTGCTCCTGCTTCAGCCAGACCGTCTGCGGCTCGCTGAGGCCGCGCTGGACGGCCCTGTCCGCGGCTTCCCGGCACAGGTTCAGGAGCTGCCGGTCGCGCACCAGGTCCGCGGCCTGGAACTGGGGCAGGCCGGCCTGGCGGGTGCCGAAGAACTCCCCCGGCCCCCGCAGCTCCAGGTCCTTCTGGGCGATGCGGAAGCCGTCCTGGGTCTCCACCAGCACCCGCAGGCGCTCGGTGTCGCTGGCGGAGAGCATCAGGAAGTGGCTGCGGGCCTCGCCCCGGCCCACGCGCCCGCGCAGCTGGTGGAGCTGGCTGAGGCCGAACCGCTCGGCGTGGTCCACCACCATGACCGTGGCGTTGGCCACGTCCACGCCCACCTCGATCACCGTGGTGGCGAGCAGGATCCGGGCCCGGCCGGCCACGAACGCCTCCATGCGCTCGGCCATGGCGTCGGCCTTGAGCCGGCCGTGGACCACCGCCAGCTCGAAGTCGGGAAACAGGGCCCGGAGCAGCGCCTCCATGGCCTGGATGTCCCTCAGCGGCACCTTGCCTTCGTCCTGGGGATCGATGGCCGGGCTCACCACGAAGGCCTGGTGCCCCGCCTCCAGCTCCCGCCGCACCAGCTCCCAGGCACGCTCGGCGTCGGCGGGATCCAGCAGCCGGGTGGTGATGGGCTGGCGCCCCGGCGGCAGTTCGTCCAGCACCGACTGCTCCAGGTCGCCGAACAAGGCCAGGGCCAGGGAACGGGGGATGGGGGTGGCGCTCATCACCAGCCAGTGGGGATCCAGGCCCTTCTGCTTGAGCGCTTCCCGCTGGCGCACCCCGAACCGGTGCTGCTCGTCCACCACCACCAGCTGGAGCCTGCTGAAGGACACCGCTTCCTGGAACAGGGCGTGGGTGCCGATGATGTAGGAAGCCTCGCCGGAGGCGATCCGGGCCAGGGCCTGGCGCTTCTCCGCCGTCTTCATGGGGCCCAGCAGCAGCACCATGCCGCCCGCGGATTCCTTCAGCAGCCGCTGGATGGTGGCGGCGTGCTGCCTGGCCAGCACTTCGGTGGGCACCAGCAGCGCCGCCTGGCAACCGGTCTCGGCCACCATGGCCATGGCCAGGAAGGCCACCAGGGTCTTGCCGCTGCCCACGTCGCCCTGCAGGAGCCGGTGCATGACCCGCCCCGACGTGAGGTCGGCCACGATCTCCCGGAACGCCTGGCGCTGGGCGGCGGTGAGCCGGAAGGGAAGGTAGTCCTTGAGCCGTTCCCGCAGTTCCGGGGTGGTGGGCACGGCCTGTCCGCGCCGGGCCATGCGCCCGGCCCGGCGCAGGGTCACCCCCAGGGCGAAGGCGAACAGCTCTTCGCTGGCCAGGCGCTGGTGGGCGGGGGTGGCGTGCGCGTCCAGCTCGGCCGGGTCGCTGTCGTCCGGGGGCTGGTGCAGGAGGCGCAGGGCGGCCAGGGTCCCGGGCACCCCCCGGGCCAGTTCCGCGGGCAGCCATTCCTCGGGATCCGCGGCCCGGGCCAGGGCCTCCTGCACCATCCGCTGGCGGGCCCGGCCCATGACCGGTCCCAGCTTGCGGTACAGGGGCAGGTAGCGGCGCACCCACAGGTTGTCCTCGTCGCCGCCCCGGCCCATGAGCTCGAACGCCGGCCCGCGCATTTCCAGGCCGTGGCGGCCCGAGGCCAGCGGCCCGAACACCAGCACCCGGTCCCCGGCCCGGAACAGCTTGCCCACATAGGGCTGGTTGAACCAGACCAGGCGCAGCGTGCCGGTGCCGTCGGTGATGAGCGCCTCGGTGAGGCTCATGCGCTGAACCCGGGTGGTGCTCTGGCGGAGATCCTGGATGGTGCCCAGCACGGTCACGATCTCCCGGTCGCCCGGGTCCGGGCGGAAGTCCAGCTCGCCGATCTTCTGCAGGCTGCCGCGATCCACGTAGCGGTGCGGCAGGGCCCAGAGCAGGTCCTTCAGGGTCTGGATCCCGGCCGCCTCCAGCGCCTCGGCGTACACCGGTCCCACCCCGCGCAGGGCGGTGACCTTGGTGGCGAGGGGGAACCGGGGGAGGGATTCGGCCATGCCTAGCCCATTTCAGAATCGGTGGTGCGCTCCAGTTCGCGGTAGCGGGCGTACTCCCCCTCGAAGTAGAGGCCGACGGCGCCGGTGGGGCCGTTGCGGTGCTTGGCCAGGAGCAGCTCGGCGCTGCGGTCCTCCTCGTCGCCTTCCATGACGGCCTTCATCTTGCGATGGATAAACATAACAATATCAGCATCTTGCTCGATGGCGCCGGAATCGCGAAGGTCCGACAGCTGCGGCCGCCCCCCCTGCCGGTGCTCCACTTCGCGGTTGAGCTGGCTGAGAACCACCACCGGGATGCCGTGGTCCTTGGCCAGCAGCTTGAAGCCGCGGCTGATCTCGCCGATGCGCACGGCCTCGCTCTGCTTGGCGGCCCGGGATGACTCGGGGCTGGTCATGAGCTGCAGGTAGTCCACGATCAGCAGGTCCAGCTTCTGGTTGGAGCGGGACAGGTGGCGGTCGACCATGGCGGTGATCTCGCGCACGGTGATGCCGGCCTGGTCGTTGATCCAGATGGGCATCTCCAGGAGGGCGTCCCGGGAGCGCAGCAGCCGCGCCTGGATCTCCTCGTCGAAGGTGCCGGCCTGGACGGCCTTCATGTTGATGCTGCTGTGGGCGGACAGCAGCCGGTTGAATACCTCCTCCTTGGACATCTCCAGGGAGAAGAAGGCCCCGCGGGCCCGGTGGTACTGGGCCGAGCGCAGCAGCCAGTTGAGGGCCAGGGCGGTCTTGCCGATGCCGGGGCGGGCGGCCAGGATGATCAGGTTGCCGGGCTGGAAGCCCTGGGTGATGGCGTCCAGGCGGCTGAAGCCGACCTTGAGCCCGGTGGAGCCGCGGCCCTCCAGGCGGTCCAGCAGGGCCTCCATGGCGTCCCGGGCCACGTCGCCGATGTGCTCCAGCCCCCTGCGGTCCTGGCCCTGGGCCAGCCGGAACAGGTCGAGGGCGGCCTGCTCCACCAGGGTGTCGGGCGGCGCCTCCTCCTCGGCGGCCTGGCGCACCAGCTGGGCGCCCAGGCGGATCAGCTGCCTCAGCTTGCGCTTGCGCACCAGCAGATCACCCAGCACCTGGGGCCTGCCCACCTCCTCGGCGCTGAGCAGCTCCACCAGCCCGGTGTAGCCCCCCACCCGGGACAGGTCCCCGGCCTGGTCCAGGGCGTCCTTGAGGGTGAGGGAGTTGACCTCGACCTGGGCCTCCACCAGGGAGCGCAGGGCCTTGAACACCGCCCGGTGCGCCGGGTGGACGAAGTCCTCATCGGTGAGCGAAAGGACGATCTCGGTGGCGGCCAGCTCCGCCCCCGCCGCGCAGCAGGTGGCCAGCAGGGCCCGTTCGGCCTCGATGTCTTCGGGAAGACGCTCGGGGAGCCATTCAGTCATGGATCACGATCCGGGGGGTGTGTAGCCTTTGCCAATCACGTCCACGAAGATCGGGTTGGTGACGGCGATGGGATAGATTCCCCTCATTGTAAGGTTCCAGGGCGTGCCGGCGGCATAGATTCCGGTCGTCGCCAACGGCACGCCAGCCTCCACCACCACCCAGCCGTCGGTGCCGCCGGTGAGCTGGGCCATGGGCAGGGTGACGCTCCCGCTGAACATGCGCGGGTCCGAGCTGGTCTGGGCCAGGGCACCCGGATTGGCCACCAGATCGATGGTCTGGACCACAGTGCCGTTCACCACCACCCGTACCTGGTCAACCGGCATCCAGTCGGTCTTCCAGAGGTTGATGTTGAGGGTGACGCTCTGCACCGGACCCGGGACCGTGCCACCGGGGCCGGCGGTGCCGATGCTCACGTCCAGGAACGGCCCGGTGGACGCCACCGCCGCGCCGGCCTGGAGCGCCGACAGCACGCCGGACAGATCGTTCTCCGTGGTGGGCTGGGCCAGCAGGTAGGTGCGGGCCAGGCCCACGGGGGTGTCGATGCTGAACTTGGCGGAGGAGAGGCCCAGGGCCTTGGTGAAGAAGGCGTTGGGGTGCGCGACCGTTGGAGGCGACTGCAGGTTCAGGAGCCCGAACCAGTCGGACCGTACCTGCAGGAACTCGTTGAACCAGGCCGTGGCGGTGGCGTCGGAACTGCCGTCGAAGCTGGCGCCCCGCAGCAGTTCCAGCGCGTCGAAACTGCCGTTGGTCATGCCGCCGAAGGAGAGCGGCCCACTCCCGCTCCACCAGGAGCTGAAAGCCAGGGGCGACCCTTGGGTGGGCGCGCCCTGCACGGTGAACAGGCCCGGCGGATCGTTCTGGGGGTTCACCAGGGGGGCCCGGGGCCGGTTCACGACGTTGTACTGCCCCTGGGCCTGGGACAGGAAATCCGCGAGGACCCAGTTCTGGTTGGGCTGGGCGCCGCCCAAGGGGGCATTGGTGGACGGCGGGGTGAACAGGGCGGTGGCGGTGCCGTAGCCGTTCAGGACCGAAGTCCGCCCGCCCACCACGAAGGGATCGAAGCCATACTGCATGTTCGGTGGCCGGTTCATGGCGCTCAGGCTGGCCGGGAGCTGGTTGTAGGTCAGGTCGGGAGAGCCGTATTCCGTCCGGTAATTCACATAGACCGCGGATCCGTTCACGGCCAGATCCTGCTCGGTGTGGCCGACCACCTGGACCCCGTTGGCCAGGGCGGAGGTGAGCTTCTCCGAGGGGAGATAGCCGCCGGTAGTGGCCTGGCCGGGACCCGGCACATCGAAGGAGGTCCAGTTGGGGGGCAGCCCCCAGGGCTGGATGGTGAAGACGTGGTTGGTGTCGGTCTGGCCGTCGGCGGCGGTCAGGGGCAGCCTCTCCAGTTTCGACAGGGGTCCCCGGGTGCCGTAGGCGATGTAGCTGCCGCCATTGGCGAACCAGGCGAACTGGCTGGGCAGGTACTTGGTGAAGCCGGCGCCGAACATCTCGTTGCCGCCCCGGAACTGGTCCTGGCCGGGGATCACCCCGGCGGCGATCTCGGGCACGTCGTTGGTGGGATCCCAGTAGCTGCCCAGGGTCCTCATGCGCGGCATCATCACCGGATTGGCGCTGGTGTCTGTGCGCACGAAGGTCATGCGCAGGGGCTGCAGATTGCCCACCGGCGAGTTGGCCTCGCGGGTGAGGAAATAGTGCAATGAGAATGGATTGTTCAGGATCGCCCCAACCTGGTTGGAGGTTCCGGCGGCGTCGTTGGCGGCGGCGGGACAGAGGATGCACTGGGAGCTGACCGCGTAGGTCTGGTCCTTCTGGATCCAGATGGGCCCCGCCAGATCCACCTGGTTGGCCCCGGTGGGGCTGGCGACCACGTTCGAGTTGGAGAACACGGTCCGGGTCTGGACCAGGTCCGCACCGAGCGGAACAGCATTCTTGCAGGTGAGGATCATGCGGTAGAAGCCCACGGGCAGCTTGACCAGGAGGGTCGAGGGCGCCAGCCCGGTCCGGCTGACGATGTTCTCGTTGGGCACGAAGTATTCCACCCGCTGCAGCTGCCAGGTGTCCGTCGGCGCCGGCAGGGTCGGCGGAACCACGGTCAGGTCCCGTTCGATCCGGATCGCGGTGGGCATGGGGCCCTGGCGCTGGGACATGCCGGACAGGGTGAAGGTGAGGAAGCCGGTGTCCTGCACCGGCCGCAGGTTGACGTCAGCGTAGCGGTAGGTGTCCATGAGGTTGAACAGGCCGCCGGCCTGGTCGGGGTAGTTCACCGAGACGGTCAGGCCGTTGACGACGTTCATGGCGGCGCTGCCGCCGCCGATGATGAACAGGAGCCGGTTGTAGGAGAGGCTATTGTTGTTGGCAAGTCCCGTGGTGTTGGGGGGGATGCTGCCCACCACTAGGCGCGCCGGGAACTGCGGACGGAGGCTGTTGGTGACGGTCAGGAGGTCCTGGGGATCGGAGGCCACCAGGACCTGGTCCGCGTCCGAAGGCAGGATGCCGAGGCTGCAGTGGGAATCCACGGTGTCGGCGCCGGGCTCGGTGTCCATGAGGCCGACCATGGGGGCCTGCACACTGGTCTGGATCGGGTTGGTGAAGTCGCTGGCCGGAATCTGCACGCCCCATTGGAGAGCCTGGGGGACAGGCATGGTAGGGTCGTACGCGGGCAGGGCGTTGCCCTGGTAGTCGGCAATGGCCGGGATGTTGAAGGCGTAACCACCGCCCTGCTGCGCGAGGTAATCACCGATGTTGAGGATGGGGAGGGTGACGCCGCTGTTGTTGGTGACCGTGGTGGTGAGCGTGAAGAAGCGCTCGAGCTGGGCCACGGAGACGCTGTGGGTCACCGTGACGCCGGCCACCAGCGGACTGCCGGCGCTGGTGCCGGTCTGGAGGATGTTCTGCGGGTCGAAGATGCTCCCGGTCATGGTGATGCTGGAAAGATTCCCGTTGTTGCCGGTGGCGTAGGAGCTGAACACCATCTGCAGCCTGGGGTCCTGGTTCAACACCGGGGTGAGCCGGTTCATGGCGTTGCCGGGGATGCTCACCCGGGTGTAGCTGCTGTTCAGCAGCACGTAGCCGGCGTCGACGATGCTCCCGCCGGAAGGGGCGCCGGCCAGGGGGGTACGCGACGGATCCCCGTACACCGTGCTGTCCACGGCGATCTGGATGAAGTCGTTGCCGAGATAGTAGTCCCCCGCCCCGCTCTTGGACTTCAATCCCAGCACCGCATCACCGCCGGTCTCGGGCAGCGTTTCCGCCACCATCGGGCTGCGCTGGATTCCGGTGGCCCGGAAGCACCCGGTCCCGGCGAGGGTCCAGACGGCCAGGGCCAGCATGAACAGGCGCTTTGCCGGGGCCGCGCCGGCCAGGAGCGAGGCGGTGGTTTGGGGCGGGCGCAGGGTGGTTCTATGATTCATCAATACTCACTCACGTTGAACCCAAGGCAGGGTAAGGGTCTATGCTAACCCGGATGCGACTTCCTGCCCCACTTACTCTTTTGAAGGCTCCATCCTGGAGGCTGTGGACCGCGGTTTTCTGCGCAATGTTGCTTGTGGACATGCTTTGGATCTTCGGGGAATTTCCCCTGGGCGGCCAGGCCCGCATCTTCTCGGTGGCGTCGCTGCCGGCGCGGCAGGTGCCGGTGCTGATCCTGGGGGCCGGGGTGCTGCCGGACCGTGAACCGACCCAGGTGCTGGAATCCAGGCTCGAGACCGGCCTGGAACTGTTCCGGGAAGGGAAAGGCAGCTGGTTCCTGGTTTCCGGCGACAACCGCGCGGCCAACTACAACGAGCCCAAGGCCATGCGGCGGTGGCTGCTGAAGCGGGGGGTCCCGCCGCGCCTGGTGATCAGCGATTTCGCCGGCCGGCGCACCTACGACAGCCTGAAGCGGGCCCAGGCCGTGTTCGGGATCGGCAAGGTGATCATCGTGACCTCCGATTTCCACCTGGCCCGGGCCCTGTTCCTGGCCCGGCGCCTGGGCCTGGACGCCTACGGGGTGCCGGCCAGCACCGAGGTCACGCCGCTGCGCCACCGGATCAGTTTTTGGTTCCGGGAGTACGTGGCCCGGCACCTGGCCACCTGGGACGCCTGGTTCCCGCCGTCGACCATGCTGGGACCGCGGGAGCCGACCCCGGACGATCAGGCGCCCACCGACGGGGCCGAAAGCAGCGCCTTCAGGGCCCGGTAGTCGGTCTTGCCCGTCCCCAGCAGGGGAATCTGCTCCAGGGTGCGCACCATGCGCACGTTGTGGATGGGGCTGAAGCCCGCCGCGCGGATGGCGGCGTTGGCCTCCTCCCGGGCGATGGGGCGGGTGGTGAACAGCACCAGATCGGCCCGGGTCTCGGTCTCCAGGGCCTCCAGCGCCAGCGTCACCGCCTCGTCCTCGAGCCGGCCGAACCGGGCCAGCAGCGCCTCCTCAACCGCGGGCAGGCTGACCATCTCGCCACCCATCTTCACGAACCGCTTCAGCCGCCCAGCGAACACCAGGTTGCCCGCCGCGTCCTCCCGCACCAGGTCCCCGGTGCGGTACCAGGAGGCTCCCTCGAAGGCCGCGAAGGGCTGGGGCCCATCGGAGCCCAGGTAGCCGCCGAACACGCTGGGGCCCCGGAGCAGGAGCATGCCGATCACCCCGGGCGGCACCCGCTCCCGCTCTTCCAGGTCCACCACCGCGGTGGCCAGGGACGGCAGCGGCAGGCCCACCGTCCCGCGGACGATGCTCGCCTCGCGGTTGCCGGAGACCACCGGCGAGCACTCGGTGATGCCGTAGCCTTCCAGGATGCGCATGGCCGGCCAGCGCAGGGCGATGGTGGCGAACAGGTCGTCCGGGCACTTCTCGGCGCCGGTGATGACGTAGCGGAGGGTCCTCAGCTCCGGGTCCCGGGCGGCCCGGGTGATGCCGTTGAGGAAGGTGGGGGTGCCCACCAGCAGGGTGGCGCCGTAGCTTTCGATGTGCCGGGCCAGCACCCCGCCGTCGGTGGGCACGGGGTAGTAGACCGCCCTCATGCCCATGCACAGCGGCAGGATCATGGTGCAGGTGAGCCCGAAGGAATGGAAGGGCGGCAGCATGCCCAGGATGCGGTCTTCGGGCAGGAAGCGGTACTCCTGGACCAGGTCGCGCACGTTGGCGAGGATGTTCTCGTGGGTGAGGGGCACGGCCTTGGGCAGGTTCTCGCTGCCGCTGGTGAACAGGACCACGGCGGTTTCCGGCACCGGCTGGCGCAGTTCCCGCCAGGACCACCAGCTCTTGAGCAGGGCCTTGAGCTTGGCCCCCCGGGTCAGGGAGGCCCCCACCCGCTCCAGCGGGAGCAGGAGTGCCTCCAGGGGCGACAGGTCCATGCCCTGGGACTGGATCCGGGCGACCACCTTTTCGGACGTGAGCACCCGCCGCACCCCCAGCAGCTCAAGGCCGTGGGCCATGTTCTTCATGCCGGTGCTCCAGTTCACCATGACCGGGATCTTGCCGGCGAACACCACCGCCAGGTACAGGGCCGCGGCGCCGCCGGAGGCGGGCAGCATGATGCCCACGTAGGGGCCTTCGATCCCCTGGATGACCGGCCTCAGGGCGAAGATGGTGGTGATCAGGCCACGGTAGGTCCGGACGCCCCCCATCTGGTCCGCCAGCGCCACCCGCCCGGGATGCCGGGCGGCCTGGGCCAGGAACACCTCGGGAATGGTCCGGCCCGCGGGCACGGTGATCTCCAGGCCGGGGGCGAACCAGTCGGAAGGCACCGGCTTCAGCGGCGCCCCGCCCGGATCGATGGCCTTGCCGCAGGCCGCCAGCAGGACGTCGCCCACCGTGCGCAGCGATTCCGGATCGCTCACCGGATGGGCGAATTCCTGCTCGATGAAGAACTGCAGCTCCAGCCGCATGAGGCTGTCCATGCCCAGGTCCCTGGCCAGCTCGCACTCGTCCGGGAGTCCGCCGCGGCCGGTCATGCGCTCCAGCTGGGCCAGCACCTCCTCCCGGATGGCCGGGGGCACCTCCGCCAGGTCCCCCGCCAGCCGCACCTGGGGTGGGTCGGGCAGGACGCGGACGCCGCCGGCTTCCCAAAGGGTGTGCGGCACGTGCAGGGCCGTCGGCGCATCCTCGTTGTAGAAGGCCTCCAGCCGCCGGTTCAGGGCCTCCCGCCCGGCCTGGCGCGGCAGGTCCGCCGGTTCCCCGAGCTCCACCGTCACTTCGCGCCTGGGGGAGAAGAAGATGAAATTGGCCGCCAGGTCCCAGCACTCCCGCACCAGGGTCCGGTTGAAGTCCGGAGGCCCCTGGGCGCGGCTGAAGCGGCTGCCCCACAGCCCCCGGGTCCTGATCAGCACCACCCGGGTGTCCGGCGCCAGCTTCAGGATGGTCTCCACCGCGCTGTTGCCGCCGAGCTGCTCCATCCGGCTGGAGGCGAGGTGCCCGCCGGGATACAGCACCAGGTTGCCGCCCCCGGCCAGGACCCGGGCGCAGTCCTGGATGGCCTGTTCCACCTCTTTCCGGCCGGCCTCGCCGTAGCGCCCCAGGTCGGGCATGGGCAGGGCCCCGAACCGGCGGGTGATCCAGCCCAGGAGCGGCGACGAGATGCGGTCCTTGTCCGCCAGCGAGGCCGGCGCGAAGCGCCCATACAGCTCGCTGATGACGATCACCGGATCGATCAGGGCGGGGTGGTTGGGCAGGAACAGGATCCCGCGGGTGCCCCGGGCCGCCACCGGCACGATGCCTTTGACCTTGATCCGGTAGCGCAGGCGCAGCAGGCCGCGCCCCAGCCCCATCAGGATGGAAGCCATCAGACCCATCTGCATCTCCTCAATCCGGCCTGGATGGCCAGACTCAACGCCACCGAGAACAGCCCCACCACCGCAAAACTGGTGGTGGGCAGCCACAGGGCATTGAGCACGTTGGAAAGGGGCCCCGAAAGCAGGATCCCCGCGAACACGGCGAAGTTCGCCGCCGCCAGCACCGCGCCCCGGCAGCCGGGGTCGGGCCGGGTCTGGATGAAGCTCTCCACCGGGATGAGAAACAGGCCCCCGAACACTCCCACCAGGGCGATCAGCCCGAAGAACCCCGGCAGCCGGACCGGCGCGGGCAGGTGCGGCACGATGGGCATGGCCAGCATCGCCAGGCCCATGCAGGCGGCGGCGGGCGCCAGCACCCGGTGCCAGGCGGCGCCCTTGGCCAGCCGGGAGCTGAACAGCCCGCCCAGGCCGATGCCCAGCAGCTGCGCCACGATGAGCGCGCTGGTCAGGGATTTGCTCAGGCCGAGCTGCTGGAGCCCCAGGGGATTGATGAGGAGGATCTGGAGCGACCCGGCGAACCAGATGAACACCGAGCTGCAGACCGCGAAAGCCAGCCACGGATCCCTGCGGATCACCACGAAGTTGCGCAGGGTGACCAGGGGCCCGGTCCAGGGGAACGGAGCCCCGGGATCCGCGGCGGGGCGCCGGGGCACCCCGAAACTCACCGCCAGCCCGGCCAGGGCCACCAGCACCACCCCCGTCCCGCAGGCGACCCGGCCGGTGCCGATGCCCATCCAGGTTCCCGGCAGGTCCTGGGCGAACCCGGCCAGGGCGATGCCGGCCAGGATGGCCAGGGTGACCACCATGCGCAGGATGCCATTGGCCCGGGTGACCTGGTCCACCGGGAACAGCTCGGGGATGGAGCCATTGAGCGCCGGGCTGAAGCAGGTGGCCTGGGTGCCCATGATGCCGAGCATCACCAGGATCAGCGGCCATTGCCCCGTGCAGATGCCCACCGCCCCCACAGCCATGGCCGCCAGTTCAGCGCCCTTGGCCGCGATCACCACCCGGCGCTTGGAGAACCGGTCGGCCACCCAACCGGCGGGCGCGGCGAAAACCAGGAACGGCAGGGTGAACACCGAGAGCGCCAGGCCCTGCATGCCGGTCCGGCCTGCGGCCACGGCCAGGATCAGGATGGCCTGCTTGTAGAAATTGTCGTTGAATACCCCCAGGAAATAGGCCCCCGCCATGGCCGCGAACTGAGCCCTCCCGCTGCTGATCCGGCCAGCCCCCGCATGCTCCGCCAGAAGTCCCTCCTGCCCGTCCCGGAAACCCAGAAGTATAGGCTCTTTCAGGACTTGATTCTAATGGGGGGCCGAGGCCGATCCTACAGGTCGATTTCCCCGACGCCCAGTTCCTCGGCCGTGTCCTCGCCGCCGTCCTTGATGGCGGGGGAAACGTCAAGGTCCGGTTCCAGGCCGAGCATTTCGCTGGAAGAGGCGAAGATCTGGGCGACGGTCTGCTTGCGGGTCTCCAGGGTCTGGATCAGTTCCTGCACCCGCTTGATCTCGTCATTGAGCCGCTGCCATTCGACCAGGATGGCCTTGTTCATCTGCTCCACTTCGGTGCGGCAGCGGTCCCGGGCCTGACTGTAGAAATCCTGTTGGTCTTGATTGAGATCCATGGAAGCTCCGAAGGGGGATTGGGGGGTGGGGCCGGGGTTGGTGGGGTGGCTCAAGGATAACGCCATTGAACAGGTTCTGTCCCAAATCATCCCGGCCTTCCATGGGCGGGGGCCCTGGCCGGCCTGCCTTGACCGAACGGTTGGATGGTTGCCGTCCCTTGTCAAAATATTAAATTATTATTGTTTATAAATAGACTCGAATCAATTCTATGAACTTTTTGACTTAGTTCATCATATCTTGCATTCACAATTTTAAATTAAGGCGTTTTTATTTTCTCTATTATATTATATGTATTATAAAAATTTTTCAATTAATAACGATTGGATATCCCATTTGACAAAATCACAAGGGACTTTAACCTGATATTCCTCTGTGCAAGGCGCATAGGGACGATTCAAAACCATGCTATTTGGAGTATACATGCAATTTAAAAATGCCCTCGGTCTGGTTGCATTGGATGACCGGGATCTCGAGTGGGTAACCGGATCCGTCCTACCCCCTTTCGACCCGTGGAAATGGGGACCAGGGAAAGGTGGGGAGGTGCACGTCGACCTTTCCGGGCCTCCCCTCACGGGAACCGTCGGCGGCAGCTATTCCGATGCCAACGGCAGCAGGATCGCGGGAGCCCTGTCCACGGACGGCATGGGCTGGTCGGCCGGGGTTGGTGGCTCCGTGACGTCGCGATCCGGTATGACCTCGATATCGGGATCGGCCCAATCGGATGGTCACGACTGGATGGTCCTGGGCAGCATCACCCTCAGGTTCTAACCATGTCGCCGCAATGGTTCAACCCAACCGGCGAAGGCAGGCCGAACGGCGGGCCCTTGGCGCCCCTCCTCCCTGAAGATTGCCTGGAAATACGGGGAGGCGCCCCGCCTGGATGCGCCAGCACGCCACCGCACGCTCTTTCGAGGCCGGTGCTCCCGGTGCCGCTGCCCTTCCCGAAACCCCCTCGGCCCATGCCCTTCCCGTTCCCGAAGCCCCAGCCCGGGCCGTTCCCGAACCCCATGCCGTCGCCGTACCCGAGATGACCCTGACCATGGACCCCAGGGTCACTTGGCCAGGACCTCCCGGAGCACCCAGGCCGCCAGGATGGCCAGGACGCCGAAAGCGGCCAGCAGCCAGGGACGGACCTGGCGCGGCCGGACCGGGGCGGCGGGCGCGGGTGGGGGGAGGGCCGGGATCCCGGGACCGGGCTCCAATCCCGAAAGGGTGGGCGTATCCTCCATGGCGCTGGCCGCGGGCACCGGCGTGGCCTGACCCCGGGGTTCCGGGAGGGTGGCGGGGGTGAGTTCCGGCAGGGGGGGCGCGAACCGGGTGGACAGCAGGGACTCCGACTCCTCCCGGGTCCCCTTCAGCAACGTGTTCACGTACTCCGCCAGGTCGTGCTCGCTCGGTTCGTAACCATGCTTGGCCAGCAGGGCCTTCAGGTCCCGCTCCAGCATTCGCGCCGAAGCGTAGCGCCGGTCCACATCCTTCTGCAGGACCTTTTCGAGGATGGCCCCCATTTCCACGGAGATGCCAGGGTTGAGGGTGCGGACGTCCATCACCTTGCCCAAGCGCACTTTCTCCAGGACACCCAGTTCCGAATCGGCCTGGAAACACCTCTCCCCGGTGAGCAGTTCCGCCAGGACCAGACCGAGGGAGTAGATGTCGGAGCGTCCGTCCAGAGGCTGCCCGAGGGCCTGTTCGGGGCTCATGTAGAGCAGCTTCCCCTTCAGGGAGCCGGACAGGGTCTGGGTGCTCTTGGAGGCTGCCTTGGCGATGCCGAAATCCACCAGCTTCACTGCCCCCTCGTAGGAGATCAGGATGTTCTGGGGACTGATGTCCCGGTGGACGAGCTTGAGCTCCTTGTCGTCGATGGCCCGCTTCCGGTGGGCGTAGTCCAAGGCGCCCGCCACCTTCATGATGACCGTGGCGGCCAGGGCTTCCGGCATGGGGAGCTTGTATTCCCTGACCTTGCGCAGCAGGTTGCGCAGATCCCGGCCATCCACGTATTCCATGGCGATGTAATAGAAACCGCTGGCTTTCCCCAGATCGAATATCTGCACGATATTGGGATGGCTGAGCTGGGCCGCCAGCTTCGCCTCGTCGATGAACATCCGGACAAACTCGTCGGTGTCCGACAAGTGGGGAAGAATCCGTTTGATCGCCACGATCTTTTCGAAGTTGTGGACCCCGCGCTGCCGGGCCTTGAACAATTCGGCCATGCCCCCGACCGCCACCTTTTCCAGCAGGTTGTAGTTCCCGAACTGCTCCAGGACCTCTTCCGCTTCGGGGCCGCCGGGGGGGAGCTCAGCCGGGGCGGTGACAGCGGCGATGGCCGGAGCTTGGGCAGCGGGCAACGAGGGAACCGTCATGCCCGGACGGGTCTTGGTTTCTCCCACCACCGGGGCCGACGCAGGGGCGGGAACCGGACGGGGCGCAGCCGCCGGAAGGGGCACCGGAGCGGGGGATGGGGCCGCCGCCACGGTCTCCGGCGCGGGGGGCCGGGCCGCCGCCACGGGCTCCGGCGCGGGGGGCCGGGCCGCCGCCAGGGGCTCCAGCGCGGGAGGCGGGGCCGCCGCCGGGGGCTCCGCCATGGGCGCCCCCTCCAGATCGCTGAGGATGTCGCCGAACAGGTCCTCGGCCGTGTACTTCCGTGCCGGCTCGCCGCCTACCTTCAGCAACCGGCCCAGGTGGTCGGCCCAGGCCTCCGGGCCCGCTTGGCGGTCCAGGCGGGACATCGGCTCCAGTTCTTCCGGATCGAACCACCCGGGATCCTGCCCGGGCGCGCCCAGGGCGACCAGAGGCAGCTGCGGATTCCTGGCCCGCAGGGCCCGGAGTGCCACGATCCCCCGGGGACCCACGGTGGCGGGATCGAACACCGCGAGGTCGGGCATGGCTCCATCGGCCAGCGGAGCGGCCGGGTCCGAACTGTCGGCCCAATCCAGATCCCAGCCCTGGGCTTCCATTTCCTGGAGGAGGCCTGGGGTGCGGAAGGCAGCTCCGTCCAGGACGATAATGGCCAAACGTTTCATATTCCCTCAGGGCATGCTTGATTGTATCCGTTCGCCCGGACTTGCCCAGTGCTCTGGTTCCAGGATCAAGGGTGGTAATAGCTGCGGAAACAGGATAACCTGGGAGCCGGCCCTGATTCCGGCAACGGAAAATTCCGGGCGAATCCCAGGCGAAAGGAGGTGTCCCCACCATGCCACTGGTCAAAATCAAGGAAGACGAGACCTTCGAAAATGCTCTCCGCCGTTTCAAGCGGAAATGCGAAAAGTCCGGCATTCTCAGCGAGCTGAAAAAGCGCCAGCACTACGAGAAACCCAGCGCGAAGCGCAAGCGCAAGATGCTCGCGGCGAGAAAGAAGACCCTCAAACGCCTCGCCCAGGAGCGAAGGCTGATGGGCTGATCCAGCCTAGCAGCCCTGGGGGGAGGTTTCGCGTATCCGCGCAGCGGATACCGAAAGGAAGACACTGAAACGCCTCGCCCAGGAGCGGAGATTGATGGGCTGATGCCCCCCTTGTCCGATGTACGATGAGAAGGCCCGCCCAGCGGGCCTTTTTGCTGCCCATGAACCTCGATACGATCCCCAATGCCGAACTGGAAGCCATCGAGTTTCCCACCCTCACCGGCCTCGTGGCCCGGGGGGCCCGCACGCGCCTGGGCCGGGAGGCGCTTTCCCGCCTTTCCCCCTGGGACGGCCTGAGGGGCCTGCGCCGGCTGCGCCAGATGGAACTGGGCCCGCTCTGGGCCAAGGATCCCTCGGCCCTGCCCGTGGTGCCCTTCGACGAGGCCCTGGACGAGGTCCTGAACCCGCTGGGCTGGCCCCTGCCTGAACACTGGCGGCAGCTGCGCGAGGGGCTCCGCGGGTGCGCCCAGCTGCTCCGGAGCATCGCGGCGGTGGCATGGCCGGAGGGGGCGGCGGCGCCCGAAGGCACCGAGCCGGGCATCGACCTGCTCCAGGTGACGGCAGCCCTGCTCCCCGATCCCATGCCCCTGGCCGACCTGCTGGCCCGCAGCTTCACCGAGGACGGCCAGCTGGACCCCATGAAGGTGCCCGGCCTGGCCGAACTCTACCGGGCCCGCACCAGGTGCTTCCAGGCGGTGCAGAACCGCCTGCAGAAAACCCTCCGGGATGTACCGGAAGCCTTCCAGGAGACCAACATCGTCGAACGCAACGGCCGCCAGTGCCTGGCGGTCCGGGTGGAGCGCAGGAGCATGGTGCCCGGGCTGGTGCTGGACCGCTCCAGCAGCGGCGCCACCGTGTTCCTGGAGCCGTTCGAGGCGGTCCAGCTCAACAACGACCTGGTGGAGGCCGAGCAGGAATACACCCAGGCGGTGCACGCCTTCCTGCGCGACCTTCTGGACCGGCTGCGGGACCGCCGGTTCGACTTCGAGCGCTGGCACCGGTTCCAGGCCGACGCCGACGAGGCCCTGGCCCTGCTGCGCTGGGGCGCTCTGTGCGACGGCATCCTGCCCGATCTCGGCCAGGACCGGCTGCACCTGCTGGACGCCCGCCACCCCCTGCTCCTGCCCGGGGTCCGGGCCGCCCTGGAGCTGGAGCCGCTGGACCACGACGCGGTGCCGCTCACCCTGGAACTGGACCGGGAGCGCCCGGGCGTGGTCATCTCCGGTTCCAACACCGGCGGCAAGACCGTGGTCCTCAAGACCGTCGGCCTGCTCACGGCGCTGGCCCGGGCCGGCTGCGCCATCCCCGCCCGGGCCGGCACGGAGGTCCCGGAGCTGGTCACCCTCCACGCCGACATCGGCGACCACCAGACCCTGGTCGGCAGCCTGTCCACCTTCTCCAGCCACATCCTGCACCTGAAGCAGATCATCGCCCAGGCCAAGCGCGGCGGCCTGGTGCTGCTGGACGAGCTGGGCACCGGCACCGACCCCAAGGAGGGCGCCGCCCTGGGCATCGCCCTGCTCCAGGCCCTGTCGCGCCGCCAGTGCTGGGTGCTCTGCTCCACCCACCTGGGCGAGATCAGCCAGTGGGCCCTGCGCCACCCGAGGTTCCAGAACGCCTCGGTGCAGTTCGACGAAGAGCGGCTGGCCCCCACCTACCGGCTGCTGGTGGGCATGCCCGGCCAGAGCCGGGCCCTCACCATCGCCGCCAAGCTGGGCCTGCCCGCGTTCATCCTGGAGCACGCCGAAAAGGTCCTGGGCAAGCGCGAACAGGACTGGCGCGAGTTCCTGCGCCAGCTGGAGGCCGACCGCCTGCGCATCATGGAGGAGGCGGCAGCCCTGGAGGAGCGCTCCGCCCTGCTGGAGAAGGACCGCCAGATCCTGGCCCGCCGGGAGGAAGCCCTCCGCGACCAGCAGGACAAGTTCCAGCGCGAATCCAAGGAAAAGGTCCAGCGGGTGCTCGATTTCCTGGACCACGAGTCCAGGCGCCTGGTGAAGGAGCTCAAGGAGAAGCAGAAGGCCGCCGAGGCCGGAAACGCCGACCGGATCGGCACCGAAGCCCGGGAGCGGATCCGCACCATGGAGCAGATCGCCCGGGCCGAGCTGGGGGCGGAGGCCCCCAGGCGCCCGGCCCCGGACCAGCCCCAGCTCAAGGAGGGCGGCTTCGCCCGCCACCGGGGCCTGGGGGTGGAAGGCCGGATCACCGCCATGAAGGGCGACCGGGTCACCCTGCAGACCCTCCAGGGCCGGCAGATGGAGGCCCGGGCCGGCGAACTGGAGCCGGTCTTCCGCGGCGACCTGGGCCCGGCCGCCCCGGCCCGGGGCCAGCTGCGCCTTCGGGCCGAGGCCGCGGAGACCCAGTCCGAAATCAACCTCATCGGCCGCGCCTCGGACGACGTGGACACCGAGATCCACCGGTTCGTGGAAAGCTCCATCGCCGCCGGCCAGAAGTTCATCCGAGTGGTGCACGGCCACGGCACCGGCCGGCTCAAGGCCGCCGTGCGGGCGGCGCTGAAGGGCCATCCGGGCATCGCCAAAGTGGAGGACGCCCCCCAGAACCAGGGCGGGGCCGGGGCGACGCTGATCACTTTAAGGTAGGTAAGTCCAGCCCCTACCGCGCCAACGCCTACCGCACCTTCCGCGCCGGGGACGGCGGAGCCTGGACGGCCAAGGTCCTGGGCCCGGACGGCGCGGAGATCGGGTCGGCCTGCTTCACCGTGGAAATCAGCTAGAACTCCCGCCCGCGGAGGTGCATCCTTGGGCATCCTTTTTTTCCAGGAGCCGCCCATGCGCTTCCTTCTCGTTGCGTCCCTGCCCTGCCTGCTGGCGGCCCAGACGGCCCCGGAAACGGTCACCACCCTCCGCGACCAGCAGGCCCTGGCCGTGACCATCTACAACAGCAACCTGGCCCTGGTGCGGGACCAGCGGGAAGTGCGGCTGCCCAAGGGGGACGTGGAGCTGGCCTACCAGGAAGTGGCCGCGCTGATCCGCCCGGAAACCGCGCTCCTGCGCAACCTCACCGACCCCAAGGGGTTCTGGATCAACGAGCAGAACTTCGACTTCGATCTGCTCACTCCGCAGAAGCTCCTCGAGAAATTCGTGGGCCGGAAGGTGACCGTGGTGACCCCGACCCCGAACCCGTCCGGACCAGGCTCCAGAGAGGTGCGCGAGGAGGCCGAGGTGCTGGCCACCAACAACGGCGTGGTGCTGAAGTTCCCGGACCGGATCGAGACCGCCGCCCCCGGCCGCATCGTCTACCCCGAGGTGCCCGGCAACCTGAGGGCCCGGCCCACCCTGGTGCTCAACCTGCACTCGGCCGCCGACCGGACCCAGAAGCTGGAGCTGACCTACCTCACCGGCGGCCTCACCTGGCAGGCGGACTACGTGGCCAACCTGGGGCCCGACGCCAAGACCCTGGACCTGGGCGGCTGGGTCACCCTCACCAACCAGAGCGGCTCCGCCTATCCCCAGGCCACCCTCCAGCTGGTGGCCGGGGACGTGCACACGGTGGAGAAGAAGCTGCGCAAGATCGGCTCCGGGGCCGCCCGGAACGAGATGGCCATGGCCGAACGCCCCAAGATGGCGGAGGAGAGCCTGTTCGAGTACCACCTCTACACCCTCGACCGGCCCACCACCCTAAAGGAGAACCAGACCAAGCAGGTCGCCCTGCTGGATGCCAGCGACGTGCCGGTGCGCCGGGAATACCTGCTCATGGGCCAGAACTGGTACTACCTGGACCGCTACGGCGACCTGGGCGACAACCTGAAGGTGGGGGTGTTCGTGGAGTTCGACAACCGCACCGAGTCCGGCCTGGGCATGCCCCTGCCCAAGGGCGTGATCCGGGTCTACCAGCGGGACAGCGCGGGCCGGCCCCAGTTCGTGGGGGAGGACGCCATCGACCACACCCCGCGCAACGAGACCGTCCAGCTCAAGCTGGGCGATGCCTTCGATCTGACCGCCCGCCGCAAGCAGACCGACTTCAAGAGCCTGGGCGCCCAGGGCCAGTACCGCAACGTGTGCGAAACCGCCTACCAGGTGGAGCTGAAGAACGCCAAGAAGGAGCCGGTCACCATCACCGTGCTGGAACCGCTGCAGGGGGACTGGGAGATCACCCAGAACAACCAGCCGTTCACCAAGGAGCGTTCAGGCATGGCCAAGTTCCTGGTGAACGTGCCCGCCTCGGGCAGCGCCACCCTGAGCTACCGTGCCCGGATTCGATGGTAAGTATTTAATAATAAATCGTTTAATGCTCACCTTCCGGCCGATGTGACCAAAGTCAACGCGTTACATGCGGAACGCGACTAAATTTGAACGGTGGACGCCGTGCTGCGTGTCTGGTTTAACGACCACCCAAGACATCTGACTGGCGCCATGGTTGCGGACGAGCCGGTGGAATCGGCAGACACGTCCAGCGTGAGGCAGCGGCGCTGAGATGGATTTGCAAGCACCCTCAGGACTTGCCCCAATGGGTTTAGCATAATTCGACTATTTTTTATCGATTAAATTTTCACGATTCACCCGCCCTCCACCCTCATTCCCCAACCCAGCAATCAGGGAGTTCTCGATGGACCCACAGGTAAGCGAATTTTACCAAGCCTTGCGAGGGCGGGCAGCCGCGGTCCTGGCGGAATCCGGAAACGAGGCCAAGATCCAGATCCAGATCGGGTCGGCCACCTGCGAGCACGCCGCCGGCTCCCTGGACGTGATGGAGGAGTTCCGCAAGCACGTGCAGTCCTCCGGCCGGGAGGACATCGTCATCCACCGCACCGGCTGCACCGGCCGGTGCAGCAAGGAGCCCATCGTCGGCATCACCGTGCCCGGCAAGATGCCGGTGAAGTACGAGCGGGTGACCCGGGACCTGGCCCACAAGATCTTCGCCAGCCACATCCTGAAGGGAATCCCCCTGCCGGAGCACGCCCTGGACGGCTCCCTGGACCACCAGGCCGCCCTGGAATTCCTGTTCTGCGAGGGCCTGCGCTGCTCCAAGAAGCGCGGCCTGCGCGACCTGTTCGAGCACAAGCTGAAGGTGGCCGGAATCGCCCCGGAGGCCGCCAAGACCGGCACCGTGCGCTGCTTCGGCGCCTGCAGCGAAGCGACCGAGGGGCTCTGCAGCCATGTGCTGGTGCGGCCCGACAAGGTGTTCTACCGCATCACCGGCGAAGCCGACCTGGACGAGATCATCGCCAGCCACGTGCAAGCCGGCGTGCCGGTGGAGCGCCTGGTGGCCAAGGAGAAGCCCATCACCCAGGACTTCTACGACCTCTACGGCGACGTCCACTTCTTCAACCACCAGACCCGCATCGCCATGCGCAAGAGCGGCATCGTCGACCCGGAGAGCCTGAACGAGTACCTCCGGCTGGGCGGCTTCAAGGCCCTCACTAAGGTGCTGGGCAGGAACGATCCCCAGTGGGTGATCGGCGAAGTGCTCAAGGCCAGGCTGCGCGGCCGCGGCGGCGGCGGCTTCCTCACGGGCAAGAAGTGGCAGATGACCAGTGAGCAGCCGGATCCCGTGCGCTACCTCATTTGCAACGGCGACGAGGGCGACCCGGGCGCGTTCATGGACCGGGGCATGCTCGAGTCCGACCCCTTCAGCGTGGTGGAAGGCATGATCATCGGCGCCTTCGCCATTGGCGCCGGCAAGGGCTTCTACTACATCCGCGCCGAGTACCCCCTGGCCATCAAGCGCATCCAGAACGCCCTGGACAAGTGCCGCGCCGCGGGGCTGCTGGGCGACAACATCATGGGCACCGGCTGGAGCTTCGACATGGAGATCCGCCTGGGCGCCGGCGCCTTCGTCTGCGGCGAAGAGACCGCGCTGATCCGCTCCATCGAAGGGGAGCGCGGCCAGCCCAAGGTCCGCCCGCCCTACCCCTCCGTGCGCGGCCTCTGGGGCAAGCCCACCTGCATCAACAACGTGGAGACCTTCGCCAACATCACCGCGATCATCAACTTCGGCGGCGACTGGTTCGCCAACGTCGGCACCGCCGAAAGCGGCGGCACCAAGGTGTTCGCCCTGGCCGGCAACGTCAAGCACACCGGCCTGGTGGAAGTGCCCCTGGGCACCCCGCTGCGCAAGGTGGTCTTCGACATCGGCGGCGGCGTGCTGGGCGACCGCGCCCTCAAGGCCATCCAGACCGGCGGCCCCGCCGGCGGTTTCATCCCGGCCCAGGACGCCGACATGGAAGTGGACTTCGCGCCCCTGGCGCGGGCCGGATCGATCATGGGCTCCGGCGGCATGATCGTGCTGAGCGAAGACGACTGCATGGTGGACCTCTCCAAGTTCTACCTGGCTTTCACCCAGGAGGAGTCCTGCGGCAAGTGCACCCCCTGCCGCGAAGGCACCACCCGGATGCTGGAGATCCTGGAGAAGATCACCTCCGGCAAGGCGGTCCCGGCCGACCTGGACAAGCTGGAGCGGCTGGCGCGCCTCTGCCAGCAGACGGCACTCTGCGGCCTGGGCCGCGCCGCGCCGAACCCCATCCTGAGCTCGCTGAAACACTTCCGCGACGAGTACCGCGAGCACATCGTGCAGAAGAGCTGCCGGTCCAAGAAGTGCGTCTCGCTCATCCGCTACGAGATCAATCCCGAGAACTGCATCGGCTGCACCGTCTGCGCGCGCAACTGCCCGGTGGAATGCATCACCGGCACGCGCAAGGAAGCCCATGTCATCGACCAGGAACGCTGCGTGAAGTGCGGCCAGTGTTTCGAAGTCTGCCGGTTCGACGCTGTCGAGCGGGTGTGATCCGTGACCTCCCAAAGGACTGAACCGATGACCGCGACCATGATCAACCTCACCATCGACACGGAGCCCATCCAGGTGCCCAAGGGGACCACCGTCCTCAAGGCCGCCGAACAGCTGGGCATCCACATCCCCCGCCTGTGCTACCACCCCAACCTCAGCCTCGAAGGCGCCTGCCGCGTCTGCGTGGTCCAGGTGGAAGGCTTCAACCACTTCCTCACCGCCTGCAGCCAGGAAGTGTGGGAGGGCATGACCATCCAGACCAACTCCCCGCAGATCCGCCAGGCCCGGCGCGACATTGTCGAACTGCTGCTGGACAACCACCCAAAGGACTGCCAGACCTGCGACCGGGACGGCCAGTGCGAGCTGCAGAAGCAGGCCTACCGCCTGGGCATCCGCGACCGGCTGTTCGAGGGCAAGCGCAAGCTCTACCCAGTGGACGAGTCCAGCGCCTCGGTGGTGCGCACCCCCGAGAAGTGCATCCTCTGCGGCCGCTGCGTGCGGGTCTGCGAAGAGGTCCAGGGCGTGCACAACCTGAGCCAGCACCGGCGCGGCTTCGAGACTGTGGTGGGCCCCGCCAACCTGGCGCACATGGACGATTCCGCCTGCATCATGTGCGGCCAGTGCATCAACGTCTGCCCCACCGCGGCCTTCCTGGAGAAGGACCACACCGAGCGGGTGTGGGATGCGCTGTCGCTGCCCCGGGGCATCAAGCACATCGTGGTGCAGCCCGCGCCCTCCATCCGCGCCGCCATCGGCGAGTGCTTCGGCATGCCCATCGGCACCCCGGCCACCGGCAAGCTGGTCACCGCCCTGCGCCGCCTGGGTTTCGACGCGGTGTTCGACACCAACTTCGGCGCCGACCTCACCATCATCGAGGAGGCCCACGAGTTCCTGCGCCGCATGGGCGGCAACGGCCCGCTGCCGCTGCTCACCTCCTGCTCCCCCGGCTGGGTGAACTTCCTGGAGAAGTTCTACCCTGAGATGATCCCCTACACCTCCAGCTGCAAGTCCCCCATGAGCATGCTCTCCACCCTCATGAAGACCTACTATGCGGAGAAGAAAGGGCTCAAGCCGGAAGAGATCTACGTAGTGGCCATCATGCCCTGCGTGGCCAAGAAGTATGAGGCCGCCCGCCCTGAGCACGCCATGGAGGACGGCACCCCTTACACCGACGCCGTGCTCACCACCCGCGAGCTGGCCTGGATGATCAAGTCCTACGGCATCGACTTCGTCAACCTGCCAGACGGTGAATTCGACCGGCCCCTGGGCATCTCCTCCGGCGCCGCCGACATCTTCGGCGCCACCGGCGGGGTGATGGAAGCCGCCCTGCGCACCGCGGCGGTCAAGCTCACCGGCGAGGAGCTGGGCCCCTTGGTGTTCGAGGAGGTCCGAGGCGTCACCGGCCTGAAGGAGGCCACCCTGACCATCGCCGGGGTGGACATCAACATCGCCGTCTCCAACGGCCTCACCAACGCCAAGACCATCCTGGAGAAGGTCAAGGCGGGCGGAAAGCAGTACCACCTCATCGAGATCATGGCCTGTCCCGGCGGCTGCGTGGCCGGCGGCGGCCAGCCCTATCCGCCCGATACCATGGACGTGCTCGATCCCGAGCTGCCCCGCCTGCGCGCCCAGGCCCTCTACAAGATCGATTCCGACAAGCAGCTGCGGCGTTCCCATGAGAACCCGGCCATCGAGCACCTCTACCAGGACTTCCTGGGCGAGCCCAACGGCGAGAAGGCCCACCACCTGCTCCACACCCACTACCACGCCAGCCTGCCCAGGGGGATCCGGTGAGCACGACCATGACGACCGACAACTGGACCGAGATCAAAGCCGCCTGCGAAGCCGCCCTGCCCGCGGACGTGGTGGCCTACATCCAGCGCTACCAGGGCACGGCCCACTCCGAAAGCCAGCTCATCGCCATCCTGCACATGGTGCAGGCCGCAGCCGGCTATCTCTCCAAGGAGCAGATGAACGCCGTGGCCCAGCTGGCCCAGATCCCCCTGGCCAAGGTCACCGGGGTCGCCACCTTCTACCACTACTTCCGGCTCCACCCCAGGGGCAAGCACATGATCAACGTGTGCCTGGGCACCGCCTGCTACGTCAAGGGCGCCGACAAGATCGGCCAGCGGCTCATGGGCGACCTGGGCATCCAGTTCGGCGAGACCACCAAGGACGGCCTGTTCTCCCTGGAGTCCACCCGCTGCCTGGGCACCT
Organism: Holophagaceae bacterium; assembly: GCA_003165415.1. GTDB lineage: Bacteria > Acidobacteriota > Holophagae > Holophagales > Holophagaceae > Mesoterricola. The sequence continues at coordinate 38,982 of PLUC01000110.1, forward strand.
GCGGCCTGGCCCCCGTGGTCATGGTCGACGACCAGATCCACGGGCCCGTCACACCCGGCGACATCGCCACCCTCCTGGACAAGTACACCAAGAAGGAAAAGGTCTCGAAGCTCCCCGTTCAGGTGTAAATTTCTTCAGCCCCATGAAAGGCCCTTCCCGCCCGGGAAGGGCCTTTCCGTCTTGTCCCGGAAAGCTGTTGACAGGGAAAAACAGAGAGGTCATGCTTCCAGCGGGCCCGGTTTTTGGCCTAAACAGAGCAATCAATAACTTTATTAACGACTTTTAACATCTTGAGGCACCCATGAATCGGACGCTCCTCCTAGCCTTTCTCTGCCCGCTCCTCGCCACGTTCAGTTCCGTGAGCGCCAACCCGGCCCCCCAGGCGGTTCCCATGCCGGGCGGCTACCAGCCCGCGGACGTGGAATCCGCCATGGTCCAGGAAGCCCGGGCCGCCGCACAGAAGCAGCTCCCCAACCTGCGCATCGAAACCGTCCTGGAGGCCTACGTCCAGGTGGTGGCCGGGGCGAACTACAGGCTGGTCTGCCGGGTCTCGGGGGAAGACGGGCCTTCCACCTGGGAATTCGTGGTGTGGTCCCGGCTGGACGGCCAGTGGCAGCTCACCGACGCCAGGCGGATGTAGCCCTCACTTCGGACCTGCGGCCCTGAGCTGGGGCTCCAGGACCTTCCACACGCCGTCCGCCACCCGCCGCGCCCCCTCGGCGTTGGGGTGGATGCCGTCCTCCTGGTTGAGGCCGGGCTGCAGGGCCACCCCCTCCAGCAGGAAGGGCATGAGGGGCACCCGGTACTCCCTGGCCAGCCGGGGGAAGAGGTCCCGGAAGGCCTCCTGGTAGCCGCGCCCGTAGTTGTCGGGCACCATGGCGCCAGCCAGCACCACCCGGGTCCCCTCCTTCCGGGCCCGGTCCAGGATGGCCCTCAGGTTGCGCTCCAGTTCCGCCACCGGAAGCCCGCGCAGGCCGTCGTTGGAGCCGATGCACACGAACAGCAAGTCCACCCTGCTCCGGTAGATCCAGTCCAGGCGCGCCCGCGCCCCGGCGCTGGTGTCGCCGCTCACGCCGGCGTTGACCACCTTCCAGTCCAGGCCGGCCCTGCGCAGGCGCGCCTCCACCAGGCTGGGAAAGGCCTGGGAGCGGTCCAGCCCGTAGCCGGCGGTGAGGCTGTCCCCCAGGAACACCAGGGCGGGCTGGGTGTGCACTGGAACGGCCAGCACGGCGAGGAGGGGGAGCATGCGCATGGGGACCATGGTACCGTTAACCTGAAATCATGATCCAGCTCTCGAACCTCACCAAGACTTTCACGGCCCCCGGCGGCGAGCCGCTGACCGTCCTGGATGACGTCAACCTCACCCTGGCGGCCGGCAGCTCCCTGGCCGTGCAGGGGCCCAGCGGCAGCGGCAAGAGCACACTGCTGGCCATCCTGGCCGGGCTGGAGCGGCCTTCGTCCGGAAGGATCTGGGTGACGGGGCGGCGGCTGGACACCCTGGGGGAGCGGGAACTGTCCGCCTTCCGCGCCCGGACCCTGGGTTTCGTGTTCCAGGCCTATCATCTGCTGCCCCACTTCTCGGCCCTGCAGAACGTCGCCATCGGCGCCGAGATCGCCGGCCTGCCCGCGCCCCTGGCCCGGAGCCGCGAGGCCCTGGAGCGGGTGGGCCTGGGGGAGCGCATGGCCCACCTCCCCGGCCAGCTCAGCGGGGGCGAATGCCAGCGGGTCGCCATCGCCCGGGCCGTGGTGGCGCGGCCCCCCGTCCTCCTCTGCGACGAGCCCACCGGTTCCCTGGACCCGCGCAACGCCGACCGGGTGTTCGACCTGATCATGGATCTCCACGGGGACCTGGGCACCACCCTGGTGCTGGTGACCCACGATCCCCGCCTCGCCGACCGCATGGAGAACCGCATCCTGCTGGACCGGGGAAGGATGGTGCGGCCCCAGGTGGCGCCCCAGGCCGGGCGATGACCGCTTTCGTCCTGCGCTGCGCGTGGCGGGAACTGCTCAGCCAGGGCCGGCGGCTGCTGCTCATCACCCTGTGCATCGCCGCGGGATTCGCGGCCTTCTACGCCACCTCCGGCTTCGCCAGCCGGGTGGCCGAGGGCATCGCCTCGGAATCCAGGGCCATGCTGGGCGCGGACCTGGCGGTGTCGGCCCGGGGGCCCATGCCGCCCGAAGCCCTGGCCGCCGTCGAGGGCCTGGAACAGGCCAGGGCCCATGGCCTCCTGTGTGATTTCCCCACCATGGCCTCCACCGGTCCGGATGCGGACACCGTGTCCCGGCTGGTGGAGATCCGCGCCGTGGAAGCCGCCTATCCCCTGGCGGGGCGCCTGGAGACGGTCCCGTCCCGGCCTCCGGGCGAGCCCCCAGGAGAGATCTGGGGCGTCCTGGTGGACCCGGGCCTGGCCGAAGCGTGGGGCCTCCGCCCCGGAGAAGCAGGCGCGCCCGCGGCCGAACTCCTGCGGGAACGCCGGGGCCTGCGCCTGGGGGACGGGGTGGTGCCGGTGCAGGCCATCGTCGGCCGGGACGACACCCGCCAGGCCACCGCCTTCGCCCTGGGGCCGCGCCTGTACCTGGGCCTGGCCACGGCCAGGGGCCTGGGCCTGCTGACGCCCCGGGCGCGGTTCTCCTCGCGCCTGCTCATCACCCTGGACCCGGGCACCGATCCCGCGGGGATCGCGGAACGGCTGCGCCGGAAGCTGCCGGCCGCCCTGCGCGTCCAGACCCACGACCAGGCCGCCACCGCCCTGGCCCAGCCCATCCGCAACACCACCCTGTTCATCCGGCAACTGGGCGTGTTCACCCTGCTGCTGTCCTGCCTGGGCGCCTGGGCCATCCTGGCCGCCTACCTGAAGGGACGGGAGCGGGACGCGGCCATCCTCCGCTGCCTGGGCGCCCCCCCCGGCGCGCCCGCGGCCATCTTCGCCATCCTGGCGGCCCTCCTGGTGGGCGCCGCCCTGGTGGCAGGCTGCGCCGCCGGCTCCGCCGCGGCCCGGATCCTGCCCGGCCTCCTGGGCGAGCTGATCCCCCAGGCCATCCGCCAGGGCGGGCCGCCCAGGCTGCCCCTGCTGGAAACGGCCACGGCCTTGCTCATGCTGGTCCTGGTCACCCTGCCCGCCCTGGCCCGGCTGCGCCGGGTCAGTCCCATGGCCCTGCTCCGGGAAGGCCCCGGGCCCCGGGGAGGGCGGGTGCTGGCCTGGTCCTGCGGACTGGGGGCGGGGCTCCTGGCCATGGCGCTGGTGCTGCGGAGCGCCCCCAGCGCCCGGGTGGGCCTGGCCACCGCCGGCGCCATGGCCGCCCTGTTCATGGTCCTGTACGGAGCTTTCCGGCTGCTGCTCCTGGCCTACCGGCGCAGCGCCGCCGCCCTGCCCCTGCCCCTGAAGCTGGCCCTGGGCCAGATGGGCGCCCGCCCGGCCCTGGGGGCCCTGCTCATGGCCGTCATCGGTCTCTCGGTCTTCCTGGTGCTGGCCACGCAGCTGGTGAAGGACGACCTGGTCCGGCCCCTGGCGCAGCGGCACGGGGACGGCCGGCGGGCCAACCTGTTCTTCCTGGACGTGCAGCCGGACCAGCTGGGGCCCATGACCGCCCTGGCCCGGGCCAAGGGCGGCACCGAGCCCATGGTCGCGCCCATGGTGCGCGCCCGCCTGGTCTCGGTGGCGGGCCGCGCGGTGGAGGATGGTCCCGGGGCAGGCCCGTCCATGGCGCGGCGGGAACAGAACCTCACCTGGCGGCCCCGGCTGTGGGAATCGGAAACCGTCACCGCTGGGACCTTCTGGCCCGGCGACGGCGGTCCCCGGCCCGAGATCAGCCTGGAGGAGGGCTTCGCCAGGCAGATCGGGGCGAAGCTGGGGGACCGGCTGGTGTTCGACGTCTCCGGCACCGAGCTGGCCGGCCGGGTCACCAGCCTCCGGCACGTGGTGTGGCAGAGCTTCCAGATCAACTTCTTCATCGTGCTGCACCCGTCCCTGCTCAGGGACTTCCCCGCCGTCTGGATCCTGGCCGCGGAAGTGGACGGCGCGGCCGTCCGGGCCGGCTTCCAGAACGAGGCGGCCCGGCGCTTCCCCAACATCAGCGCCATCGACGTGGGCGAGCTGGTGGAACGGGTGGGCCGGGTCCTGGACCTGGTGGCCCTGGTGACCCGCGCCCTGGCTGGACTCATGCTCGCCTCCGCCCTGCTGGTGCTGGCCGCCAGCCTCCTGGCCGGGCGCCTGGACCGGCAGCGGGACCTTGCCCTGCTGCGCACTCTCGGAGCCAGCCACGGCACCCTCCTGGCGAGCCTGGCCTGGGAATTCCTGCTCCTGGGCGGCAGCGCCGCCGCCGCCGCGGGCTTCCTGGCGTGCTGGCTGGCCCGGGCCTACAGCGCCCGGGTGCTGCAGCTGGAGGTGGCAGACGGCCTGGGCGCGGCGGTGCCGCTGGTGCTGCTGGCGGCGGCGCTCACCGCGGCGGTGGGCCTGGCCGGAAGTTGGCGGGCGCTCCAGGCCAAACCCATGGCCGTGCTGCGCGGCGAATAAGTATAGGTACGGATACCGTTCATTTTGTAATTGCCAACTCATTTTTTTAGAAACTTCTCATCGACTCCCGTCATTCAAGAGATGTCAGGCCATCGAAGGAGCGGCCATTTCTGGAACCCGCTTCCTTGTCCCTGATGAACTCCGTTCAAACCGCAACCTCTTCCAACCGGGACCGTTATGAAGAAAATCATCAGCCAGGCCCTGCTGCTCGCGCTGGCGGGGCCCGTGTCCATGGCTCGGGCCAACCAGGCGGAGATCACGGGTCTCCCCGCCGCCGCCGGGGACGAGCCCCTTGCCATCATCAAAACCTTCGGGGACATGAACATCCTCGACAACTACATCCCGGAGCCCGATCCGGAGGCGTCCCATCTGGCCGAGGCCTTCGAGGAGGACTGCGTCGCGCTCCCGTCCGCCCTGGTGGCCGAGGCCGGCCGTTTCCAGCCGGCGATCCAGGAAGGCGAGACCGGCTATGTGCCCAGCGAGCATTTCACCGACCTCGCCCCGCAACTGGCTGTTATCAACCAGCTGGCCTATAAATGCCGGGATGGTGGGCCACAACCGCTCGCTCAACACCATCGTGGTGGCCCTGCACGGCTCCATCAACACCGCCGACTGGGTGTCCAATTTCAATTCGTACGCAGTCAACCTCCAGACCCTGGATTTCCCCAGCCAGGTGCCCATCGACCGCGCCAGCCTGCCCAAGCTGCAGCTCCTGGGCCGGGCCCATGCGGGTTTCCTGCACAAGTACCTCTCCTGCCGGGCGCAGATCATGGCCGAGGTGGACCGCGCGCTGGCCGACCTGACCGACGAGGAGAAGCATGGCGTCAAATTCTACGTGACCGGCCACAGCCAGGCGGCCGCCCTCGCCCAGATCCTGTTCGGGGACCTCTGCCAGCACCTCCGGAGCCATTACGGCCCCGAGTTCAGCAACGCCCAGGAGAACCGGGTCCACCTGTGGGCCCTGTCATCCCCGGTGGCCCTTGACGCCACGGCCAAGGCCTTCATCGAAGGCATCGGCGGCCGGCTGAACATGGTGGTGCAGAACACCTGGCTGGATCCGGTGCCCAATGTCGGCCTGACCTTCAAGGGCCGCCAGTTCAAGGCGGTGGGCACGCCGGTGATGCAGAGCACCGCCGAGGCCCTGCGCCGGGCCGCCATCGCCCACGCCCAGGCCACCCGCACCCACCTGGAGAACGGGGACTACCGGGAAGCCGCCACCGGCGCCCTGGCGCCCCTGACCGGAGGCGCGGCCAAGTTCATGATCGGGGCCGCGCACATGGCCACCGACAACGTGAACTACCGGGGCGTGGGCAGCAGCTATGCCTTCGACCCCGACATGGTGGTCAAGGACGTGGACGGGATCACCGAAGGCCTGCAGATGGCCTTCGACCACCACCAGGAGAAACTGCGCACCCAGGCGAAGGTCAAGGCCAAGGCGGCGAACACCTCCACCTGGAGCGGGTACTTCTGGTCCTTCCTCCAGTAGCCTGAATTCACCGTTTCCCTGGAAGGCCTGATCCAGGCATTCTGGATAGATGAAGATCCCCCTGGACACCGCCCGCCTCGTCCGGCTCGCTGGCGAATACGGCACCCCCCTGTGGACCTATGACGCCGCCGTGATCCGGGAGCGCATCGGCCAGCTGCGCGCCTTCGACGGCATCCGGTTCGCCCAGAAGGCCTGCTCCAACATCAACATCCTCCGGCTGATGCGGGAACAGGGCGTGCTGGTGGACGCGGTCTCCAGCGGCGAGCTGGAGCGCGCCCTGGCCGCCGGCTACGGCCCCGGGGGGGATCCCGCCGGAGTGGTGCTCACCGCCGACCTGATGGACGCGGGCACTCTGGCGCGGGTGGCGGGGCTCAACGTGGAGGTCAACGCCGGCTCCATCGACATGCTGGAACAGGTCGGCCAGGCCCACCCCGGGCACCGGGTGTGGCTGCGGGTCAACCCCGGCTTCGGCCACGGCCACAGCCAGAAGACCAACACCGGCGGCGAGAACAGCAAGCACGGCATCTGGCACGCCGACCTGCCCGAGGCGATGGCGGTGCTCCGCCGCTTCCACCTGGAACTGGTGGGCATCCACATGCACATCGGCTCCGGGGTGGACTACGGCCACCTGGAACAGGTGTGCGACGCCATGGTCCGCACCGTGCTGTCCCTGGACCACGACCTGGAAGCCATCTCCACCGGCGGCGGGCTCTCCATCCCGTACCAGGACCACGAGCCGCGGGTGGACACCGCCCACTACTTCGCCAAATGGGACGACGCGCGCCAGCGCATCGCCCAGGCCCTGGGCCACCCGGTGCGCATGGAGATCGAGCCGGGCCGATTCCTGGTGGCCGAAAGCGGCCTGCTGCTGTGCCAGGTGCGGGTGGTGAAGGAGATGGGCTCCAACCACTTCGTCCTGGTGGACGCCGGCTTCAACGACCTCATGCGCCCGGCCATGTACGGCAGTTTCCATGCCATCAGCCTGTTCCGCCCGGACGGCACCCTGCCGGAGCAGGCCGAGCGGCCCACCGTGGTGGCCGGGCCGCTGTGCGAATCCGGCGATGTCTTCACCCAGCACGACGGCGGCCGGGTGCACCCGCGCCCCCTGCCCCCGGCCCGGGTGGGCGACTTCCTGGTGTTCCACGACACCGGCGCCTACGGCGCGTCCATGTCCTCCAACTTCAACAGCCGCCCCCTGCTGCCCGAGGTCCTGGTGGACGGCGCCTCGGAACGGCTGATCCGGCGCCGCCAGACGATCCAGGAACTGCTGGCGCTGGAGACTTTCTGAATGGAGTTAGACAAGCGCCGGGCTGTGGTGTATGGTTGAGTTCTCTGACAGCCAAGTACTGGGTCCCCTCACATTCTGTTCTGGCCGTCAGCCTGTCTGCCCGGAGGTTGCCGTTTTGCCGATAAAACTGCTGAGAAGGTTCCTTTGGATCGCCTGCCTGGGCGTGATGCTGCCGTTGTGCGCGCAGACCGCCGTCCCCCAGGATAGCGCGCCCAAGGGCCAGCTCGCCACCCTCCTGGCCAAGGCCAAGGCGTGCATCGGCGTGCCCTACCGCTGGGGCGGCATCACCACCAAGGGCTTCGACTGCTCCGGCTTCGTGCACTTCGTCTTCGGTTCCTGCGGCATCGACCTGGACCGGACCTCGGGGAACCAGGCGAAGGAGGGGGATCCCGTGGACCTCGCCAACATCCAGCCGGGGGATCTGCTGTTCTTCAGCACCCGGGGCATGCGCAAGGGCATCACCCACGTGGGCATCTACCTGGGCGAAGGCCAGTTCATCCACGCCGCCGGCTGGCGCGGCACCCGCACGGGCTGCGTCAAGCTGGGCCAGCTCGCCAGCAGCTACTTCGCAGATCGGCTGGTGGCGGCGCGGCGCATCGTCAGCCAACTGGCGCCGGAGGATCCGGAGAGCAAGCTTCCCTGATCCCCGCAGGTTGTTAGCACCGTGGGGCCTCGGTGCAACTGGGTGTCCGTGCTGGGCACAAGCAGCCGTAAGGTCGCAAGCGACCTAACGGCTGCTAGTGTGGGTCGCCTAAAATATTTGGAACAAATGCCCAATTAGTCGCACCTGATAATTGGGGGCGACATGGCACACGCTGGGCGGGTCGAATTAAAGGAAGAGCAACGAAAGCGCCTGGAGGAGATGGCTCGGAGCCGGACCCTGGAGGCCCGGAAGGTGTTGCGGGCAAAAATCATTCTCCGCCGTGCCAACGGCGAATCCTTCAGGGACATTGGGCTGGCACTGGACTGCGATTTCAAAACTGCTTGGAAGTGCATCCAGAGGTGGGAGGCAGATGGTTTTGTGGGGATCGAGAAAGAACAACCCGGCAGAGGGCGGAAGTCCTGGGTGATTTCAGTGAAGGGCCGGGAAATCCTCCAAAAGACGACGCAAGAGAAGCCCGCCAATGCGACGCATTGGAGCCGAGCGACCATGGCCCTCGCCGCCGGCGTGAGCGAAAGTACGGTAGGGCGCGTATGGAAGCTGA
>PLUC01000079.1:0-7466 GCA_003165415.1 Holophagaceae bacterium
AGAAGAAGGTGACGCAGCTTCCGTCCTGAGTTTTTAGTGTAGTTGCCCCTAGAACGGCGCAGCTACGGCGTTTGCGGCAACATGTATGCAAAAATGTAGCCATGTTTTTGATGCAAAATGCCACATTGCACTGTAGTATAGATGCCTATACTGTAGGTATGTTCATCTCTGTTGTGCCCAACCGGAAGTCCAACCCTACCATTCTGCTGCGGGAAACCTACCGCGAGGATGGCAAGGTTCTGAACCGAACCCTGGCCAACCTCACCCAGTGGTCGCCCGAAAAGCTGGCCACCCTGGCAGCCGCTCTGGATTCCGCCCGGAATGACGGCCCCGCTGGGGGTGAAGTCATCGGAACCATCGGCCACGGCCATGTCCATGCGGTTCTGGGCACCGCCCGGCGCCTGGGCATGGACAACATGCTTCTGGCTCGCCGCTGTCGGAAGCGGGATCTGGCCATGGCCATGATCGTCGGTCGGGTGCTCAACCCTGGGAGCAAGCTGGCGCTGGCCCGAGAATTGGGTGAGGTCGGGGTAACCACCCTTGGCGAAGCCTTGGACCTGGGGCCCGTGAAGGTAGAGGAGCTATACCAGGCCATGGACTGGCTTCTGGCCCATCAGGAGGCCATCGAAAGCAAGCTGGCCAAACGCCATCTCCAGGATGGGGCCCTGCTGCTCTACGACTTGACCACGGTTTACCTGGAAGGGAAGACCTGCGAACTGGGAGCCTACGGCCACGGCAAGGAGGGGCGAAACGACAAGCTCCAGATCGTGGTGGGCCTGCTCTGCAACCGGGAAGGAATTCCAGTCTCCGTGCAGGTGTTCGAGGGGAACGCCTCGGAATGCCTCACCCTGGGCGGCCAGGTTGCCAAGGTCAAGGAGCGGTTCGGCCTCCAGCAGGTGATTTTCGTGGCGGACCGGGGGATTCTCCGCTCGGCCCGCCTCAAGGCGGATCTCACCCCCAACCGCCTGGACTGGATCACGGCCCTGCGCCGGCCAGCCATCGGTGAACTGATCAAGAAGGGCGCCTTCCAGCCTTCGCTGTTCGAGGAGGTGGATCTGGCGGAAATCACCGATCCCGCCTACCCGGGAGAGCGCTTGATGGTCTGCCGGAACCCCATCCTTGCAGAGGATCGGGCCCGCCGCAGAGGGGAGCTGCTGGACCGCACCGACCGGGACCTGAAGGCCATCGAAGACGCGGTGGACCGCCCCAAGAAGCCTCTGCGCGGAGCCGGCGAGATTGGCAAGAAAGTGGGGGCCGTCCTGGCCCACTACCAGACCGGGCGCTTCTACGATCTGCGCATCACGGATCTCTGCTTTTCCTTTCACCGCAAGACTGGCTTCATCCAAGAGGACGGTGTCCTGGACGGCTTCTACGTCATCCGGACCAGCGTCGGCCCCGAAACGCTATCCAGCGAGGAAGCAGTCAAGGCCTACAAGGAACTCAGCCATGTGGAAACCGCATTCCGGCTATTGAAAACAGTCGATTTGGAAATCAGGCCCGTCTACCACGTCCTGACGGACAGGGTCCGGGGCCATGCCTTCCTTTGCATGCTGGCCTATTACTTGGAGTGGCACATGCGGCGGGACTTGGCGCCTTTGCTGTTCGCGGAGGAAGATCCCGAGGCCCGGCAGAAGACCCGGGACACGGTTGTCTCCCCCACCCGGGCCACCCCCGTAGCCCTGGCCAAGCGCAGCAAGAAGGTGACCTCGGACGGTTTCACCGTCCAGGATTTCCGCGGAATCCTGAAGACCCTCTCCAACCAGACCCAGCAGATCGTCCAGCCTGGCATCCCCAAATTGCCCACCTTCCGCCGCACCACCCCGGCCACCCCTTACCAGAAGCGGGTCTATGACCTGCTCCAGCTCACCACACCGTAGCCAGTTCAGCGACACGCCCGTCCCCGGAAACACACTGGGGACGGGCGTTTCCGCTTAACTCACGTAAGAACTCCGGCTGCAGGCTGGAAAGCACTGCTTTCCAGCCACTAGGGGTTCCCTTGCCCCAGGGCCCTGAGCAGATCCCCGATGAAATAGAGCGATCCGCACACCAGCCGGATGCCGGCAGCCGGTTCCCGCAGGCGCTGGGCGGCGGCGGCGATGTCCAGCACCTCCAGGCCGGGGCCCCAGAGGGCGCGGAGCACCTCGACGGTGGCGTAGCGGGGATTGTCGCCGCGCACCAGGGTGACCGAGGTCGGCTCCATGGTGCTCAACTCGGCCTTCATGCCGGTGAGGTCCTTGTCGCCCATGGCGCTGAAGAACAGGTGGGGTTTGACCGAGGTGGCCCGGGCATGGGCGGCCAGGGACCGGGCGCCATGGGGGTTGTGGGCGCCGTCCATGAACACGCCGGGGAGTCCCGGGACGGCCCACAGCCGGCCCGGCCAGGTGGTGGCTTCGATGCCGGCCCAGGCCGCCTCCGGGGTGATGGGGAAGCCCAGCCGGTCCAGGCCCCGGAGCGCCTCCCAGGCGGTGGCGAGGTTGTCCAGCTGGTGCTGGCCGGCCAGCGGTATCCGGTGCCCCTGCACCAGGCTGTGGTCCCAGGCCAGGCGGTCCGCCCGCAGCCGGGGGGCCGGGTACAGCACCGGCCGGCACTCCAGCAGCGGCCACACCCAGGCCGGGTCCAGGCCGGGCCCCAGCACCAGGGGGCGGCCGGTGCGGGCGGTGCAAAGCTTCTCCCGGGCGATGGCCGACCGGGTCTCGCCCAGGTAGCGCATGTGGTCCATCTCCACGTTGGTGAGGATGGTCAGCACCGGGTCGGCGGCGTTGGTGGCGTCCCAGCGCCCGCCCATGCCNNGCGGGCCTCGGCGGCGAAGGCCTCGCCCAGCAGCCGGTCCAGGGCCGGCTCGGACAGGTGGGCGCCATCCACCCAGATGCGTTCCGCCGGGGACACCAGGTGGGGCGAACTGGTCCAGCCGATGCTCAGGCCGCAGGCCCGCAGGGCGTGGGCCAGGAAGGCGCCGGTGGAACCCTTGCCGTTGGTCCCCGCCAGGAGGACCACCGTGCAGGCCTCCTGGGGCCGCCCCAGGGCCCCCAGGAGCCTCCTGGGGTTCTCCAGGCCGCACTTGATCCCCCAGTGGCCCCGGGCCTCCAGGGCCCGCAGGTGGGGCAGCCCTGCATCAGTCATGGGCCGCCGCCGGAAGCGGCCGGGCCATCCAGTCCAGGCTCAGGGCCACGAACTCGCGCAGCTTGTCCCGGGGCACCACCTTGTCCACCATGCCGTGCTCCAGCAGGAACTCGGAGCGCTGGAAGCCCTCGGGCAGGGTCTGCTTGATGGTCTGCTCGATCACCCGGGGCCCGGCGAAGCCGATGAGGGCCTTGGGCTCGGCGATGTTGAGGTCGCCCAGCATGGCATGGCTGGCGCTGACCCCGCCGGTGGTGGGATCGGTGAGGATGGAGAGGTAGGGGAGGCCGGCGCGGTCCAGGCGGGCCAGGGCGGCGCTCACTTTGGCCATCTGCATGAGCGAATAGGTGCCCTCCTGCATGCGGGCGCCGCCGGAGCAGCTGATGATGATGTACCCGGCCCCGCTGGCCAGCGCCCGCTCGGCCCCGAGCTTGAGCTTCTCGCCCACCACGCAGCCCATGCTGGCGGCCAGGAAATCCCAGTCCATGACCGCCAGCACCAGGGGATGGCCCTTCAGGGTGCCTTCCACCACCACGACCGCGTCATGGTCGTGGCCGGCGGCCTTGAGCTTGCTCAGCTGCTCGGCGTAGGACTTGGCCGCCACGAACGTGAGCGGGTCGTTGCTGGCCAGGCTGCCGAACAGTTCCTGGAAGCCCGGATCCATGAGCGCCGCCAGCCGCTCCTCCACCCCGATGCGGAAGTGGTAGCCGCACTTGGGACAGACATTGTGGGTGTTGACCAGCTCGGCCCGGTAGATCAGTTCCCGGCAGGCGTCGCACTTGATCCAGAGGCCCTCGGGCACCCGGACGGTCTTCTCCTCCACCGCGATCTTCTGTTGTCGTTTCTTGATGAACCAGGACATGCTCGCCTCGTTGACGTTATCGGCCGGCCGGGCCCTTTTTCAGGCCCTCGAACAGGCGGTCCAGTTCCGCCTCGCTGGCGTAATGCAGCACCAGCGCGCCGCCCTTGCCCCGGGGCCGGATCTCCACCCGGGCGCTCCACGCCTGGGTCAGCTCTTCGGCGGCGGCCTTCAGGAACACCGACTGGGGATGGTGGCGCCTGGCCTTGCCCTGCCGGGACCGGCCGATCTGCAGGATCCGGGCCTCCAGGGCGCGCACGCTCAGCTGCTTGGCCACCACTTCCTCGGCCAGCTGGTCCTGGGTACGGGTTTCCTCCACGCCCAGCAGCACCTTGCCGTGCCCGGTGGAAAGCTGGCCGGTCATGATCAGCTCCTGCAGCCGGTGGGGCAGGCGCAGCAGGCGCAAGGTGTTGGCCACCTGGGGGCGGGACTTGCCGACCCGGTCCGCCACCTGCTCCTGGGTGAGGCGCAGGTGCTCGCCCAGCTGGAAGTAGGCCTTGGCCTCCTCGATGGGGTTCAGTTCCTGGCGCTGGATGTTCTCCACCAGGGCGAACTCCAGCAGGCGGTCGTCGGGGACGTCCTTCACCACCACCGGCACCATGGCCAGCCCGGCCTTGCGGGCCGCCCGCCAGCGGCGCTCGCCGGCGATGATCTCGAACATCTCGCCCACCCGGCGGGCGACGATGGGCTGGACCATGCCGTGGATCTTCAGGCTGGCGGCCAGGTCATCCAGCAGCCCTTCGTCGAAGTAGGTGCGGGGCTGGTGCCGGTTGGGCACCAGGGAGCCCACCGGCACTTCCCGCTGGCTGGCATCCTCGGGGGCCATCTGGCTCATGAGCGAGGTGAGGCCGCGGCCCAGGGCAGGACGTTTGGGGATCATGCGGATCCTCCTGGAATGGGGGCATCTTCCAGCTCCAGCCACTCCCGGGCCAGGTTCAGGTAGGCCTGGGCCCCCTTGGAGCGGAGATCGTAGAAGGCCACAGGCTTGCCGTGGCTGGGCGCTTCCGCCAGCCGGATGTTGCGCGGGATGAAGGTGCTGAACACCTTGCCGGGGAAGGCGTTGCGCACCTCCTGGGCCACGGCCGAGCCGAGGTTGGTGCGCTCCTCGGCCATGGTCAGCAGGATCCCCCCCAGCCTGAGCCCGGGGTTGGGCCCGGCCTGCACCCGGCGGATGGTCTCCATGAGCTCCGCCAGCCCGTCCATGGCCAGGAACTCGCAGGGCATGGGCACGATCACCTCGTCGGCGGCGGTGAGCGCGTTGAGGGTGATCATGCCCAGGCTGGGCGGCGGGTCGATGAGGATGAAGTCGTAGTTCTCCAGCAGCGGCTCCAGGGCCCGGCGCAGCACCTTCAGCTCGGGCAGCTCGAACAGTTCGAACTCCAGCTGGGCCAGGTCCTTGCCGGCGGGGATCATCTGCAGCATGGGCACTTCGGTGGTGAGGATGAGCGCCTGGGCCGGGGCGCCCTTCATGAGCGCGAAAGCGCCGGCCCGGTGGTCGGGCTTGGGGAAGCCCAGACCGGTGGTGCTGTGCCCCTGGGGATCGAAGTCCACCAATAGCACCAGCTTCTCCATCATGGCCAGGGAGGCGGCCAGATTGATGGCGGTGGTGGTCTTGCCGACCCCGCCCTTCTGATTGGCCAGCACGATGATCCTCGCGGTCATGTCAGGGCCCCGGGAGCAGATCGGGCGAATAATCACGTTGCGGCAATGGACGACCCCAGTTGTGGAACATGGCAAAGTCTATCAGGTTCCACAGGGAATGGGTCGTGCTGGTGCCGGCCAAACGATGGCCTGGATGCGGCTCCTAATGGTTTTTCGGCTCGCGGAAGGTGTAGATGGTTTCGCCCGGGCGGGCCAGGCCCTGCTGCCGGGCCAAGGCTTCGTACAGTTCGGGGTCCTTGGCGGCCAGGCGGTGCACTTCCTGGCTCAGCTCCCGGTTGTAGCGGCGCATCTTCTGGAGCTGGACCAGCTGCCCGGCCATTTCCGTCTGGCGCTTGCGCAGGCTGGGCACGCCGTCGGGGGAGAGCAGCAGAATGCCGGCGGAGACCAGCCCCGAGATCACCAGCACGGCCCATAGGGTGCTGGATTTCAGGAGCCAGGCAGAGGTCATGGCGCTAGCGATCGATCCAGGAAGCGAAGGTTTCGCGTCCCGCATAGCGGGCGGCGGCACCCAGTTCCCATTCGATCTGAAGCAGGCGGTTGTACTTGGCCACCCGGTCGGTGCGGCAGGGGGCGCCGGTCTTGATCTGGCCGGAGCCGGTGGCCACGGCGAGGTCGGCGATGAAGGTGTCCTCGGTCTCGCCGCTGCGGTGGCTGATGACCGTGCGGTAGCCGGCCTTGTGGGCCATGTCCACGGTCTTCAGGGTCTCGGTGACGGTGCCGATCTGGTTGAGCTTGATCAGGATCGCGTTGGCCACGTGCTCCTTGATGCCGCGCGCCAGGAGGGCGGGGTTGGTGACGAAGATGTCGTCGCCCACCAGCTGGATCTTCCCGGTGAGCTTCTCAGTCATGAGGCGCCAGTTGGCCCAGTCGCTTTCCTCGAAGCCGTCCTCGATGAGGAGGATCGGATGGCGCTCCACCAGGCCGGCGTAGTAGTCCACCAGCTTGGGGCCGCTCTTTTTCTCGCCGTCGATGACGTACTTGCCGTCTTTGAAAAATTCATTGGCGGCGCAGTCCGCCCCCAGGTAGATGTCCTTGCCGGGCTTGTAGCCGGCCTTGACGATGGCCTCTTCGATGAGGGCAAGGGCCTCCTCGTTGCTGGCGAGGTTGGGGGCGAAACCGCCCTCATCGCCCACGGCGGTGGCCAGCTTGCGGGCCTTGAGCACGCTCTTGAGGGCGTGGTAGACCTCCGAGCCCCAGCGGATGCATTCCGCGAAACGGGGAGCGCCCACGGGCAGGATCATGAACTCCTGAATGTCCACGTTGTTGTCGGCGTGGGCTCCGCCGTTGAGGATGTTCATCATGGGGACCGGCAGGGTCCGGGCGGAAGCCCCGCCAAGGTAGCGGTAGAGCGGCTGGCCGCAGGCCTTGGCGGCGGCCACGGCGATCGCCATGGAAGCCCCCAGCAGGGCGTTGGCGCCGAGCCTGCCCTTGTTGTCCGAGCCGTCCAGGTCCAGGAGCAGGTCGTCAAGCTCCGCTTGCTGGAAGGGATCCATGCCCTGGAGCGCATCATGGATCTCGGTGTTGAGGGCCTGGACCGCGCACAGCACGCCTTTTCCCTGGTACCGCTTCTTGTCGCCGTCGCGAAGTTCCAGGGCTTCGCGGCTGCCGGTGGAGGCCCCGGACGGCACCATCGCCTGACCGATGGTTCCGTCGTTCAGCGTGACTCGGGCCAGGACCGTGGGATTTCCGCGGCTGTCCAGGATTTCAAGGCCGGAGATCTGTTCTATCAACTTCATGGGAACATCCAAACACGCTGAGGGGCTGGTTTCAGGGAAGCCTACTTCTTGGCCATGGCCTTCTTGGCGGGGGCCTTCTTGGCGACGGCCTT
>PLUC01000079.1:7550-66380 GCA_003165415.1 Holophagaceae bacterium
TTCACGGGGGCCTTCTTGGCGACGGGCTTCTTGGCGGCGGGCTTCTTGGCCGCGGGCTTCTTGGCCGCCGCGGGCTTCTTGGCGGCGGGCTTCTTGGCGGCCGGCTTCTTCGGAGCTGCGGGCGTCTCGGCTACGACGCTGGCCAGACTGGTCTCGTCGGGCTGATGGTTTTGTTCCATTGGGAACTCCTTTTTGCCCTCGCGGGCTGGTTGAGGGGTGTGGGTGGAGGAATGACGTTTACCGGTTGCGACCGAACCACCCGTTTTCTGGCTACTGCCTTCGTGGGGACCCGCCGCAGCTTTTCCAGGCTTGACGACCGTAGCTGAGGGGTCCTGGGAAACTTCCTGCCTGCCCTTGGTCTTGATGGGCTTTTTCGGGATCTCGACCCCGGCGAGGATCTGCGCCAATCGCTTGCCGGGATAGAACTCGTCCAGTAGCGCGTCTCCGACCATGACGCCGTGCACGCCCATGCCTTCCAGCCGCTGGATCTGCTGGAGCGTGCAGACGCCTGCCTCCAGGATCCGGAGGCACCTGTTCTGGGGGACCTTTTCCAGCAAGGCGAGCGCCTCCTCCCAGCGGGGCTCCCAGGTGTCAAGGTCTCGGCCCAGCACGCACACGATGTCGGCGTCGGCCTCCAGCGCCCGCTTGAGGTCGGCCTCGCTGGCTACTTCCACGATCACGTCCAGGCTCTTGGCCCTGGCCAGCTTCTGCAGCGCCGCGAGCCGGTCCGGCTCCAGCAGGGAGGCCATGAGGAAGACGCCGTCCGCGCCCAGGATCTTGCTCTCCTCGATCTGGTACTCCTCGAAGATGAAGTCGTGGCGGAGCAGCGGGACCTTCACCGCCGAGCGGACGTCGGAGAGGTGCTTGTCCTCCCCGTAGAAGAGGAAGCGGTCGGTGGCCACCGAGATGACCCGGGCTCCGTTCTCCACCAGGCTCTTGGCGTGGGTGGAAGCGCGGTAGCTTTCCCGGACCTGGCCGCGCAGCGGGTTGCCTCCCGCGGTCTCGGCGATGATGGAAATGCCCGGCTGGCTCAGTTCCTCTTTCAGCGAGTGGTGTCCCTTGTAGGCATCCTTCACCGCCGCGGGACCTTTTTGCTTCTTGATTTCGATGTCCAGTGCTTTGAATATCTGGACTTTTTTCAACATTTACAACCCCCGGGTCCCATCGGGTCCTGACACGTTTATGCGCAAGGAGTCGAGTGGGAAGCTTCTTACTAGAATCCACTAAACCAGCGTTTCCAATACGGTCAATAGAATTGTGCAGGTTTTTTTCGATATTCCATTCGTGGTTTTTGCCGGGCTCAACGCTTTGCGGATCCCCGGGAATGCGCGAAACTGCTACAACACAGGAGAATCAACCATGGAAGCTACGGTGCTCGACCACCCTCTCTGCCAGCACAAACTGACTTTGATCCGCGACGTGAAAACCCCTGGCAGCCTGTTTCGCCGGGTCATCGAGGAGCTCGGCCTCATCCTCGCGGTGGAAGGCACCCGCCACCTTCCCACCGAGCCGGTCGCCGTGGAGACGCCCCTGGAGCGGACTCAGGGCCGCCGGATGCTCCCCCTCGACCCGGTCCTGGTGCCGGTGCTGAGGGCGGGCCTGGGCCTGCTGCCGAGCTTCCTGCAGCTCATCCCCACGGCCAAGGTGGGGCACCTGGGCCTCTACCGGGACCATGATTCCCTGGTGCCGGTGCCCTACTACCGGAACTTCCCGCCGCTCCTGGACCAGCGGATCGTGTTCGTGCTGGATCCCATGCTGGCCACCGGCGGCAGCGCCTCCGAGGCGGTCCGGCAGCTGAAGGCGGCCGGGGCGAAGAACATCACCCTGTGCTCGGTGATCGCCGCTCCGGAGGGGATCACCCGGCTGCAGGCGGACCACCCTGATCTCAGGATCGTGGTGTGCGCCCTGGACCGCGAGCTGAACGACAAGGCCTACATCCTGCCCGGCCTGGGCGACGCGGGCGACCGGCTGTTCGGCACGCTGTAGCTAGACGGGACTTGAACGGTAGCCTTTGAGCGCCCTGCGGCTCACGGAAAACCGGTTCAGTTCCCGGCGCACCCGGTCCTGGGCGGCTCGGAGCAGCTGCTCCCGGCGCTTGAGCAGGCGGCCCAGGGTCCTGGCCCGCGCCAGCGCTTCCGGCCACCGGGGGCCGCGCTCGGCGCTGGCCACGGAAGCCTTGAAGGCCTCGTGCCAGCGGGCGATGAGGTCGGGGTTGGGGAACTCCAGCGGCATCGCCAGGATCCGCTCCAGGTCGTCCAGGACGTCGAGCACGGCCTGGTCGCTCATGCCAGGCTGCTCACGCTCTGGCCCGCCGACTGGAGCTGGGACAGGGTGGCCTCCATCTGGTTGTACTGGGCCTCCAGCGAAGCCTGCAGGGTATTGAGCATGGTCTGCTGGCTGGAGATCTGGGTGGTGAGCTGGGTGTTCTGGTTGGTGATGTTCTTCAGCATCTGGGTGATGGTGCCGCTGGCCTCGTTGGTCATGTTGGAGATGGCGTTGATGGTCTGCTGGCCCACCCCCTGGCTGAGGGTCAAGGTGCCACTGCCGGTGCCGGTCACGTTGAGGTAGAGTCCGGCCAGGGTCGAACCGGCCGGGCCCTGGATGATCCCGTTGTCCCCGGTCACGTTGTAGGTCTTGCCGTCGGGAGCGGTGAGCGTCCCGGCCAGCGCGCCGCCGGAGATGAAGGAGGTGATGTCGAAGCCGATGTTGCCGGTGGCGGTGTTGGGCCCGGCGGCGCCCAGGGACACCTCCGCATTGGTGGAGGTGGCGGCGTTGGCGAACACGTTCTGGGCCGCGGTGGGATTGGTCGAGATGGCCGTCCGGAAGGCCGTGGTGTCCAGGGTCAGGGAGCCGTCATTGTTGGTGCTGATGCCCAGGGACGCGGCGGAATTGTACGTGGCCCCGGTGGACAGGCCCTGGGGGAGCCCGGTGAGGGCGGACTGGATCCGGGTGATGAGCGACTGGGCGCCATAGTTGCCGCTCAGGGGGCCCCCTGTGGCGGAGTCGGTGTTGTAGGTGCTCATGAGGGTGTTGTAGTCGGTGATCACCTGCTGCATATCGGCGGTGGCGGTGTCAACGTCCGGGGCCACGGTGAGGGTGGTGGTGCCGCTCTGGTTGCCCTGCAGGAGGTTGAAGGTGATCCCGTTGACGGCATCCGACACGGAGTTAGAGGAGCGGGTAAGCTTGATCCCGTCCAGGGTGAACACCGCGTTGGTGGCGGCGGCGGAGGTGGTGCCGCCGCTGGCGATGGCCGAGTTCGCATTGGCAGCGGCCTGATTGGACTGGGTGCCACCGCTGATGATGGTGGTTCCGCCGGCGTTCAGGGTGCCGGCGCCGATGTTAAGGGCGTTGCCGGTGGACCCGCCGGTGGTGTCGGCGATGGTGAGGTTGCTGCCGGAGCTGCCGACGCCCGAGTTGGTGGAGGTGAGGGTCAGTTCGGTGTCGCCGTTGCTGGCCAGGCTGGTGGTGGCCTTGACGTCCAGGCCGGACGCGCTGTTGATGGCGCTCACCAGTCCGTTGAGGCTGTTGGCGTTGCCGGAGGAGCCCCCCAGGGTGATGGTCTGGGTGTGGCCGTTGGTGTCTTCGATGGAGAACTGGCCGGTCCCGCCGGTGAAGACCGCGGTGGCATCGGGGTCGGCCACCGCGAGGCTGGTGGGATTGCCGGAGCTGTCCAGGGTCGGGGTGAGCGCGGCGGGACTGGCGGCGTTCAGGGTGCCGGCCGGGATGCCGATGGTGTTGGCCGGGGTGCTGCTGTTGGGCAGCGTGCTGAGGTCGGCGATCTTGATGGTGCTGCCGGCGGTGCCGGAGCCGGTGGTGGCGGAGGTCAGGATCAACTCGTAGGGGTTGGTCCCGGTGCCGGTATTCACCACCGTGGCCTGGACCCCCAGTCCGGTGGAACCCGGCACGCTCGGGTTGGCGGTCTGCAGGGCGTTGATGGCGTCGGCCAGGGCATTGATGGTGTTGTTGCCGCCGCTCAGGGTCACCTGCTGGGTGTTGCCGTTGGTGTCCTCGATGGCGAAGGTGTCGCTGGTGCCGGAGAAGATGGGGTCGCTGGCGTTGGCCACCGCGAGGGTGGTGGCGTTGCCGGAACTGTCCGTGGCCGGGGAGATCTGGGCGGCGGTGGCGGTGTTCTGCACCGCCACGGTGAAGGTGCCCGAGGCCCCGCCCGAGGCGGTGGCGGTCACGTGGCTGTTGGTGGAGTCCGAACTGGTCACGATCCGGGCCTGGAAGCCCGAGGTGTTCATGGTGCCCAGGTCGGTGGACAGGGTGCTCATCTGCGTTTCGAGGGAGCTCATCGCAGAGGAGGTGCTGGTGTTCGCCGACTGCTCTGCCTGCAGGGTCTGCATGGGCAGGCTGGCCTGGGCAATTTCGGCCGTCACCAGCGCGGTGGTGTTGATGCCGCTGGCGATCCCCGCGAAACTGCTGCTTCCGGTGGAGGTGGTGCTTACGTTGCCTAGACTGAGGGAGGACGACATGGAGAGCCTCTACGTGCTGCCGGCAGAGATCAGCCCTGCTGGTCCACCAGGCCGCCGGAGGCAGTCTTGGAGGTGCCCAGGGTTTGCATTTTCTGGGCCATTGCCAAGACCTGTTCCGGGGGAATCTGCAGGATGGTCTGGTGGGTCTGGGGATCCTCGATCTTGACGTAGGTCTGGCCAGTGGCCTTGTCCACCTGCATGCTGGCCGTCTGCTGAGGCTGCACATAGTCCTGGATGGTCTTGAGGGCCGCATCCAGCTGTGAGGCCGTTTCCGCCGGCGCGGCGGGTTGGGACGCGGCCACAGAAGCGTTTGCGGATACCGATGCGGGGGCCGACGGGGTCGAAGGGGTTGCCGCCGTGTTTCCGGCGGCGGGGTCCGGCGCCCCCGCCGGTGTGGTGACTGGCTGCGACTGGGCGACCCCGAGGGCGGGCAGGGGCAGGCCGGCCGGAACGCTGGTTGTACTGCTGACAGAGGCACCCATGGTGATTCTCCTCATTGAACGCGGGGGAACAGGCACGGCCTGTTCCCCTTATTTCAATTCAAGCCGCTATTGAAGGAGGGTGAGGATCCCCTGAGAAGCTTGGTTCGCCTTGGACAAGGCGCTGATGCCGGACTGCTGAAGAATCTGGTACTTGGTGAGGTTCACGACTTCATTGGCGATGTTGGCGTCCTGGATCTGGCTCAACTGGGCGGTCTGGTTCTGCATCTGAATGCCCAGCACGCTGGAGTAGGCCTGGAGGGACTCTTCACCGGCCCCGATGGCGCCCCGGGCCGCGCCCAGGGAGGCGAGGGAAGCGCTGATATTGGTGGCGGCGGTGGCGGCGTTGGTGGTCAGGCTGCCGGCGAGGGCGGTGACCGCGTCCACCGACACGGTGAAGTTGCCGTAAGTGGTGCCCAGACCCGTGGTGTAACCGGTCGTGGTGGTGCTGGTCAGGGCGTTGAAGGTGGAGAGGATGCTCTGGAATTCTGAATCCAGGGCGGACTTGTCAGCGCCCTGCCCCTGGGCTTCCTGGGCCAGTTCCGCCGCGCGGGTGAGCAGGTTGGTGGCCTCGTTGAGGGTGCCGTCCTGGGTCTGCAGGGTGGAGAGCATGTTGTTGGCGTTGGCCTGGCCCTGGACGTCGATCTGGGTGTCGGCGGTGAGGCCGTTGGCGATCACCAGGCCGGAGGCGTCGTCCGATGCCTGGTTGATGCGCTTGCCCGTGGTGAGGGCGGTGATGGTGTCCTTCAGTCCTGTGCCGGTGAGACCGAGCTGGTAGCTGGCACCCAGGGCTGCGACGTTGTTGAGAATTGAGGTGACAGCCATGGCATCCTCCTGATGCGAAAGGCAGCATCCATGCTGCCGGTGAGGCGTAAGGGAATCCTTACGAGTAATGTTTCGGACGGGATGGCCAGCATCTTTAGCTTTTTTCGTTCCGGCCCGGGGACGGGGGCGGTCCGGGGCCCGTAACCCCGGTGCTATCATTCGCCATGTCCGCCCTTTCTCTCGCCATGATCACCAAGAACGAAGCGGCCGCCCTGGGCCACTGCCTGGATTCGGTGCGCTCCCTGGTTGATGAGATAGTAATAGTAGATACGGGCTCCACCGATGCCACCGTGGCCATCGCCGAATCCTTCGGCGCCCGGATCGGTCATTTCCCCTGGCGGGACGATTTCGCCGCCGCCCGCAACGAGAGCCTGCGGCTGTGCACCGGCGACTGGGTGCTGGTGCTGGACGCGGACGAGGCCATCGACAAGGCGGACCACGGCAAGATCCGCGCGGCCCTGGAGCAGGTGTCGGCGGCGGCCTTCCACCTGGTCTCCCGGAACTACACCTGGGACTGGGCGGCCAAGGTGTTCGACCAGCCGGTGCTGCCCAACCGCACCGGCTACGCGGAAGGGGCGGAGTTCCCCTTCTATGCCGACATGCCCATCTTCCGCCTGTTCCGCCGCATGCCGGGCATGGGCTACGCGGGCCGGATCCATGAGCTCCTGGACCCCTGGTTCCGGGGGAGAAACCTTCCCATCGGCCACCTCGACGCGGTGATCCATCACTTCGGCAAGCTGGACGAGACCCGGGAAAAGGCAAAAATGGCCTACTACCTGGAATTGGCGGAGCGGGACACGGCCGACCAGCCCCGGGACGCGGACCGGCAGTTCAAGGTCATGGCCCAGGCCGAGGTGGCCGGGCAATGGGAAAAGGCCTTGGCCGCCGGCCTGGCGGTCCTGCGCCACTCCCGCCGGCCGGTGCCCTTCGCGGTGCTCATCACCCTCGCCCGGGCGTACCACGAGCTGGGTCGGGACCCGGAGGCGCTGCCCCACCTGCAGCGGGTGCTCCAGAGCCAGCCCGACCACCCCCAGGCGCTCTGGCGCATGGCCTTCTCCCTGGTGGTCCTGGGCCGGGAGGGGGAGGCGCGGCCCTACCTGGCGCGGGCCATCGCCGCCCATCCGGAGGACCAGATGCCCTTCCTGGTCCTGTGCGACCTGGAGGAGCGGGCCGGCAGGCTGACCGAAGCCAGGGCGGCCCTGCGCTCAGCCATCGAACGCCACCCCCAGGATCCCCGGCTGCGCCAGGGGCTGGTGGACATGGATCTCCGGCACCGGATGCAGGCCCAGGCCTCGGCGGACGCCATGGAGGCCCTGCGGGCGCTGCCGGGCCAGGGTGGCGGCCAGTGGCACGCCCTGGCGGCGGGCTTCCTCCTGCGGGCGGGCCACAGGATCCCCGGCCAGGCGGTGCTGGAACTGGGCTTGGCGGCCTTTCCCCGGCACGAGGGCCTGCGCGCCCTGGACGCGGCGGTCAGGTCCGGGGAAGCCCCCGAAGCCTGAAATCAGCTCTTGTCCGTGTTGCCGAGGATCGACTTGAACCGGCTGAACAGGGTGGGGGGCGGAGGAGGTTCGGGCGGGAGTTCCGCCTCCAGGTCCCGGTAGTCTACTTCGGGAGGGATGGGCACCGAGGGATCAAGTTCGAGGGCCTTGTGGAAGCAGGCCACGGCATTGGTCCGGAAGCCCTTGCGGTAGTAGACCTCGCCCATGCTCACCCAGGGCTCGGCGGCCGTGGGCCGGATGCGGGAGGCGGCCTGGAGGGCGTTGATGGCGCGGGTGGACCAGGCCGGATTGGACATCCGCAGCTGGCCCAGGAGCAGCCAGACCGGGTAGGCGTATTCGGAACCGGGGTCCAGCTGCACCGACAGCTCCAGGCAGTGGATGGCTTCGCCGATGCGCTCCTGGAGGTGGAAGGACTTGGCCTTGCGGTGCAGGCTGGCGGCCCGCTCCATGGGGGTCTGGCGCATGGGGCCGCCGCCGGGGGCGGCTGCGGGGGTCGAGCCGCTTTCCGCCTCCAGGTCGATGAATTCCGGTAAGTCCGGGGAGATGAACGAATGGTCGGGATCCAGCTCGATCACCTCGGGGGGCTTCGGCGACTTGGGGATGGGCGCCGGCGCGGGGGGCGGGATGGGCGGCGGATTGGCCGCCGGGGTGGCCGCCGGAGGGGGCACGTGGGTGGAGGTCGGGGCGGAGGGGGACGCGGCGGCGCGGGCGTTCAGGGCGGGCAGTTCGCCCTGGGCGAGGGTCAGGGCGCCCACCGCCCACAGGACCAGGAAGAGGCGGGCCGCGTCTTCCTCGTCGAGCCTGCTGAGGGAAAGGAAGGTGTCGAAGCTGATCGGCTCGGAGCCCAGGAAGGACAGGGCGTAGGCGGTGGCGGGATTGAGCGGCAGGTCGGAAACGGATTCCAGCAGGCGGGGTATCCCTTCCCACTTCCAGTCGGTGCGGGCGTGCAGCAGGTCGAAGGTCGGCTCGAGGTTGTTCGCCTCCAGGAAGGTGTTCCAGATGAAGTGGCGGTGGTCCAGCTTCAGGTGGAGGTCTTCGCTCAGCTTCTCGCCGGTGCTGTCCGGGTTCCAGGTCATCAGCAGGATGGGATGCTCGAGGGCATGGATCATGACCTGTTCCTGGAGCTCCCGCAGATGGGCATCCCGGTCGTCGACGGTCATCATTCCCCACTGGACCACCTTCTCCCCCAGCCGGGAGCGGTCATCGCTGGCCAGCAGTTGGTTGAGGCCGGCGAAATCGAGGATGCCCTGCCGGAGCAGGTAGTTGCCGAACTGCTCCCCGGCCGCGTCGCTCTGCAGGTAGACCAGCTCGCCGCCCCTCCAGTAGAGCCGGCGCAGGCCATCGTTCTGTTCCAGCACCAGTTCGCCGTCCAGGTGCTGCTGGCGCAGGGTGGCCAGGATGGCGGGGAGGTGATTCGACTGGTCCGTTTGGGGCACCATGACTCCGGGGGACGTTGGATTGAAAAAAAAGTATACCAAATACTATAGAGCCTGATTCATACACCAGTGTCGCCACATCTGCCGGAATGCGGTTTCCATGCTCCGGGCGAACCGGGCGCCATCCATGAGGGGGGAGGCCTCCATGCGGGAGCGCAGGCCGGCCCGCAGCTGGGCCAGGCGGGGCAGGTCCCGGGCCAGGTCCACGGCGGTCCGCACGAAGGCCGGGTCCGAGCCGGCCGCCAGCTCCCGCAGGTCCAGGTTGCAGAGCTGGCTCCAGCCCGCCCGGCCCACCACGGTCTCGCCCAGGCGGGTCACCACCGGCACCCCCATCCAGAAGGCGTCCAGGCTGGTGGTGTGGCCGTTGTAGGGGAAGGTGTCCAGGCCCAGGTCCACCCGCTGGTGCAGGGCCAGATACTCCGGCCGGGGCCGGAACGCCGCGAACTCGACCCGCCCGGCTCCCACTCCCCCCGCCGCCAGGCGGTCCAGCACGCCCTGCCGGTGGTCGCCGGGCTGGCACAGCAGCAGCAGCCGGGAATCCGGAACCGCTGTCAGCACCTGGGCCCACAGGCCCAGCACGGCCGGGGTGACCTTGCAGAAGTTGTTGAGGCAGCCAAAGGTGACGAACCCGTTGGCCAGGGCCGGCAGGGGGCCGGGCTGGGGTTGCGCGGTGAGCGGGTCATAGCACCAGTAGGTGTCCGCCAGGCGGATGGAGGTTTCGCAATACCAGTCGTCATGCTCGCCCGGAGGGTCCAGGTAGGGATCGGTCAGCCGGTAGTCCATGGCCGAAAGGCCGGTGGTGCCGGGATAGGCGAGCCAGGCGGCCTGCACTGGCGCGGGCTTGCGGGTGAACACCCCCAGGGCGCCGTTGGCCATGTGCTGGGTCAGGTCCACCAGGATGTCGATGCGGTCGGCGCGCACCTGCTCCGCCACCTCCCCGTCGGTCCACCGGTTGGCGTCGCGCCAGGTGTCGGCGAACCCGGCGATGCGGCCGGTGATGGCGTCCGGCCTGGGCACCCTGGCGTAGCAGAAGATCTCGAAGCGGCCGTGGTCGTGGTGGGACAGCAGGGGGATGGTGAAGAGCGCCTGGCAGTGCTCGCGGAAATCGGGCGAGATGTAGCCGATGCGCAGCCGGCGCTCGGGGTCGGGGTCGTTGGGGTGCCGGCCGGGTGCCTCCAGCCCGCCGTGGGCCCGGTCCCAGTCCAGGTTCTCCCGCAGGATCGCGTGGGCGTCGAAGCCGGGCAGGAAGCTCACCGCGTAGGCGAGGTTGCTGTGGCTGACGACGTCGCCGGGGTCCAGTTCCAGCGCCCGGCGGAAGTTCTGCACCGCCTCTTCCATCCGGCCGATGTCCTTGAGCACGTTGCCCAGGTTGCAGTGGGTCACGGCGGAATCCGGCCGCGCGGCGAGGGCGTCGCGGAGCAGCCGCGCGGCCTGGTCCATGCGGCCCAGGGCGCGGGCGGCGGCGCTGGCGTTGTTGCCGGCGTCCACGAATCCCGGGTTGAGCCGAAGCGCCTCCAGGTAGGCCGCCAGGGCCTCTTCGTTGCGGCCCAGGGCCTGGAGCGCGTTGCCCAGGTTGTTGCGTGCCGAAAGGTGGGCCGGGGCCAGGGCCAGGGTCCGCCGGTAGGCCGCTTCGGCTTCCGGGAACCGGCAACCGGTGAAGGCGGCGTTGCCCAGGTTGTACCAGGCGTCGGCGAAATCCGGCCAGCGGCGCACCACACCCTGGAGCTGGTCCAGGGCCGGATCCACCTGGCGGTCCAGCAGCAGGGCGTTGCCCAAGTTGTTGTGGGCGATGGGGAAATCGTCCTCCAGCTGGGTGGCGCGCCGGAAGGCCTGGACGGCTTCGGCCAGGCGGCCCGCGTCCTGCAGGGCGATGCCCAGGTTGTTCTGGGCCTCGGCATGGTCCGGCCCCAGGGCTGCGGCCTGGGCGAAGGCGGCCAGGGCTTCCCGGCCCAGGCCCAGGGCCCGGCAGGCAGCGCCGGTTCCCAGCCAGGCTTCCAGGCAGCCGGGATTCAGGCCCGTGGCCCGCTGGAAGGCTTCCCGCGCCTCCGGGAACCGCTCCAGGGCTGCCAGGGCCTGGCCCAGGCCGCAGTGGGAGCGCCAGGCGGCCGGGTCCGCGGCCGCGGCCCGCCCGAGCAGCTCCAGGGCGGTCTCCGCATGGCCCGACTGCAGGGCCAGGAGCCCGAGCCGGTGCAGGGCGGCCCCGTGCTCCGGGCGCTGGGCCAGCACCCGGCGGTAGCCGGCTTCCGCCTCGTCCAGGCGGCCCGCCCGGTGCAGCTCGGTGGCCCGGAGCAGGGTCTGCTCCAGTGCCGCGTCCGCCTCGGTGGGGAAGGTCATGCTGCGCTCCGACTCCTAAGATTGTGGCCGGAATCGGCCGGGCCGGACGCGCTATCATGGCTGTTCGGAGAGCCCGTGCCGCAACCTGGTCCAAGCGCCCCATCGCCCCTGGAAGAGGGACTCGGCCACCGCTTCCAGGATCCCGCCCTGCTCCGCGCCGCCCTCACCCCGCCTTCGGCGGGCCTGCCCGAGGACAACCAGCGGCTGGAGTTCCTGGGGGATTCGGTGCTGCACCTCTGCGTTTCGGTCCTGGTCTACCGGGAGCATCCGCAATGGGCCGAGGGGGCCCTGTCCAAGCTGAGGGGACTGCTGGTCTGCACCGACGCGCTGCACCAGTGGGCCAAGGACCTGGGCATCGAGCTGGGGCGGGGGCCGCGCTCGCCGCGCAAACCCGGGGCCGTGGATCTGCGCAACCCCCTGGCGGACGCGGTGGAGGCGCTCCTGGCCGCGGTGTTCCTGGATGTCCAGGCCGGGGGGGGTGATGCCTTCGGCGCGGTGCAGGCCATCGTCGAGCGCCGGTTCCTCCAGGAAGTCCGGGAAGCCTACGTGGGGATCTGGGAAGCCAGGGACAGCAAGACCACCCTCCAGGAGCGCGCCGCCGCCCTGACCCTGCCGCCGCCGGTCTACGAGCTGGTGGGGCGGACGGGTCCGGACCACGCCCCCAGCTTCACGGTCCAGGTCAGCCTGGGGGAACGCGCCGCCACCGCCACCGCCGGCACCCTGAAACGGGCCCAGACCGAGGCGGCGCGGGCCCTGCTCCTTTGCCTTCAATGCCTTCCTTCTTTATAAGGCCGGGTTGGGGTAACATCGCTGGATCCCCTGAGGGAAAGGTTACGCCTTGAAGCTTCTACCCACCCTGAACCTCCAGAACGGATTGGCGGTCCCCATGTTCGGGGGCGGCCAGGGCCCCAGGAAACCGATCGAGCTCCTGGACTTCATCTTCGACCAGGGCTGCAACCGGCTGATGCTGGTGGACGTGGACGCCGCCGAGGGCCAGGGCAACAACCGCGACCTCATCGCCGGCATCATGCACCGGTTCCGCCAGGGCCACGCCAAGGTGTGCATCCAGGTGGGCGGGGGCGTCCGCAGCTCCGACCATGTGCAGTTCTTCCTGGACCACGGGGCCACCTGGGTCCTGGTGGGGACCGTCATCCAGCGTTCGCCGCTGGTGGTGGAACAGCTGCTGGCGCGGTTCCGGGACAACCTCAGCGCGGGCGTGGACGCCAGGTGCGGGGAGATCCTGTGCGCCGGCTGGCGCGAACCGGCCCCGCTCAAGCCCGATGCCGCCGGCCAGCTGATCCGGGACCACGGCTTCAAGCGGATCATGTTCACCGACATCCCCCCTGCCCACCAGGCCCGGCCCGACTTCGAGACGGCCCGGATCCTCGCCCAGAGCGCCCGGGTTCCCCTGTTCATGGGGGGGAGCATCCACTCGATGGCGCACTTGAAGTTGGCCATGGAGATTCCCGGCATGCAAGGCGTCGCCGTGGACGCGCTCCAGCTCATGGATGACTCGGATCTGCTGGGTTCCTTGAATCTCGCACATATCTGAGGAGGGGGCGGTGGCTGATGAAGTTGCATTCATGGCCCAGCTCCCCGAGATGGACCGGGTGCACTTCCGCAATCTGGCCCTCATCCGGCCCCAGGTGCCCACCGAAAGCCAGCTGCTGCTGGTGGAAGGCCTGGCCCGGAACCTCTCCTCGCCCCGTCTGCTGACCCTCATCGCCCGCACCCCCCATTGGCTGGTGCACGGCCCCGTGCTCCAGGCCCTGGCCGAGAACGAGGCCACCCCGGAGCCCCTGCGCCGGGACCTGGAGCTGGCGGTCTCCCTGTTCGACCTGATGCGGGAGCTGGACCGGGCGCCCGCCGAAGAGAAGGATGAGCGGGCCGACACCGTCAAGGCGCTCTATCTGCAGTTGCCCCTGGAGCTCAGGGCCATCGTCAAGCAGCAGGCCAAGCAGCTCGCCCGTTCCGTCAGCGGCTCCGGGCTGACCATGGAACTGCCGCCCCTGCCCGCCCCCGACCCGGACTGGGAGGCCCTCACCGTCCTGCCCGGAAGCCCGGAACCCAGCGGCCTGCCCTTCCGCCTCTCCAAGCTGGACCTCCTGCCGCGGGCGGAGGCCACCCCGATCCTGGAGGACCTGCAGGAGTTCCTGCTGGATCCGGATCCGGACATCCGGGCCGCGGCGCTGCGCAACCCGTCCCTTTCGGAGGAGGTGCTGCTGGCCACCTTCCCCGTGTGCCCGGTGCCGGAGCTGTTCGAGGAGGCCTACGCCGAAGCCCGGTGGTACTTCCGGGACCCCATGCGGGAGGCCATCTACGCCTCTCCGTCCTGCCCCGACACCCTCGCCAAGCGGGTGGCCAACACCCGGGACCTGGTGGCCCTGCTGGAGCACGGGCCCCAGAGCGGGCGCAACCTGCACCGCACCGTCTGCCTGTTCACCCAGCTCGACGAATCCGAGTACCAGTACCTGACCCTGTGGGCCAAGCGCCGCGCGCCCAGCATGCTCCGGGTGATCAAGATCTTCTTCGACCGGCTGCAGCGCCGGCGCCTGAACCAGGCCAGCGGCATCGCCGCCAGCCAGAGCGAGGGGCGCTGGGTTTCCCTGAAGGAGCGGGTCTACATGGCCAGCCAAGCCACCCAGCCCGAACAGCTGATCGCGGCCTTGCGGGACGCGGACCCCAAGGTGTTCAACGCGGTGCTGGAAAACCCGGGGCTGAAGGCCCAGGAACTCCTCGCCGTCATCCCCGGGCTGGACGCGCTGCAGGCGGAGAAGGTGGCCAACCACAGGATCTGGAAGGCCTTCCCCAGGGTGTGCGAAGCCCTGGTGCACAACGTCCACCTGGGCCCCAAGACCTCGCTCAGGCTTCTGCAGGAGCTCAAGCTGCCCCGGATCCTGATGGACATCCTCAGGGACCAGCGCATCCCCCACCTGGAAGTGAAGCAGCAGGCCCTGGAGATGCTCACGGCCGCCTACCGGAACATGACCGTCCCCCAGCGGATCCTGGCCCTGCGCGCCAGCGGCGGCGAGCTGCTGCGCCACCTCACCCAGGAGATCCTGGGCGACGGCGAGACCCTGCACCAGCTCGTGGCCGACCGCCAGGTGGATCCGGGCATCCTCCTGCGCCTGGCCCGCAACAAGCAGACCCCGCGGGAGATCCTGGAGCTCATCGCGGGCCACCCGGTGCTCATGGCCCATCCCTCGGTCATGTCCGAACTGCTGCTGAATCCCAAGACGCCCCGCCAGGCCTCCAGCCGGATCTGGGGGCTGCTGTCGGAGAGCGAGCAGCAGCACCTGCTGCGCAGCCCCCACCTGCCCGCCCCGCTCCGTCACCTGACATGACCCTGCCGCCGGGAGTTACGATGACCTCCGTCCGCCCCCTGCTGCTCTGCCTGGCCCTGCTGGGCTGCGAAGCCCGGCGGCCCCAGGCCCAGGACTGGGTGCGCAGCGCGCCCGCCCCGGCGGCCACGGCGATCTCCTTCCGGGCCGACTGGGCCCTGCAGCAGCCGCGCCTGCGGGTCCTGCTGGAGCGCTACCCCCTGGCGGGGCGGTCCCTGGACCTGTTCCTGACCCGGGTGAAGCTGAATCTCGGCCAGGACCCGGGCCGGCTCACCATCTACCTGACCCGTCCCCGGCTGGCCGCGCCGTCCCTGGGGTTCCTCATTCAGCTCGGCGGTTTCCCGGACCCCGGCGGGCTCCAGGTGGCCATCGCCGATGTCTTCCCGGTGGAAGGCAGCCAGTCCATGGAGAACCGGGACCACCCGCTGTTCGTGCTCCTGGATCTCGACCCCTACCACATCCGCGCCATGGCGGACGGAGAGGGCCGGGTCTGGCTGGGCGACGGGGCCGTGCTGGCCAGGCTGGCCACCGGGCCCGGCCAGGTCTCCGACGATCTGGCCGCCGCCTCGGCCTGGATCAGCCGGACGGCCCCCATCCAGGGCTTCATCCGCCCGGCGGAGCTGGCCGACCAGGTTCCGGGGGAACTGGCCCGGAACCTCCCCAGGGGCATCGACGCCCTGGCCTGGGGGGTGACCCCCGGCCTCGATTGGAATGCTCCCAACGGGTTCGAACTGTCCGTCACCGGAACAGAGGCCGCCATCGAGCAGGCTTCGCCCTGGCTGCAGCGGTTCGTGGCCGCGGCCCAGGCGGCGCCCGGAGCGCCCGCCCAGCCCCCGGAGATCCTCCAGGAAGCCCGGCGCCTCAGCCTGCGCTGCCTGCTGTCCCAGGAACAGGTGGATGTGGCCATGGCCAGGCTGGACCAGCCGCCCCTGCCATGCCATTAAAAAAGGTAAGCTGATTGGATGGGTTCCTTCCTCCGCTTCTTCCGTGAACATCTCAAGCGCTTCCTGCCGCTCATCATCGGCGGGAGCCTGCTGCTCACCCTGGCCGGAGCCTGCCAGGGGCTGCTCATCGGCATCCTCAGGTTCGTGTTCGAGGACAGCCTGGCCATGGGCGGCAGCGGCACCACCGACCCCACCGGCCTGCTGGTGCGGTGGAAGGCATGGCTCGTGGCCCTGCTGCCCCCGGCCGCCCAGCTGCGCCAGGCGACCTTCCTGATCCCCACCATCCTGGTGCTGGTGTTCCTGCTGAAGGGCGTCCTCACCTACAGCGGCACCATCCTCATGGTCCGCTCCGGGGTCAAGGCCACCCTCAACCTGCGGGAGCGCCTGTTCTCGCACCTGCTGCGGCAGGAGCCGGCCTTCTTCCAGCGGCATCCGGTGGGCGAGCTGCTCCAGCGCTGCATCTCCGATGTGGGGGCGGTGCAGGGTATCGCCTCCAACCAGTTCGCCGACGCGGTGCGCGAGCTGACCATGGCCCTGGCCATGCTGGGCACCATCCTGGTCATGAACTGGCGCCTGTCCCTGACCCTGTTCATCGCCGGCCCCCTGGTGGTGGTGCCCATCAAGAAGCTCAGCCAGCGCATCCGCAGGATCAACCACCGCAACATGGAGGCGTCCAGCCGGCTGCTGCAGCGGCTCAAGGAAGTCTTCAGCAACATCAGGGTGGTGCTGGGCTTCGCCCGGGAACCGTTCGAGGAGGAGCGCTTCCACCAGCAGAACAACGAGCTGTTCCGGCTGATGATGAAGTCCGCCCGGGCCCAGGCCGTGGCTCACCCGATCATGGAGCTGGTGGGCGGCCTGCTGCTGGCCGCGCTGCTGATCTACGCCTCCAGCACCATCCGCAGCGGGGGCATGACCGGGCCGGGATTCTTCGCCTACATCATCGCCGTCTATGCCTTCTACGATCCCATCCGCCGGCTCACCAAGCTCAACAGCGAAGTCCAGGTGGCCCAGGCCAGCCTGGACCGGGTCTACTCGGTCCTGGACCGGACCTCCAAGATGCCCATGGCCGCCCACCCGGTGCCGGTGCCGGCCGAGCCCCGGAGGCTGGCCTTCGAGGACGTCCATTTCGCCTACGACGGCCGCAACGGCAAGAACGAAGTGCTGCGCGGGATCAACCTGGAGGTGCACAAGGGCGAGACCGTGGCCCTGGTGGGGGGCTCCGGCGGCGGCAAGACCACTCTGGTGAACCTGGTGCCCCGGTTCTTCGATCCCACCTCCGGCCGGGTGACCCTGGACGGCATCGACCTGAGGGAATTCGACCCCCGGGAACTGCGCCTGCGCATCGGCATCGTCACCCAGGAGACGCTGCTGTTCATGGACTCCATCCACGACAACATCGCCTACGGCCGGCCGGCGGACCGGGCGGCCGTGGTGGCCGCGGCCACCAAGGCCCAGGCCCACGGGTTCATCAGCGCCCTGCCCAAGGGCTACGACACCCCCCTGGCCGAGACCGGCTCCACCCTGTCCGGCGGCCAGCGCCAGCGCCTGGCCATCGCCCGGGCCCTGCTCCAGGACCCGCCCATCCTCATCCTGGACGAGGCCACCAGCGCCCTGGACACCGAAAGCGAGCGGGCGGTGCAGGAGGCCCTGGAAGTGCTCATGCAGGACCGCACCACCCTGGTGATCGCCCACCGCCTCTCCACCATCCAGCGGGCCACCCGGATCTGCGTGCTGAACCACGGCGAGGTGGTGGAGCGGGGCCCCCACGAGGAACTGCTGGCCGCCAAGGGCGAGTACGACCGCCTCTACCAGCTCCAGTTCCGCTCATGACCCGATGAAGCGCCAGGCCTTCCACTTCCATCTGCCGCCCGGGCTGATCGCCCAGCACCCGGCCCCCGACCGGGACGGGGCCAGGCTCCTGGTGGTGGACCCGGTGGACCGGAGCATCCGCCACCGCGCCATCCGGGACCTGCCGGAGCTGGTGCCGCCCGGCACCCTCTGCGTGCCCAACGACGTCAAGGTCCGGCACGCGCGCCTGCTGCTGCGCCGGGCCGGGGGCGGGGCCGGCGAGGCCCTGCTGCTGCGGGCCCTGCCCGACGGCTTCGAGGCCCTGGTCCGGCCCGGGGCGCGGTTGAAGCCCGGCAAGGAAGCCATGGTGGTGGACCCCGCGACCGGCGAGGTGCTGGCGGAACTGCGGGTGGAGGCGGCCCTGGAGGAAGGGCTGCGCCGGGTGCGGGTGCTGGGTCCCCGGGGCGACCTGGACTGGGACGCGGTGGACCGCATCGGCCGGATGCCCCTTCCCCCGTACATCGCCCATCCCGCCGGGGAGGAGGACGAAGCGCGCTACCAGACCGTGTTCCGGGCCGACCAGGGGGAGGCCGTGGCCGCCCCCACCGCCGGCCTGCACTTCACCGACGGACTCATCGCCGCCCTGCGGGACCGGGGCTGCCTCTGGCACCCGGTGCGGCTGCACGTGGGCCTGGGCACCTTCCGCCCCATGACCGCCGAGGACCTGGCGGACCACGTGATGCACGAGGAGCGCTACGAGATCCCCGAGGCCACCGCGGAGGCCCTGGAGCCGGTGCTGCGCGCCCGGACCCGCCCGCTGCTGGCGGTGGGCACCACCAGCCTGCGCACCCTGGAAGCCGCCTGGGACGGCGCCGCCCTGAAGCGCGGCGGCTCCACCCGCCTGTTCATCCAGCCCGGCTACCGGCTGCGCACCGCCGATCTCCTGCTCACCAACTTCCACCTGCCGGAGAGCACCCTGTTCGTGCTGGTCTCCGCGCTGCTGGGGGTCGAACTGGCCCAGGCGGCCTATGCCGAGGCGATCCGGGAGCAGTACCGCTTCTTCAGCTATGGCGACGCCATGCTCATCTTGAATGCTAGACCGTAGGGTCCGAACAACGTTTCACATTTCGTTGGTGGTCCGGCATAAGGTGGCGTAACAAAATGACCTGAAAAGCACAGGTCATTTCGTAACGCCACCTAAAGGTAATCCATCAGCTGGCTGATGACCGGGATCTTGTGCCGCTTGCCCTTGCACGCCTGGAGCACGGACGTGACCGAATTGCCCAGGCACCACAGCAGCCAGATGGGCAGCAGGAAGCGCACCGTGAGCAGGCCGACCATGGGGAACAGGCCCATGATCACCAGGGCCAGGCCGATGGCCACCTCCACGAAGGCCAGCAGGACCCCCTGGCGGGAATGCCAGAGCAGTTCCTCGTCCTCGCGGCAGCGCAGGTACGGAAGGAACGCCCAGGGGCCGGCATAGCAGAGGATGAGATCCCTCAGGCGTTCACCCTGGTAGAGCGGGGCGGGAGCATCCAGCGGCACGGGCAAACCTCCATGGCCAGGATAACCGATCACGCTCCCTTCAGGATCAGCAGCAGGGCCATGGCCACCATCAGCCCGGCAAAGCCCTGGCGCAGGCGGGGGCCGCGGATCCGCAACGCCAAAATGGCACCATAGTAGGCCCCGCACAGGAAGCCCGCCGCCACCCCGCCCAGGGCCAGCCAGGGCAGCCCGCCACCATTGCGGGCGTACACCCACACCCCCGGCAGGCCGATGGGCGCCAGCATGAGCACCAGGCTGGTGGCCTGGGCCTCGTGCTGGGGGATGCGCACCAGCCAGACCATGAGCGGAATCATGAGGATGGCGCCGCCGATGCCCAGCAGCCCGGAGGCCAGGCCCCCGGCGCAGCCGATGGCCAGGCCGGGCAGCCAGGTGCGGCCATAGGGGACCGGGACGACACTGGACGGGTGCTCGCGGGCCGGGGTCTTCTGCAGCAGGGTGCGCCCGGCCAGCAGGAGCAGGACTCCGGCGAAGCCCATGCGCAGGGCCGGTTCGGGGATCAGGTTGGCCAGGGCCGCTCCCGCCCAGACGGCGGGCAGGAACCCGCACGTGAGGGTCACCACCAGGGCCCAGTGGATGACGATGCCCATGCGCCGCATGTAGAGCACCGCGGGCAGGCCGTTGGGCAGGAGCATCGCGGCCAGGGCCGTGCCCTGGGCCTGGTGCTGGTTCAGGCCCAGCAGCAGGGCCAGCATGGGGATGAGCACCAGTGCCCCGCCGACGCCGAACAAGCCGGCGAGGATGCCGCCGCCGGCTCCCGCCACCAGGCTCCCCAACCCCGTCCACCACACTGAACCCATGGGAGCCTCCAGCCCAATTTTTGCATAAATAGGGAATCCCTTCGATCACTGGGACCCGGGCGCCTATCGTGTTCCAATGATAGGGACTGGAACCGTGAAGCCATGCAGATCAAGTTCTCCGAAGACGTCATTCTCGACAGCCGCCGCGCGATCCTGCTGCCCCGCCAGGAAACCCTCGTGCTGGCCGACCTGTTCCTGGGGCTGGGCGCCGCCCGGCGCAAGCGGCCGGACCCGGTGCCCAACGGCCAGCACCACGAGATCTGGGAACGCCTGCTGGGCCTGCTGGACGACACCAGGCCCAAGCGGGTGGTGCTGCTGGGCGACATCAAGCCCAACCAGGGCCACCTGGAGGACGAGGAAGGGGAGGAGCTGAGGGCCCTGTTCCAGAAGCTCCAGGGCCACGGCCGGGAGGTGATCCAGGTGGTGGGCCATCCGGAGCGGGCCTGGGGGCCTTCCCTGGAGAACACCGGGATCCAGCCGCTGGACGCCTACCGGGTGGGCGCCAACACCCTGATGCACCGCCGCCGCATCTTCGTCTATCCCCGGCACGACCCCCCCACCGGCTTCTGGATCAACGGCGGGCTGCACCCCCTGTTCGCCCTGCCCCTGGCGGGTCCCGACGGCGGCGAGGGCTGGATCCGCTATCCCGCCTTCCTCTACACCGGGTTCGCCCTGGTGATGCCTTCCTTCGTCTCCTACGCCCAGGGGTGGGAAGTCATGCAGCCGGAGCGCCTGCCCAAGCAGGCCAGGGCCTGGAAGGTGGTGGGGGACTACCACCTGTCCCCCATCGACCTGACCGCCCTGTCCAACCCCCCGGAGTCCCAGCGCCTGGTGGTCCGTCCCCAGGCCAAGAACCGGCGCAAGGAAGTGGTCGCGGAATAATTTAACCGATCATCCGGCGGTGGTAGTTGAGCTGGCCGAGGTGGTAGCCCAGATGGTCGCAGAGGTGGAGCAGGAACAGCCCGCCCGTCACCTTCTTGCCGCCCATGGTGGAGGGGGACTCCTGGTCCAGGATGGCGGGGTCCATGGCCGTGAGGGCTTCCTCCACCGCCTTGGCCGCCGCGTCGATCTCCTGGAGCACCCGGGTCCGGGGCAGGCCCCGGGCCTCGAACTCCCAGTCGCGGTGCCGCACGTAGCCCGAATGGCCCACCTGTTCGCCCACGTAGAACTGCAGGTTCCCGGCCAGGTGCAGGGCGAGGTTGCCGCCGGGGTTGGCGATCCCCGGCAGCGTCCGCCAGAGGGAGGCGTCGTCGGGATACAACTCCACCTCGCGCCGGAGGGTGGCCAGGTCTTTGAGCAGCAAGGTCTTCAGTTCCTGGATCATGTTCGTTCCTTTCAGGCTGGAAGCATTGTAGCAACGGCAACCGGGCGGGATTGACAATGAATAAAACATGACCTATGTTTCTGCCCTGTGACCTTCCGGGGCGGTATGGCGGCTGACCGTGTTGTGCTTTTGAACAAGACCGACGGGATCCGCCCTGTTACCGGGTCCGCGCGGGGCGCAGCTTGAAGCCGGTGGCCCGCCTCGCCCAGGCGGCCGTGGTGGGGATCGGCGTCCACGGCCAGGGCCTGGCGGGCTCCGGCGCCTTCCTGGACCGGCTGTTCCGGAACCGGGAGGGTTCCCAGGCCGAGGACCGGGCCCCGGGCCTGCTGGCCCTGGCGGCGGCGGACGAGGCGCACGCCGGCGCCGGTTCCTGGGATCCCGCCCGCTCCGCTGTCTTCCTCGGCCTGGAATCAGCGCCGGGCACCGGGCTGGGCCCCCTGGCCCGGAAGCTTCAGGCCAGGTTCGGCTTCCGCGGCCAGGGTGGTGCCTGCGTCGGGGAGGACCTGGGCGCGAACCTGGCCCTCAGCGCCGCGGTCCGGCGGATCCAGGCGGGTGGGCTGGACGGCGCCCTGGTGGGCGCGATCCAGGCCTGGCCCGCCGGCCGGACCCAGCCAGCATCCGCCCCCGGCGGCCTGGCCGTGTTCCTCGCGCTCCGGCGCAAGGACGCCGCCGACCGGGACGGCGACCACATCTGGGCGGTCATGGGTTCCGGGCCGGAGCGGGACCGCAAGAGCATCCGCTTCGACCCCGCCGCCCTCTTTCCCGGCCTGGGCCAGATGGTTTCGGGCTTGCTGCAGGTGGCGGCCGGGTGCATGATGGCCGGCCACGGCGCCTGGCTCAGCCCGGAGGACGACCGCTGGGAACCCTTCCTGGACCGCAACGACGGCCTCGGCTTCATGCTGGAAGTGGAAGCTCCGGGAGGCAGACGGCTGCGCACGGACCTCTGGCGGCCGTTCCGTCCCGGGCCGGCGCCCAAGCCGCTGCTCGCGGCGCCGGAGATCTCCGCCTACGCGGGCGACAGCCTGGATGACCTGATCCAGCGGGTGCTCCTGGATGAGCCGGGCGGCCAGGGCCCGGTCCGCCTGGCGGTGGTGGCCCACGGCGAATTGGAACGCCAGCAGGTCCTGGACCGGATCCCCGGGCTGATCCAGCGCAACGGCGCGGCCGAACCATGGCTGGACCCGCAGGCCTGCTTCTGCCCGGCACCGGTCCGGGGCAAGGTCGCCTGCCTGTTCACCGTCTGCGGCTTGGGCTACCCGGGCATGGGCAGGGAGCTTCTGCTGGGGATGCCCTGCCTGCCGATGCTCATCCGCGCCTACCAGGATTTCGCCCCAGCCGACTGGGCCTACGGAGCCCACCCGGGACGGAGCGGCGACCCCCTTTACGAGCGTGCGGCCAGCCGGTTCCTGTGCCAGGCCCACGCGGCCTTCACCCGGGACCTGCTCGGGCTTTGGCCGGACCTGGCCATGGGGTTGTCCCTGGGCGAAACGGAAGCCCTGGTTGCCTACGGCGCCTGGGGTTGCTCCGAGGGCGAACAGGAACTGCCGAAACCCCGGGGGCTTTCTGCCAGGCAGGTATCCGGCACCTTCGAGGCCGCCAGGATCCACTGGGGACTGCCCGAAGGGGCCGAGGTCAGGTGGCGGAACTGGATGGTGTTCGGTCCTGTGGGCAAGGTGCTGGAGCGGGTCTCGGGCGAGGAGCGGGCCTACGTCAGCATCATCTTCTCTCTGGTCCACTGTCTGCTGGCCGGGCAGGCCGAGGCCTGCAGGAGGGTCCTGGCGGGCTGTGCGGGCATAACCGCGTTCCCCACGGGCGGTCTCGTCGAGCACACGCCGGTCATGACCGCGGTCCCGCCCCTCTGGTACCTCCAGCACCGCCGTCCCACCCGGCCGGTGCCGGGGATGACATTCTTTTCCCAGTATCTCGGTGATTCCTATGAATTGAGCGATGACCGAGTCGCCGAGGCCTTGGCCGGCCAGGCCCTGCATCCGCTGGACTTTCCCACCGCCGCATGGCGGGCGTGGGACAACGGCGTGCGCGTCTTCATCGAGCACGGTCCCCGGAACGTCCTGACCTCCGCGCTGGCGCGGCTGCTGCCCAGGCAGGAGGGGGTTTTCCTATCCCTGGACGCCCAGGGCGAGGACTCCCTCCAGCGGGCGGTCAAGGTGGCGGCGGAGCTCTGGTGCCGGGGGGTTCCGGTGGACCTGGAACGGATGCAGGCCACCCTTCGCGGGCGCCCGATCAGGCAGCCCAAGGATCCGCGGCTGGCTGTGGCCGCGAGCCTGTTCGCCGCGTCGCTGGAGCGCACCGGGACCCTGGACGGGGCCTACCAGGCCTGCCTGCGGGAAACCCACGGGCGGTTCCTGGAGTTCCTGGGGCTGCCGGGGGATGAGGGTTTCTAGATGGAAACTTCCTTCCGCGCCGCGGCCACCAATCCGGCCACCAGCGGGTGCGGGGCTCCCGGCCGCGAGCGCGCCTGGGGCACGAAGAGGGTACCGAAGAAGAACGGGTGCCCCCGCAACTCCAGGACCCGCACCAGGCCGTCCTCGCCCAGGCCGCTGACCATGAGGCCCCGGGCTTCGAGGAGCGGCCGGTAATCGGGATTGAGCCCATAATTGCAGTAGAACGGTTCCACCGCGCTGGCCACGGCATAGATCCCGGCCGCCCTGGACCCCGGGACCAACCGCACCGGATGCTGCTGTCCGGCCAGGGAGCAGGTGAGGGGGGTGATGGCCAGACGGGGCGCCGAGGGGTTGGTCTCCGCGTGGTCCGCATCGGCGATGCCCAGCACGTTGCGGGTGAACTCCACGACGATGTGCTGGAAGCCTCCGCAGGTTCCCAGCAGCGGCACGAGGGCTTCACGGGCGTAGCGGATGGCCGCGAGGGCGCCTTCCATGCTGAGGTACGGGCTGCCCGGAGAAATGATGAGACCGGCATAGCGCGACAGCCGGCCGGCAGGATCCGCCGCGATCTGTTCCGTGGGCACCCATTCGAAGGCGATCGGCTCGGCACCGTGGCCCAGGGCGTCTTCGGTCATCAGGTGGGTCTTGTTGCCGGGATTCCTATCGCCGACGATGCCGATCAGGGCCGCCTGCGCTCCGCTTGGGGTCTTGGGTTCCATGGCGCCTCCTCCTGGCGGACAGCCCCGCCATCCGCTCCGTCATCCTGGCCTGGGGCAATCCTTAATGTCCAGTTAAACTATCTGCATGGAACCACGCATCCAGACCTTAACAATCGATATCCGGCGCCTGCGGGTGCTCCGGGAACTGCAGGCGCGAGGCACGGTCGGAGCCACGGCGGGCGCGCTGAACCTGACCCCATCGGCCATTTCCCAGCAGATCGCGTCCCTGAGCCGCGAGGCCGGGGTGCCGCTGCTCATGCCCCATGGCCGGGGAGTGCGCCTCACCCCCCAGGCCATGCTCCTGCTCGAGCACGCATCGGCCATCGACGCCCAACTGGAGCGCGCCAGGGCGGACCTGGCGGCCTTCGACGAGGGCATCGTCGGCCACGTCACCATCGGGGCATTCGCCACCGCCATTGTCGGCATCATGGCCCCCGCCCTGGTCCGGCTGCGCCGGGAGCGGCCACGGTTGCGGCTGTCGGTGTTCGAGACCGAGGCGCCGGAATGCTTCACCCGGCTGGACGCAGGAGATCTCGATATCGCCATCACGGTGGATTACCACAACGGCCCCGACCGCGGCGACCCCCGCTACAGCCGGAAGGAGCTGCTGGACGATCCCCTCCTGGTGGCCTTGGCCGAGGATCACCCCATGGCCCCGCAGGCCTTGATCGAACTCAAGGATCTGGCGACGGAGCCTTGGATCGTGGGGGCTATGCGCGGACCTTGCCAGGAGGTTGGTTTGGCCGCATGCACGTCTGCTGGGTTCAATCCAGGCATCATCCACCATGCCAACGACT
The DNA here is from genome assembly GCA_003165415.1 of Holophagaceae bacterium. Classification (GTDB taxonomy): domain Bacteria; phylum Acidobacteriota; class Holophagae; order Holophagales; family Holophagaceae; genus Mesoterricola. The sequence goes on from PLUC01000079.1 coordinate 32,277, forward strand.
GGTCCGCAGTCTTCGCCCTGGTGGCCGCGGGCTGCGGCGTGGCCCTGGTGCCGCGGATGGCCGTTCCCAGTGCGGTACAGGCCGGGGTGGCCTTGCGCGCCCTGAAGGGTCCGCAGAGCCCCAGCCGGCATGTGTACGCCGCCATTCGCGCGGGGTCCGAGGGCTACCCGAGTCTGGTCCCAGTGCTCGCCGCGCTGCAGGACCTCCCAGAACCCGAGACCTAGATCCCAGCGATGAGCTCGATCTCCACCTTGGCGCCCTTGGGCAGCGCGGCCACCTGGACGGTGCTGCGGGCCGGTTTCGCCCCGCCCAGCAGCCTTTCGTAGACCGCGTTGAAGGCGCCGAACTCGGCCAGATCGGTGAGGAAGACCGTGGTCTTGAGCACCCGGGACCAGTCCGTGCCGGCCTCGGCGAGGATGGCGGTGAGGTTGCCGATGACCTGCTCGGTCTGGGCCTCGATGGGTCCGGTGACCAACTCCATGGTTCCGGGCACCAGCGCGATCTGGCCGGCCGAGAACAGCAGGTTGCCCAGCACCTTGGCCTGGGAGTAGGGGCCGATGGCGGCGGGGGCGTGGGCGGTATTGATGGTCTGCATGAAGGCTCCTGGGGTTCGGGTCAGTTCTTGCTCCACCGGCGCTTCTTGTTGTGACGCCAAGGCTTCACGGCTGGCGGGGCGGGAATGGGGGTTTCGAAGGGCGAGGGCGCGGAGCTGCTTTCGGGCTCCGGATCATCCATGCTGTCCACCCCTTCCTCGATCTGCAGCTGGACCACCTGGGCAGTGCGGTGCATGAGCGCGGCCAGGCACAAGCTGGCCTCGATCCGGGCGTGGGGCAGCGGGCCGAGCTGGATGAACACGGAAGGGTCGGCCGGGATGGTGCGGGGCAGGGCGATGTCCGGCAGGGGCACCGGGGGCGCGTCGTAGGCGTCGTCGGGCATGCGGAACCAGGGCTCGGCCATCTCCCGGCGCCGGGGCAGCAGGTCCACCACCGAGACCACCTTCTTCGGCCGCCCGCGCTTCCTGGGGGCCTCCACCGCGGGCACTTCCATGCGCGCCTGGAGCGCTTCCAGCACTTCTTCCCGGGTGCGCCCGCGCAGGTCGAACAGCAGCCAGGGGTCCCGGTCCAGGGCCTCGGCCATGATGTAGCAGACCGCGGCCACGTGCTTGCACGGGTTGGCCCAGTCCGGGCAGTCGCAGTGGGTCTGCAGCTCCTTGGGCACCCTGGGATACAGGCTGGCGCCGGATTCCCTGAAGGTCTCGTCCAGCCCCTGGGGCATCTCTCCGGCCAGGAGCGAGGCCACGAACCGGCTTTCCAGGTGGATCCGCTCCAGGGCCTTCTCCCACTGGGCCGCGGTGAGCGCCGGAAGGCCCAGGGTGACGTTGTAGGTCTTGCGGCCGTGGACCTTGGCCTGGATCTCGCCGGGGCTGACGGTGAAGTGGCTCACGGCGCCCTCCTCCGCGTACTTCTTGCCGCGGGGCAGGCGGTTCTCGAAATCGTCGCCCAGCTGCTCCAGGGCCGTGATCCAGAGGCGCCCCCACCAGGTGGTGCCGAAGCGCTCGCTCAGCGTGGTCACGAGATCACCCCTTTGCGCAAGGCCACTTTGGGCTTTTTCCGGACCAGCCCCTTGGCACCGGGGGGCCGGCCGCGGGTGGGCCTCTCGGTATCCCCTTCGGGAATACGCGAGACCAACTGATTTTTCAAGGGCGCGGCCGCCAGGGCCAGCTCCGGCTCTTCCGGGTCACGCCCGGGCTCGTCGGCCTCGGCGGGCGCCGGCACCGGCGCCGGGGGCGCAGGCGCCTGGGTGGCGCGGCCATGGCCGTTGACGTGGCCGTTGCCGTTGGGCTCGTCCTCGCCCATGATGTCGGCGTCGGGCTCCAGCAGCACCAGCCGGCGCAGCGCGTCGTCGTCCAGCTCGGTGAGCCAGCCTTCGCCGGTGCCCACCACCCGGTCCGCCAGGTCCCGCTTGGATTCCAGCATGGCGTCGATCTTCTCCTCGAGGGTGCCCATGGTGATGAGCTTGTGCACCTGGACGTTCTTGGTCTGGCCGATGCGGTAGGTCCGGTCCGTGGCCTGGTCCTCCACCGCCGGGTTCCACCAGCGGTCGAAGTGGAAGACGTGGGTGGCGGCGGTGAGGTTCAGGCCGACCCCGCCGGCCTTGAGGCTGAGCAGCAGCACCTTGGCGCCGTCGGCGTCCTCCTGGAAGCTGCGCACCATCTCGTCCCGCTGTTCCCGCGAGGATCCGCCGTGCAGGAACGGCGGCTCGAAGCCGAGCACGTCGTTCAGGTGGATCTGGAGCCGGTCGCCCATCTCCTTGAACTGGGTGAACACCAGCGCCTTCTCGCCGGTCTCCAGCACTTCCTCCAGCATCTCGGTGAGCCGCTCCAGCTTGCCGCTGCGGCCTTTGTAAGGGCCGGTGGTCTTGAGGAACTGGGTGGGGTGGTTGCAGATCTGCTTGAGGTGGGTGAGCAGGGCCAGGATCCGGCCCCTGCGCTCGATGCCCTGGGCCGCAGACAGGTCCAGGTCCATCTGCTCCACCCGGGCCTTGTAGAGTTGGGCCTGCTCCTTGCTGAGCTGGGTGTAGACCTTCATCTCCAGCTTCTCGGGGAGATCCTGGATGATGGTGCGGTCGGTCTTGAGCCGGCGGAGGATGAATGGGCCGACCCGCTGGCGCAGCTCCAGGGCGGCGTCGGGATCCCGGTACTTCTCGATGGGCGAGGCGAACTGGTCCTTGAACACGGTCTCGCCGCCCAGGTAGCCCGGGAGCGCGAAGGCCAGGATGGACCACAGCTCCAGCAGCCGGTTCTCGATGGGGGTGCCGGTGAGGGCCAGCTTGAAGGCGGCCTTCAGTTTGCGCACGGCCTTGGCCTGGAACGAGCCGGCGTTCTTGATGGCCTGGGCCTCGTCCACCACCGCCATGCCCCAGTGGCGGGCGGAGAAGATCTCCTCCTCGCGCCGGATCACGCCGTAGGTTGTGAGCACGATGGTGTGCGGCCGGAACACCTTGGGCAGGCTGTCGCGGTTGTTGCCGTGGTGCACGAAGAACGGGATGGTGGGCGCGAACTTGGCGATCTCGCGCTCCCAGTTGCCCAGCAGCGAGGTGGGGCAGACCAGCAGGGTGGGCGGGCCTACGTTGGGGTTCTTCTGCTGCCGGTGCAGCAGCAGCGCCAGCACCTCGATGGTCTTGCCCAGGCCCATGTCGTCGGCCAGGATGCCGCCCAGGCCGAGCCGGCACAGGCCGTCCAGCCAGGCCAGGCCGCGCAGCTGGTAGGGCCGCAGCTGGCCGATGAACCCGGCGGGCTGGGTGATGGGCTGGTCGGGGAGGATCTTCAGCTCGTCCAGGGCGGCGCCGAAATCGCCGGCCGCCTCCACTTCGATGGCCTCGCTCACCCCCGGGATGCGGGCGGTGCCGGTGAGGGCCGCGGCCAGGGCCTCGCCCCGGCTCATGCTCTCGAAGCCGGCGCCGCGGCTGGCCTGGATCACCTGGGTGATCTGCTTGAGGGTGGCCGGGTCCAGGGCCACCCACTTGCCCTTCCAGGCCACCAGGGGGTGCTTGAGGCTGGCCATCTGGGCGAAGTCCTGGAGGTCCAGGGTGTCGTTGCCCAGCATCAGCGACCAGTCCGCCGAGACCGCGCCGTCGAGGCCTTCCTGGGCCGAGCCGTCGCCGGCCGCCGCCAGGAGCTGGCGGGCGCCGAGCTTGACCTTGGCCCGCAGCCGGCGGGCGCCGCCGAACTCCGCCAGGGCTTCGGGGATGTGCACCAGGAACCCGGCCTCCTTGAGCTGGGCGGCGCCGCGGGTGAGGAACTCCCAGGCCTCGGTGGGGTTGAGGATGAGGTCATCCGGCTGCTTGCCGGACAGGGTGCCCTGCAGGGCCGGGAAGAACGGCACCGCCCGGGCCAGGCCCCGCAGCAGCACCTTGCGCGCCTCCAGCACCTCGGGCTCGGTGGAGGCCTCCCACAGCCGGTTCACCGGGATGACGTCCCCTTCCTGGGTCTCCAGGCCCACCCGCAGGATCCACCCCCCTTCGGAAAGGCGGTCGGCCTCCTGGATGGCGTCCTTGCCCGGCGGCACCGGGGGCGCCTCCAGCGTGAGGCTGGGCCGGATCCACTGGACCCGCGCGCCTTCGCTCCACTGCTCCAGCTGCTCGCCCAGGGTCCGCTCGGTGATGCCGATGGTGGGGAACTCGTTCATGGGGTGGCTGAGGGCCACCATCAGCCGCTCGTCCCAGGGCAGGCGGTCCCGCTTGTGCCCGCGCAGGCGGTGGATCAGGCCCAGCCGGGGATCTTCGCCCTGCCTGAGCGACCCGGCCACGAAGCGCACCAGGAAATCCGCGCCGTCCTCCAGGAAGGCCCGCAGCACCATCTGGCCGCTGGGGGGCATGGCCAGGTCGTCGTCCAGCTCCTCGGTGTCCAGGGTGCCCAGGGCCAGGCCCTTGGTGAAGGTCCAGCCGTCGTCTTCGGGGAAGGCCAGGGCCGAGGGTGGCATGGACTTCAGGAGCAGGTCCAGGGCCTCCCGGTCCGCGGGGCTGGTGAGGCTGATGCCCCAGGTGGCGCGCCAGGGGTTGCCGCGGGTGTCCAGCTGGGGCAGCAGGGCGCCCCGGAGCACCATGGACTGCAGCAGGCGCAGGGCCACCCCCCAGAAGGCCAGGCTGCCCCCCACCCGCTCGGGATCGGTGGGCATGGAGGCCAGCCAGGGCAGGGCCCGCTGCCAGCGCAAGGGCACGGTGTGGGTTTCCACCAGCCGGCCGTCGGGCAGGAAGGCCCGGGCCCGGGCCGGCGTCAGCCGGTCCCGGCCGTGGAGGTTGCCGGGTAGGGTGCGCAGGGTCCGCTGCCAGTCGGCGACTCCGGACTCACCCTCAAGACAAAGCAGAAAGCCTCGGTCCAGTGGACGATACTGAAGAATGGGCCGGGTCATTCAGTTACCCTTTTCCTGGGAGCGACACATATGAGGCTTGGTTTTGCTAGCGATCATGCAGGTTATGACCTCAAGGAGCGCCTGAAGGCATGGGCCCTGGCGCAGGGACACGAGGTGGTCGACTTCGGAACCGATGGTCCTGGCTCTGTGGATTATCCGGATTTCGCGCACCGGGCAGCGGCAGGAATGGACAAGTGGGAACGCCTGGTACTGGTCTGCGGGTCGGGGATCGGGATCAGCATCACGGCCAACCGCCATGCCAACATCCGTTGTGCCCTGGTGACTTCCCCCGAGCACGCCAGACTGGCTAGACAGCACAACGACGCAAACGCCATCGCTTTCGGCCAGCGGCTGACGGATCCGCTCCAAGCTGAATATTACCTTAAAACCTTTTTGGAAACCCCTTTTCTCGGTGGCCGCCACCAAAATCGCGTGAAAAAAATCGAACTGGATCCCAAAAATGACTAGAAACAATAATGAAATTAGAAACTTACGTCTGGAGACCGGCGTCCAGGTCCATGCGCACGGATCCTGCCTGATCCGCCTGGGCGACACCCACGTGCTCTGCTCCGCCAGCCTGGAAGAGCGCGTCCCGGCCTGGATGAAAGGCCAGGGCCGGGGCTGGATTACTTCCGAGTACGGGATGCTGCCGGGGAGCACCCACACCCGGACGGACCGGGAGGCGGCCAAGGGCAAGCAGCAGGGCCGGACCGTGGAGATCCAGCGCCTCATCGGCCGGAGCCTGCGCCAGGCGGTGGACCTGCAGGCCCTGGGCGAGCGCCAGATCACCCTGGACTGCGATGTGCTCAACGCCGACGGCGGCACCCGCTGCGCCGCCATCACCGGGGCCTGGGTGGCCCTGGCCCTGGCCCTGCGGGCCCGGGGGCTGAGCGCCGCCCTGGGGCGCCAGGTGGCGGCGGTGAGCGTGGGCATCCTGGAGCGGGAGGACGCCGGCCTGCGCCGGGGGCTGATCCTGGACCTGGAGTACGAGGAGGACCACCGGGCGGCGGTGGACTGCAACCTGGTGGCGGCGGGCCTGGCGTGGGCGGCGGGCGGGCTGGAGCTGGTGGAATTCCAGTCCACCGGTGAGGGGCGCAGCTTCAGCCGGGCCGAGACCCTGGCGCTGCTGGACCTGGGGCTGGAGGGCTGCGGCGCGATGATGGCGGCCCAATGCGCGGCGCTGGCATGAGCAGAGGGTGGGCGGCCCTGGCCGTGCTCGCTCCCGCCTGCCTGCTGGCGGCCCAGGCCCAAGCGCTGGAGGCGCCCTTCGCTGTGAAGGTCGTGCCTGCGGATTTCGTGTTCCGCTTCGCCCCCCGGGTGGAGCTTCCCGGAAGGCCCTCCCTGGCCCTGGTGCTGAGCGGCGGAGGCGCCCGCGGCGTGGCCCACATCGGCGTGATCCAGCGCCTGGAGGAAGCCGGCGTGCCCATCGACAGCATCACCGGCACCAGCGCCGGCTCGCTCATGGGCGCGCTCATGGCCTGCGGCTTCTCGGGCAAGGAGATCGAGGAGCTGTTCACCCGGGTGGACTTCAACCGGGCCTTCCTGGACCCGCTGCTGCGCAATCCCGGGCGCACCCTTCAGGAGGACGAGGCGGAGAACGGGACCTTCCTCTCCATCGAGATGAACGGCGGCAAGCCCTCCTTCGCCCTGGCCCTGCGCGACGGGGTGGAGATCCAGCGGACCCTGGAAGGCCTGCTGGCCCGGGGCGCCTATTTCTCCGGGGGGACCTACGACGGCTTGAAATGGCCCCTGCGGGTGGTGGCCACCAACCTGGAGACGGGCCAGGGCCGGATCTTCGCGGAAGGCGACCTGGTGGAGGTGCTGCGGGCTTCCATGGCCGTGCCCGGGGCCTTCAGCCCGGTGCTCATCGGCGGCCAGCACTATGTGGACGGGGCCCTGGTGGAGAACCTGCCGGTGTCCGTGGCCAAGGAGAGCTTCCATCCGGATCTGACCCTGGCGGTGGACGTGAGCTCGCCGCTGGAGAGCCGCACTTCCTCCAACTTCTTCTCGCTGGCCGCCCGCAGCCTGGACCTGGTGGTGGAGCGCAGGCAGTGGGAAAGCCGCGCAGCGGCCAGCATCCTGATCCGGCCGCAGCTTGGGCCGATCAATTTCCTCGACTACGGCGATCAGGTTCCGGCCATGGTGGCGGCGGGGCGCAAGGCCTTCGACGCGGCCATCCCGGCCCTCAGGGCGGCGGTGCTGGACCCCCTGGGCGGCGAGGAGCTGCTGCCGGTGCGCCGCGCGGTGGTCCAGGCAACTGATATGACTGAGGGGGGACCGCGCGCTGGTGAGCCCTCTCATGCCACGCATGCATGGCATCCCCTCAGACTCCCCCACTCCATGCCCGGGCAGAGCCCGGACATGGAGTCTACGCTTCCCCCGGAGGCCGCGGCCATGATGGGCCGGGCGCTGCCCGAGGGCCAGCCGATCCGCCGCCAGGGCGTCCTGGTGGTGCTCCAGCAGATGCTGCTGCACGGCTGGGCCAGGGAGGCCAAGGCGGAATGCGCGACCCAGGACGGGGAGCCGGTGGTCCGGTTCCAGTTCACGCCCTTCGCCCGGATCCGGCAGCGCCAGGTGCAGGCGCCGGAGGTCTGGCGGGAGCAGATCGAGGCCGGGCTGCGGGAGCGCTTCCCGCTGGGGGCGGCCTTCAACCCCGAAGCCTTCGGGGACTTCGTGGGCGGCTGGGTGCACCGGATCGTGATGGACGGCGTGCCGCTGGTGGACGTGCGCGGATCCGGTTTCGTGGATGAATCCGGCGTGCTCAAGGTGGTGGTCCAGGAGCCGCGGATCCGCAAGGTCACGGTCCTGGGCGGCGGCCGGGAAGCCGAGACCCGCTACCTCAGGACCACCATGGGCAAGCTGATCGGGCAGCCCCTGCGCACCGCCCGGCTGCGCAACGCCATCGACATGGCCGAAAGCCGCCTGCAGCTTCTGGAGCTGCGCTACCAGCTCCGGCCGGCGGAGGGCCCCGGGGGCGGGGTGGAGCTGGTCCTGGTGCCGGTGCACCACCAGAGGCAGTCCCTGGACCTGAGCGTGGGCTACGAATCCAACCTGGGGGCCGAGGTCGGCTTCACCTACCGCACGGTCAATGTGGGCGGCGTGGGCGTCGTGGGGGAGATCGGCGGCGCCAAGAACCGCCTGGAGGACCAGGTGTGGCTGGCCCTCCGCGGGCCGGTGGCCCAGACCCTGCCCGGGACCGGTCTGGAATTCCTGGCCTCCTCATCCCGCCAGCGGCTGGACGGGCCCTTGAGCTTCAACAGCGGCACCCTCCCGGCCGGGATCGACGGCGGCAGGGTGGAGCGGCGGGACCTGGACCTGGGCTGGTTCGTGCGGTTCGGCAACCTGGGACAGGGCAAGGCCGCGCTCGACGGCGACTGGCGGGAGGCCGCCGCCAGCTGGAGCGGCCAGCGGGTGGTGAGCCACCAGCGCACCGCCGGCCTGTCCACGGAGTGGGACAACTTCGACCGGCACACCTTCCCCCGGGACGGCCTGCTGCTGCGCGGCCGCTACGGCTACGGCGAGGCCATGGCGGAGCCCGATTCCGGGCCGGCCCCCGGACCGGCCGCGCCCTTCCGCTTCGCCTACCTGCGGGCCCGGGGGATCACCTCCTTCGGCTCCGACCGGCTCGCGGCCAATCCGGGGCTGGATCTGGACCTGGAATGGGGCTACGGCAACCACCTGCCCCTGGACCGCTGGTGGACCCTGGGCGGGACCTCCTTCCTCATGGGCTCAAAGTCCATGGGCTACCTGGCCCCGAACTTCCTGGTGGGGCGCCTGGGCCTGCCGGTGCGCGTGCCCGGGCCCTTCGGCCTGTCCTTCCAGGCGATTCCCAGGTTCGACTACGGCCTTCTCGCCGGCGACCCCGGCAGCCTGTTCTCCGCCAACCGGGGCGAGGCCGCCGGGCTCATGCTCCGGACCATCCTGGCCCGGTTCTACGTGGAGCTCTCCTACGGCTACCTGCGCACCGACCAGGGCCTGGGCTGGAGCAGGTACTCGGGCGCGCTCACCGCCCTCATCGGCACCCAGCCGTTCGACATCTGGAGCCGCCGTTGACAACGGAAACCTTGCGGATTCCACCAACCCCGGCATTCTTGAGTCATAATCCACTTGGGCTTTGCATGGGGACCTATGGCTGATTTTCGACGTCTTCTTTTGGGTCGCCGTCTGGCCACCGACGAGACCCAGCACACCAAGATCAGCACCCCCATCGGACTCGCGGTCTTCTCCTCGAATGCCCTCTCCTCGGTGGCGTACGCCACCCAGGAGATCACGGCCTCGCTCTCCATGACCCTTGGCCAGGGCGGGCTGGGCCTCGCCGCCGGCGTGGCGGCGTCGGCCGTGTTCGGGCTGCTGGTCCCGGCGGCCTGCGGCATCGTCATCCTCCTGGCCCTGCTGGCCATCAGCTACCGGCAGACCATCCTGGAGTATCCCGGGGGCGGCGGGACCTACATGGTGGCCAAGGAAAACCTCGGGGAGATGGCGGCGCAGACCGCCGGCGCGTCCCTGCTCATCGACTACGTGCTCACCGTGGCGGTGTCGGTGTCCGCCGGGATCGCCGCCATCACCTCCGCCGTGCCGGCCCTGGAGGGCGCCAACGTGTTCCTGGCGCTGCTGGTCATCGCCGGCATCGCCATGGCCAACCTGCGCGGGCTGCGGGAAGGGCGCAGGTACTTCGCCATTCCCACCTTCGGCTTCCTCGGCTGCATGGCGGTCCTGCTGGCCATCGGTTTCGGCCGCTGGATGTTCGGGGCGCCGCTGGTGCCCGGGCCCGGCCACCTGCAGATGGAGCGCGCCGCGGGGCACGCCTCCCAGCTGGCGGGCCTGGTGCTGCTCTGGGTGTTCATGCGGGCCTTCGCCGCGGGCTGCACCGCCCTGACCGGGGTGGAGGCCATCTCCAGCGGGGTTCCCGCCTTCAAGGAGCCCGCCGGCCGGAACGCGGCCAGGACCATGGTCTGGATGGCGCTCCTGCTGGGGATCATGTTCCTGGGGATCACCCTGCTCAGCCGCCACTATGGCGTCACCTACCACCACAGCCCCGACGCCGAGGTGGTGCAGGAGACCCTGCTGTCCAGGCTCAGCTGGCAGATCCTGGGGTACAACGGCGTCCTGGGCATTCCCGCCCGGATCGGCTACGGCCTGATCCAGGCCTTCACCTTCGCCATCCTGCTGGTGGCGGCCAACACCGCCTACTCCGACTTCCCGCGGCTGGCAGCGCTCCACGCCAAGGACGGGTTCATGCCCCAGCAGTTCACCAGCATGGGCGACCGCCTGGTGTTCTCCAACGGCATCCTGATCCTCTCGGTCCTCTCCGGGGCGCTGGTCTACCTGTTCCACGCCAACACCGACATCCTGCTGCCGCTCTATGCCCTGGGCGTGTTCATGGGCTTCACCATCAGCCAGACCGGCATGGTCGTGCACTGGTTCAGGAAGCGCGGCCGCCACTGGCATGTGAAGTCGGTGGTGAACGGCGTCGGCGCGGCCGCCTCGGCGCTGGTGATGCTGGACATCGCCATCACCAAGTTCGCCGGCGGCGCCTGGATCGTCATCGCGCTGGTGCCGATGCTGGTGGTGATCTTTTTCAACATCCACCGCCACTACATCCGGGTGAAGTCCACCCTGGCCGCCAGCCGCACCGACGCCTTCCTCCCGAGCAAGCACCACGCCATCGTGCTGGTGTCCAGCCTGCACGCCGGGGTGGTCCAGGCATTGGCCTACGCCCGGCTGATATCGGGCAACCGGGTGGAGGCGCTCACCGTCGATCTGGGCTCGGACGGCTTCCACGAAAGCGCCGCCATCCAGAAGCTGAGGGCAGACTGGGCCTACTACGGCATGGGCGTGCCCCTGCGCAGTGTGCCGAGCCCATACCGGCGGATCGTGGAGCCGATCCTGGACGAAGTGGAGCGGTTCCGCCTGGCCGAGCCCGAGGTCTGCCTGACCGTGATCCTCCCCGAGTTCGTCACGCCCAAATGGTGGCAGCGCATCCTGCACAACCAGATGGCCTTCCGCATCAAAGCGATGCTCATGCTCAAGCCCGGAGTCATCGTCACTTCCGTTCGGATGCACCTGCCGGATTGATTCACCCTGCCGAGGCGTCCGTTGTTCCGCCCATCGCGCCCTACTGTTTCGTTCGGGCCCCTTAGCGGTGCGCCGACCCATCGGTGCGTGAATCTCTTGAAGCGTCCTCGCTGCGCTCCGGGCGCTGCAAGAGTTCACGCAGGTCTTCCCCGCCTGGTTTTTGGAATACGTCGCCAGTCATCGGAAAACGATTTGCGGCAACCATTCCAGGACCCGGGGCCTATAGGATCAGACCATCGCCACCTTTGCCATTGAACCGCAACCTGGAATCCAGGCGGGGAAGGCCAGCGTGAGACCTTGGATCGCCCGCAGGCGGCGCAGCCGCCGAGGACGGTCCAAGGATCTCACGCACCGATGGGTCGGCGCATCAACATGGGACCCGAAGGAAACAGATAGGCGCGTTGGGCGGGACAACGGACGCCACGGTAGGGTTAGCGTACCCGGCGGCTGGGGAGTTGCAGGATCTCCAGGCCGGAGAGCAGCTCGGCCAGGGTGCGGTGGTTGGGGGTGAGCACCATGCACAGGAAGGACACCGGGAAGCCCAGGGCCGAGACCAGGTGGAGCAGGGAGAAGGACATGCGGCGCTCGGGCAGGTCGGTGTCCAGCAGCAGGCGCTCCATGCCCATCATGGGCGACTGGCCCACCAGGACCAGCGGCACCATGAGGTAGGCCCAGGACACGGCACCGTGCACCGGCAGCAGGTAGGGCCAGAGGTTCGGGTAGAGCACGGCGGGCGGTGAGCCGGACATCCAGCAGGCCACCAGCGCCAGCCCGCCGTTGAGCATCAGCAGCGCCAGGCACTCCAGGGCCTCCATCTTGACCACGGGCCAGAAGGCATCGGTCAGCTCCAGGTCGGGGCTGGGGGCGGGCAGCTCCAGGCGCAGGCCGGGGTCCGGGAAGCCCCCGGTGAAGCTCTGGGGCTCCGCGTTCTCCGGCGGTATCCGCTCCAGGATGGTCAGGGGCTCGACCCGGCCCAGGGCCGGCGTCGAGAGGGTCTGTCTTTCCTCCCTGGCGGACCCGGAGTTCTTCAGGGCCGAGGCCTGGAACAGGAGCGGCCGGGGCAGGGGCTGGCGGGCCAGGCTCAGGCCGCACTGGGGGCATTCCAGTACCAGCGGGGTGATCCGCTGGTGGCAGCTCGGGCAGTGGGTTCGCAGGTTCAAGGTCAGCCCAGCAGCTGGATCCAGGGAGTCCGGTCGGGCTTGGCCATGTCCTGGATCGCTTCAAGCAGTTTAAGCCGGGCCGGCCAGGTCAGGTCCTGGGGAAACATGGCCTGCCCCAGGCGGAGGGCCTCCCGGGCCTTGCCCATGCGGTCGTCGGCGGCGTAGAGCGGTGCCAGCGCCAGCAGCACCTTGCGGGCGCGGCCGCGCAGATCCAGGTCGTCGGGGTCGTGCCGCAGCAGGACCAGGATGGCCCGGTTGGCGCTCTCCAGGTCCCTGGCCTGCAGGGCCTTGTCGAAATCGGCCAGGGTCGCGGTGACCGGGAGGTAGGTGAGCTTGTCCTTGGACCGCTGCACCAGCAGGGTCGCTGCAGGATTCTCCGGATCAAGCAGCCGCCACTCCTGGGCCCGGAAGTAGGCCAGCAGAGGGTCCTCGGCCAGGGCCTCCTCGGCCTCCTTGCGGATGGCCTCCACCGGCTCGATGAGGGAGGGGATGTCCACCAGCCGGGAGACCGGCTTCAGGGCGTTCTGCTTGGCCGCGGCGACGGCCGACCTCAGGGCCGCTTCCCGGCGGCGCAGGCCGTAGACGGCCAGCCCCGCGACCACCAGGAGGCCCAGGCCGATGGCGACCGCCAGGGCCCTGGTGGTCCTGAACCAGGGCGGCAGGCGCAGGGCGCTCAGGGCCCCCGGAAGCCTGAATCCGTCCCGCTGGAGGGGCCGCACGGTGAGGGCCCTGGGGGGCCCCACCGCCGGGGGGATGGCGGGCCTGGCGGGAGGCTCGGCCAGGCTCAGGGGAACCGGGCGGGGCGCCTCGTCCCGGGCGGCGAGGAGGGTCCTGGCCTGGTGGTAGCCCTGGAGGATGCGGGCATCCTGGGAACCCTCGTCCAGCAGCTGCTGGAAGGCCCGGGCGGCGTCCTCCAGGCGCCGCTCGCGAAGGAACTGCTCGGCGCGCCAGATCCGGGTCTCCCGCTCGGGGGCGGCATCCCGGTCCGGCGCGTGGCTGGGGGCCTGGGGCCGGGCGGCTTCCTGCTCCTGGTCGCGGCGGGCCATCACCAGGTACTCGCGGGCGTCCTGGTGCCCCGGCTGCAGTTCCAGGGCCCGCCGCCATTTGACCATGGCCTCCTCGGCCATGCCCAGATCGTAGAGCTGGACCCCCTCGTGGACCAGCTGGTCCACATCGATCCGGGCGGCCCCCGTGGCGGCCTCAGGGGCGGCCGCGGCCTGGGGCGGCCTCCGCGGGGGCAGGCCCAGGTCCCGGCGGGCGTCGTTGGCATAGGCGATGGCCAGCTTGTGTCCCGGATCGACGGCGAGGATCTGCTCCCATTTCCGCAGGGCGTCCCCGGCCTGGCCCAGGTCGTAGAGGGCGCAGCCCTCCTGCAGGAGGCGCTCGTTGCTCCAGGCGCCGTTCTTCTGGTCCAGGGCCAGCTTGACCCGGTAGAGGCCCGCCCGCGCCGCCTGGTGGGCCGGGTCGCGCTTGAGGATGGCCTGCCAGATCTGTCCCGCCTGCACCACGTCCCCCGCCTCGAACAGCGAGGTCGCGCGGTCCAGGTAGGTCTGGAAGGGATTGGGGGCGGCGGGCATGTTCAATCCATGGACATCATGTCGACGGCCCGGATCAGCAGCATGAATGTGCTCTTTCCGCAGGAGAACTCCTGCCGGTCCGAGAGCTGGGTGGGCCCGTCGATGACCTTGCCGTTGGTGACGGTGCCGTTGGTGGAGCCCAGATCACTGAGCCAGGCGGTGCCGTCGGCGTGGATCTCGATGCGGGCGTGCCGGCGCGAGGTTTCCGGGTCGTTGATGATCACGTCGCCTTCTTCCCGGCCGATGACTGTGACCGCGGAGGTGAGCACGCGGACCGTGGACGCCTGGGGGCCGGTGAGGAACGCCAGGCTGTAGCGCATGCCGGGCGGCATGGCCGCCTCACCCGTCGCCGAGGCGAGCAGGGCGTCCCGCTGCCGCCGGGAGGTGGTCTCGGTGGGCTTGGGTTCCGGCGCCTCCTCCCTGGGGGTGGGCGGAGGTTCGCCGGTGGAGGGATTCATGACCTCGAACACCATGGAGCACTTGGGGCACTGGAACCGCTTGGATTTCGCCCCCTGGAAGCGAACGTCCGAGTACTGGAAACGCGCCGAGCAGGAAGGACAGACAACGATCATTTCTCCCCCCGGAAAAGTCCAGTCTACTTTCTCGTGGCGAAAAAACTGAATTCGTCTTTGAGGGGCACGCCGGGGGGGACCTTGAACCCGGTCACCGCCGCCGGCAGCGCCTGGTTGGTCACCAGCGGCCCGAGCTCCAGCAGCCAGGAATCCCCGCCCCGTTCCACCCAGTTCACCTGGCGCGGCAGGTACGAGTCCTTGTCGACCCAGATGGTGAGCAGTTCCATGCGCCGCTTGACCGAGAGGCTGCGCGGGAGGAGGGTGAACTGGAGCGACCCCTTCACTTCCTTGCCCTCGTCCAGGGAGATCTTGAAGTAATCAGAAAGATAGGAGAGCTTCTGCCCCAGGCCCAGGAACTGGCGGTTGGCGTTCTTGAGAAAGCCGATCTTGAGCCGCTGGCCCTGGCCGGCGGCCGGACTGTAGGAGATGAGGGCCTTGGGGGTCAGGTGGAGGATCAGGTCCTCGGGCGGCGCGAAGGCGAAATGGGCGAACTCGGAGCCCTGGAGGTAGAGGGTCCCCTTGGTGACCGTGGGGGTCTTGAGCATGACCCGGCGGATGGTGAGGGTGAACGGCGCCTGGAGGGTGACCACCTTGGCCTGGGCCGCGTCGAAGCGTTCGGCCGCTTCCTGCACGCCCAGCACTTGGGCGCCGAGGGTCGCGGCGGAAAGGAGCAGGCACCCCATCAGCCCCATGGCCAGCCAGGGGCGGTGATGCCGGGGCATGCCCATCAGTTCACCATGAAGGTGCCGCCCTTCATGGGGCGGTCCTGGCCGGCCTGGAAGCCCACGGCGAGCAGCAGGGAACTGGTGCGGATCTGCAGGGTTCCCCCGATGTTGGTCACGCTGACCCCATCGATCTTCTTCTGCTCGACCCCCACCAGGAACGCCGCCGCCGCGCTGAGGCCGAAGCGCAGGGACGCGCTGGAGGACTGCTGCTTGACCGGGAACGGCATCCGCTCGACGGCATTGATGTCGCTCTCCAGGGAGAGCTTGGCGATCTGCCCCAGGTCGAGCTGGAGGCCGGCCCGGAACTGGGGTTGCAGGTAGACGTCCCAGAGGTGCTTGGAAATGAGCTGGTCCGCGGTGACCCCCAGGCGCACGCCCTGGGCCAGTTCCAGCACGGCTCCCGCGTCCAGTCCCAGGTTCCAGCTGCTCTCCGAGGTGCCGGTGCTGTCCAGCAGCGTGGTGGTGGCGCTGGCGAAGGGGGAATAGAGGCCGTTGTAGTTCAGGACAGTCTCGCCCATGGACCAGCGCTCCATCCGCAGGCAGACGCCCAGGGCGGTGGTGGAGCCGCTCTGCATCGGCCCCCCGCCGCCGATGCTCAGGCGGTCGACGGTGGCCCGGCGTCCGTCCAGGGTGGACTGGTTGTTGCCAAGGCCGCCGTTCAGGTTGGCGGTGGTGAGGTCGGGGTAGGCCAGGATGCTGTTGAACTCCTCCCGGGTCAGGGCCAGGTTGCCCCCGTCCTTGGCGGCGGAGGCGCCGTAGGCCTGGGTGCGCAGGACCCAGGGCGCGTTGGCGAGCTGGGCCAGGGAGGCGGAGGCCGCCGCCGGGTCCGAGGACGCGCTGCCGTTCAGGATGGACTCGGCGTCCTTGGCCTGCAGGTCGCCGTTCAGGTAGGTGAAGTAGTAGCCCTTGGGGGCCTGGCCGTCCCGGGCGGGGTTGGCCAGGGGGTTCATGCCCTCCGAGAAGATGCTGGACCCGCCGAAGGCGGGGCCGTCGGTGAACAGCGGCGTCTGGGCCCAGAGGGGCGCGGAGACTGCGGACGCGGCGAGGACGATCCGGGCGAGGAGAGGTTTGTGGCTCATGGGAATATCCTGAGCCTATCGGGCCTGGGCCGCAACCACCAAAGGCGTGTCCTGCCGGGCCAGATGCAGGTCCGTCGTTGAGCTGCGCAACACCTCGGCGGCCGCCAGCCGGGCCAGGGCGGGATCATTGTTCTGTTCGCTCAGGTGGGACAGGACCACGGTCTTGAGCCTCGGGCTGAGGATCCCGGCCAGCAGCTCGGCCATGCTCTCGTTGCTGAGGTGGCCCACCCGGCTGAGGATGCGGGCTTTCAGCACCGGCGGGTAGCCGCCCTCCCGGAGCATCTGGACATCGTGGTTGGCCTCCAGGGCCAGCAGATCCAGGCCGGCGCAGTGGTCCGCCACCAGGGCGGTGGGATGGCCCAGGTCGGTGACCACCGCGGCCTGGAACCCGTCCCATTCCAGCCGGTACGCCACCGGGTCCACCGCGTCGTGGGGGGTGGTGAAGGGCAGCACCCGCACCCCGTTCCAGTCGGCGGCGTGGCCGGCGCGCAGGGGAATCAGCCGGGACGGGGGGATGTCGATGCCATGGATGGCGTTGACCGCGGCCAGGGTCTCCGCCGTGACCATGAACACCCAATCGGTGTGCCGGAGCAGGATCGGCACCGCGCGGATGTGGTCCGAGTGCTCGTGGGAAAGGGCCACCGCCCCCACCTGGCCGATGTCCCAGCCGATCTCCTCCATGCGCAGACGGATCTGCTTGAGGGAGATGCCCACGTCCACCAGCAGCGTGCGCCGGCCGTCCGAGAAGGCATGGCAGTTCCCTTTGGAGCCTGAGGCGAGCGCAGCGTAGTTCACCGCCCAAGGATAGCAGCGAGGGGTCCCGGAGGAGGGCCGGCCCTGAACCCAATGACGGAACCTTGCCCGCCCGGGCCGCATGACTGAGGGGCGCCGGAACCGGCGAAGGGGGGTATCCATGTCCGTCTTGCATCCACGCCCGGTCCTCCGGGCGCTGGCCCTCGTATGTCTGGCGCAGGTCCAGACCGGCGCCGCGGTCCACATCCTGCCCCTGTGCCACCCTCGCTGAGGGCGCCACCTGCGCCTTCAAGGCCGTCAGGGTGGGCGGAGCGGGTTCCGGGCCTGGCGCGTGGCGCTGGACGCTCCAGTCCGGACCCGGCGTCATCGACGCGCACAGCGGCGTCTACACGGCTCCCCGCCTTCCGGAGGCCGCCATGGCACGGGTGCGGGCGACGCTCCTGGCCGACGCCGCCGTGTGGGGCGAGGCCACCGTGGCCTTGCTCCCTTTGCCCTTCCTGCCCTTCGATCTGGTGACCAAGGTCCAGGGCCAGGATTGGGTGGTGCCGTTTTCCGCGGCCTTGCCCTTCCTGGACCTGGAGACGGGAGCGCGCCCGGTGAAGGGCAAGGTCCAGGTCCAGCCACCGGAATTCCCCAGCTGGGAAGTGTGGGCGGGGTATGGGATCCCCTTCACCTTCCCATGGAAGTCCCATTGCGGCGCCCAGGGGGAGCTCCTCAGCTGCCGGGAAGGGAGCGAGGTCATCCGCAGGGACGTCACCGGGCAGGCCATCCATGAACACATCCCCCGGGGCAGCCTCCAGGGCTTTTGCCAGTTGGAGAGCCTGATCCCCCGGGGCCAGGGCGGCTGGACCAGCATAACCCAGAACGCCAAAGTGTACGTCCGCGGGCTGTTCCCTTTCGCCGGGAACCTGGTCGCACCCCCAGGGCACCAGGACGGCGCGGGGTTTTCCGCGCGGTTCAAGGAACCGTTCGGCATCGTCCTGGTCCAGCCCTACCCGCGGCGCGACGGCTACACGGGCCATCACTACCCGGCACACTTCGTGGTGGCCGACCGCCAGGACCACGTCCTCCGGACCGTGACCATGGATGGCAAGGTGGCGACCCTCTGCGGACAGCCCGGGAAGGCTGGGCACCGGGATTCCCCTTCCTGGCTCGAGCGGATGGGTTCCTGGGCGACGCGCAGGCCCCTGGACCCGCCCCTGTTCAACGCGCCGACCCATGTGGCCGTCTCCTACCCGAACCAGCCCATCCTGGTCGCCGACAGCGGCAACCATGTGATCCGCACGATAAGCCAGGACGGCACCGTGGGCACCCTGGCGGGAACCCCCGGCCAGGCCGGCTATCAGGACTCCCCGGACCCGGCCCGGGCCGCCTTCAACGACCCCCAGGGCATCGCCATGGACCCTGGCACCGGGCGGGTCTACGTGGCCGACCGGGGCAACCGGGTGATCCGGATCATCTACCGCGGTGGCCAGGTCTCGACCTTGGCGGGCGACCCGGAAGCCCGGGCCAGCCGGGATGGACGCGGGCCCCTGGCGGGCTTCACGGATCTCAAGGGCCTCCATGTGGATCGGGTCCTGGGCGGGGAGTATTTGCTTTACGCGCTGGATGGCCATGCGGTGCGCAGCATCCGGCTGTCCGACGGCAACGTCACCACCCTCCTGGGCGTCGTGGACCAGCCTGGGTGGGAGGATTTCCGGGAGGGCAGCTGGGAGGTCCGCGCCCGGTTGGCCCGGAGGCCCTGTCTCAACGACCCGACGGGCATCCTTTGCTTCCCGGGAGGCTTCCACATCGCCGATCATGGCAACCATGCGGTGAGAACCTACCTGTTCGACCACAAGCTGACCACCTGGGCCGGCGGGCCGGACCTCGGGGGCGCGACCCGGTGGGGCCTGCCCAGGGATTTCCTCACCGTTCCCCTGGATGAGAACTATGCCGCCCTGGAGGGCCCCAGGACCCTGGCCTGGAGCGGCCTGAGCGACACCTGCCAGCACGCCGAGCATCTGGCGCTCACGTCGGGATCGGGCCTGGCCAGACTCCAATATGCCCACAACATCCTGGATACCTTGGTCATCAGGGATCTGGAGGTCGCGCGGGAGGCGGCTGGCGGCCCCGTGGTGGTGCGCTTCGCCTTGGCTGCCTTGACCCCGTGGGAACGGCAAGTCCGCCGCCCCGTCCACTACACGGTGGATTTCATGAGCCCTGATGGCAAGGTGGACACCCGGATCAGGGGCCGATCGGCGGGCGGGGAAACAGTGGTGGTCCTGGGAGACCCCCCCTGGGAGGGGTCCGGGACAGTGGTGGTGCGATGCGTCACCGATGAGGGGTGGTCGGCGGGGGCGAAGGGTTATTTGCCCGCCTCGTAGGCCTCATCCAGCACCTGGCTCACATGGAGCACCTTCAGCGCGAGCCCGTTCTTCCGGGCCCCATAACCCAGGTGCATCATGCAGGAGGGGCACTCGGTGACCAGGGTCGCGGCGCCGGTCTTCTCCACGTTCTTCATCTTCCGTTCCAGGACTCCCGAGGCCTCCTCGTGGTGCAGGAAGGTATAGCTGCCGGCCGCGCCGCAGCACCAGTCGCTCTCGGGCAGCTCCTTGTAGGTCAGGCCCGGGATGCCCTTCAGCAGCTTGCGCGGCTGGGCGGTGATCTTGGCGAAGCGGTTGGAGAGGTGGCAGGGGTCGTGGTAGGTGACCGTGCCCTGCAGCGCGCCCGGCGCCTCGATCCCGATGGCGGCGAGGTACTCGCTGAAGCTCCGGATCTTCTGGGACAGGGCCGCGGCCTTGTCCCGGTAGGCCGGGTCATCCTTGAGCATGGCGCCGTAATCCTTGAGGTGGGTGCTGCAGCTGCCGCAGTCGGAAACGATCGCTTCCAGTCCCTCGGCCTCTGCACCCATGCGGTCGATGTTCTTGCGGGCGATGTCCCTGGCGGTGTCCAGGTCCCCGTAGGCATGGGCCGGACGGCCGCAGCAAGTGTTGTCCATGATGGTGGTGGCGCAGCCGTTGCGGGCCAGGACGCGCAGGGTGGCCGCCACCGCCTCCGGGAACTGGAAGCTCATGCCGCAGGAGGCGAAGTAGCCGATCTTGTGCTTCACTTCCTTGGGCTGGGGCACCTGGGCCTGGTTGCCGCGCAGGAAGCCCTTGCCGCCCATGGCCGGCAGCACCTGGTCCACTTTCTGGAACCTGGGGTCCACCAGCCGCAGCATGCCGGACTTCTCGGCCAGCTTGGTCAGGCCGTGGCGCTTGGCCCAGAGGGCCATGCGTCCGGCGGTCTCCAGCCGCTTGCTGTGGGCCAGGATCTCCCGGAACAGGAAGCTCTGCCATTTGGGCTGGCCGTGGCGCTTGAGGTAGGCGTGGCGGATGGCCAGCACCGTCTCGTCGGTCTTGATGGCCGGGAAGCAGTGGGCGGTGCAGCCGCGGCACAGCAGGCAGTCCTCCAGGGCGTGGGCGACCTCGGGGGTCAGCTCCATGTGGCCCAGGATCAGGGCCCGGGCCACGGCCTGGCGGCCGCGGCCCAGAGAATGCTCGGAGCCGGTGGTGCGGAACACCGGGCACCCGGCCTGGCAGAAGCCGCAGCGATTGCACTGGGCGATGGTGTCGTACAGGGGAAGCAGTTCGTTGGTTGCCATGTCTACCCTCGCCTCAGATCCCGCCCACGAACCGGCCCGGGTTGCACAGCCCCCTCGGGTCGAATTCCGCCTTGAGCCGCTTCATCATGCCGAGCCCGGTTCCGGGCTCGCCCCAGGCGTCCACCTGCCGTTTCAGGGGCGATGGAGCGTCATGGAGCACCAGGCTGCCGCCCGCGGCGGCCGCCTCCCCGCGCAGCGCTTCCAGCGCCGAGGCCACCGGCGATCCGGGCACCGCGTCCATGGCCGGCAGATACAGGGCCCAGATCACGCCGCTGCCGGCATAGGCCATGACCGCGGCCTGCAGTCCGCAGCGCCGGCCCAGCTCGCCGGCGGCGGCCACCAGGTCGCAAGTGCGGGCGATGGGCACGGTGATCTTGCACAGGATCCGGGCCGGATTGTCGGCGTGGGCTCCGTCCAGCAGGTTGCGGATGGCCCGCCAGGTCCGGCTGGTCTGCCCGGCCGGGACCGGCGCCACCTGCCCGCCCGCTTCCTGGAACAGGGCGGCGAAGTCCCGGTCCTGCCGCGCCACGGTTTCAGGGCTGCCGGCCAGCGCCAGGGCGATGCCCCAGGTGCCCGGGGCCACCGGGATGCCCAGGCTCGGAGCCAGCAGGGCCACCGCCTCCGGGTTCAGCAGATCCAGGGACTCCGGCAGCAGGAAGGAGGCCATGGCCTTCTCCACCACCGTCCGGGCTCCGGCCAGGTCCGGGAACAGCCCGATCATGGAGGCCCATTGAGCGGGCATGGGCAGCAGCTTGAAGGTCACCTCGGTGATGATGCCCAGGGTGCCCAGGCTGCGGATGAAAAGCTTGTTCATGTCGTAGCCGGAGACATTCTTGATGACCTTGCCGCCGCAGTGGATGCGCTGACCGTCCGGCAGCACCACCCGCATGCCCAGCACCCAGTCGCGCACGGTGCCATAGCGCAACCGGCTCGGGCCGTTCTGGTTGGCCGCCACCATGCCGCCCAGGGAGACCCGGTGGTCGGCGGGGGGATCCAGCGGGAAGATCGCACGTTCCTTGGCCACCAGCTCCTGCAGCGCGGCCAGGCGCATGCCGGCCTCGGCGGTGATGGTGAGGTTGGCGGGGTCCCATTCCACCACCCGGTTCACCCGGTCGAGCTGGATCACCACCTGGGTCCGGGTCGGGGCATTGCCCAGGCCCATGGCGGTGCCGCCGCCCCAGGGGATCATCGCCGCGCCGATGCGGGCGCAGGCGGCCACCACCTGGGAAACCTCGTCCTGGGTTCCGGGCCGCACCACCAGCTCCGGCAGGATCCCGTCCACGGCGAAGGCCGCGGTGCCGGCCACTCCGGCCACCACCTGGTCCTGGCCCACGATCGCTTCCAACTGCCCGCGCAGGTTGCTCAGATCACTGTGCACAGACCACCTCCTCGGGAGCCGGGAACATCTTCCCGGGATTGGCCAGGTTCCTGGGGTCGAAGGTCCGCTTGACCCGCCGTTGCGTCTCGATGTCGGCCTCGCTCAGCACCAGGCGCATGGCCTCCAGCTTCTCCAGCCCCACCCCGTGCTCGCCGCTGATGGTGCCGCCCAGGGACGCGCAGAGGGCGAGGATCTCCATCCCGGCCTTGAGCACCCGGGCCTTCTGGTCCGCGTCCCGCCAATCGAACAGGATCAGGGGGTGCAGGTTGCCGTCCCCGGCGTGGAACACATTGGGAATGCGCAGGTCGTACTTCAGGGCCACCTCGGCCACCTTGCGGATCGCCTCGGGCAGGGCGGTGCGCGGCACGGTGCCGTCGCAGACCAGGAAGCTGGGGGCCAGCCGGGCCACGGCGCCGAAGGCGCCCCGCCGCCCGGCCCAGAGCAGGTTCCGTTCGGTGTCGTCCTTGGCCTGTCTGACCTCCCGGGCGCCATGGGCCAGGCACAGGTCCTCGATGGCCTTGGCCTGGAGCTCCAGATCGTCCCTGAGCCCGTCCACTTCGATCAGCAGGACGGTGGCGCAGTCCAGCGGCAGCCCGCAGTGGAGGGAGGCCTCCACCGCCTGGATCACCAGCTGGTCCATCATCTCCAGGGTGGCCGGGATCATGCCGGCGGCGACGATGGCGGACACCGTCCTGCTGCCGGCATCGATGGTGTCGTAGATGGCGAGGAGGGTCTTGACGCTCTCGGGCAGGCGGGCGATCTTCGCCACGATCTCGGTGCAGATGCCGAAGGTGCCTTCGCTGCCCACGAACACGCCGGGGAGGTCGTAGCCCAGCGGATCGGGGGCAGTTCCGCCCAGCTGCACCACCTGGCCGTCGGCCTGGACCACGGTCATGCCCAGGATGTGGTTGGTGGTGACCCCGTACTTGAAGCAGTGGGGGCCGCCGGCATTCTCGGCCACGTTGCCGCCCAGGGTCGCGGCCTTCTGGCTGGCGGGATCGGGCAGGAACTGATAGCCCATGGGCGCCAGGGCGTTGCCCAGCTCCAGGTTGAACAGGCCCGGCTGCACCCGGGCCCACAGGCTGGTGCAGTCCACTTCCAGGATCCGGTTCATGCGGATCATCTCGATCACCAGGCCGCCCTTGAAGGGGATGGTGCCGCCGGTGAGGTTGGTGCCCCCGCCCCGGGGCACGAAGGGGCGTCCGTGCCGGTTGCAGACTTCCACCACCCGGGCCACTTCCTCGGTGGAGTGGACGAACGCCACGGCTTCGGGCCGGCGCTCCTCAAGGAACCCATCATACTGGTAGAGCTGGAGATCCACTGAACCGTCGAGCACGTTGGCCTTGCCGACGATCTGCCTCAGTTCCTCTACAAACGTCTTCTCAGTCATCGCGCTCGCTCCTATGGGCAGGACCGGAATTTTCGGATCGCGCAGGCCCTCCGAGGTCGAGTGGATCAACCTGGATCGCCGGCGCACGGGCAAATCGAACTCCCGCCCAGGTGGAAAGGACCGCTTGAGGGGATGGGAATGAATTTGTCTGAGGGAAGAACGTTGCGATTCTCTACCCTGGAAATTATCCTGTCCATTGTTGATTTGTCCTACGGGGAACCTGTGATCTAAACCCGCGCGGTCGAGGGATGATAAGAAAATGCGCTTTGGGTGGTATAGTTTTTTACCCATGACTCCCGACATTCCTGCCCAGCCCGTCCAGAACCGCATCGCCGAAGCCTACCGGGAGTTGCCCGAGGCCATGCGGCGGATCGCCGATGCCCTGATGTCCGACCCGCTCCTGGGGGCGCTCTGGGGCATCGAAGTCATGTCGGAGAAGGCGGAGGTGAGCGTCGGCACCGTGGTCCGCTTCGCCAAGCGGCTCGGCTACAAGGGCTTCAGCGAATTCCGCGACGCGCTCAGGGCGGCCTGCCATGCCCGGAGCGGCGACGCGGAACTGGAGCTCATGGAGGTCCCCTCCGCCGATGTGGTCGGGACCCTCGCGGAAGTGACCCGGCGCGACGGCGAGAATCTCCAGCGGCTGATCCAGGCGGTGGACCACGACACCCTCACCGCGGCCACGCGCATGCTCATTGAGGCCCACCACCGGGTGATCCTGGGGCGCGGCGTCTCCCACGTGATGAGCCTGGTGCTGGGGTTCTACCTGACCCAGGCCGGGCTGCCCTGCATCGCCGCCATCCCTTCGGATTTCTCCACCCAGGTGGCCAACCTGGGGCCCAAGGACCTGCTGGTGGTGCTCAGCTTCTTCCCCTACAGCCGGGAGTCGGTGGATTCCGCCATGTTCGCCAAGGAGTGCGGGATCCCGGTCCTGGCCTTCGCCGACCGGACCGACTCGCCGCTCAAGAGCTGCGCCGACATCCTCATCCCGGTTCCCAGCGAGGACCTGCTGTTCAGCTTCAGCATCACCACCTTTGCCGCCCTCGCCCACGCCTTCGCCATCGTGGTGGCCTCCGAGGACCATGCCGGCACCCTGAAGCGGCTCAAGGCCGCGGACAAGGTCGCCCAGCCGCTGCTGGTGGACCACTGGCTGCCCATGCACCCGGGCGCCTTCAGCTTCGACAGCAGGCTGCCCAAGCGCTAGCCCAACTGGGTCGTCCGTTGTCCCGCCCGTCGCGCCTTCTCGTTTCGTTCGGGTCCCGAACTGATGCGACGACCCACCGGTGCGTCAGATCTTTGGAACGTGCTCGGCGGCTTCGCCGCCTGCGCGCGATCCAAAGTCTGACGCTGACCTTCCCCGCCTGAGTTCCAGGTTGCGGTTCAATGGCGGGAATAGGGGCAAAGGTGGCAAAGGTCTGATCCCATAGGCCCCGGGTTCCGGAATGGTTGCCGCAGATCGTCTTCCAATAACTGGTGACGTATCCAAAAAGCCAGGCGGGGATGGTCTGCGTGAACTCTTGCAGCGCCCGCAGCATAGCGAGGACGTTGCAAGAGGTTCACGCACCGGTGGGTCGGCGCACCGATTCGGGACCCGAACGAATCAGGAAGGCGCGACGGGCGGGACAACGGGCGCCGCAATAATGCTAGGCACCGGCGGCGGGAACCTCACCGCCAGCACCAGGTCGGGCCAGCCGAACAGTTTGATGTAGCAGGTGTTGCCCAGGAGGGGCGAGGTCAGCCGGGCCACTTCGCGGCCGCCTTCGATGCTGACGGCGGCGTTCTGCCAGGGTCCTTCCGGGGCCGGGGCCACGGCCTCGATCTGGTCCAGGGACTGGCCGGTGAGCTGGAACCCGCCCGCCTCCGCCCGGACCGCGCCGATGCTCGGCAGTTCCAGGAAGGTGGCCGGGAGGGGGATCCAGTCGCTGGCGCCGGCGTGGTTGTCCTCCACCTGCACTTCCAGCCTGCCGGAGGCCCTTCCCCCCAGCAGCTCCTGCGGATTGAAGATGAAGGCCGCCTTCTGCTCGCGGCCCATGACCCGGATCTTCCCGGGCAGGATGGTGCGGATTTCCGAGGGGTCATCGGCGTTGCGGATGGCCACCCGGAAGCTCGGGTCCGATGGGAACCGGTAGCCCTTGGCCGTGAGCAGGCTCACCTGGCTGGGGTCGCCGGTGGAGGCGATGGGGATGGTGGAGCTGAGGGTCAGGTCGGTGCTGCGGGTCGCCACCGGGATGACCTGCACCGCCCTGAGCCGGGGCCGGGCCGCCAGCAGGGTGGCCGGACCCTTGGCCGCCAGCTTTCCGTGGTCCAGTACCAGGGTCACCGTAAGCTGCATGCCCAGCGGGCCTTCCAGGGGTTTCCCGTCCTCCGCCTGGAAGGTCCGGGCCGGGCCGTCGGCCGGGTCCTTGGCCGGAAGGAACCGGCGCTCACCCACCAGGACCGCCTGGACACCCCGCAGATGCTGGCCGTGCAGCACCACGGAGGCGTCCCCCAGGCGGGCTTCGAGGGAAGTGACTTCCGGCGGGGCCGCGGCCAGGGTCAGGGGGCGGGACAGGGCGGGGTGCTCGGCGCCGAAGGTCTGGATTTCCAGGGTGCCCGGGCCCGCGTCCTCCGGCCTGGGCTCGAACACGGCCTCCTTGGACCCGTCCTTGGCGAGGTTGAGCTTGGCCACCAGGGGGGCGGCAACCGCCGCGGCAGGCCTGAAGCTGACCTGCTTCACCGTGCCGGCCCAGCGCCCGGGAAGGTTGAAGGCACAGGCCTTCCCGATCTGGAAAGCCGCCGTCTCGGCCGGAGTGGGGGTCCACACCGGATCGCATCCGGTGGGGAACACCTGGGGGTCCATGGCGATGCTGGTGAAGCCCCAGCGGCCCACGATGCGGCCCTTGACCTCCATGGCGTCCAGCTTGCGCAGGGCGTCCAGGATGGGCGCCGGGGACGCCACGAACGACTGCTTGTTCGGGCTGGGGGCCAGGGTGAGCGGGGGCAGGCTCTCGCCCTTGGGTCCGGTGAGCAGCAGTTTCCAGTCGTGGCCGAATAGGGCGAAGGGGCTGCGGCTGTCCTCCCTGGGCCGGGCCTTCAGCAGGAACTGCTTCTCCAGGAGGGATTCCCCGGCGGGCAGGTCGAAGTCGAAGGCGGGGGCCGCCTGGTCCTCCCAGTTGCCGGGGCAGCACATGAGGGCGCCGCGGAGGTCCCCGGTGGTGCGGATCCAGGAACTGTAGTACAGGTCCGCGCTGGAATCATGGAAATCCCGCGCCACGGCCGGAAGGTACTGGAACTGGTGGTCGGGCCAGAGATTGTTGACGATGGCCGCCAGGTCGAAAATGATCGAGACGTAGGCCGAGACCGGACGCTCGCCGGCGGTGACGGCCACCGGGCCCGCCGCCACCGGCGCGGCCGGGGCCGAGCCGGGCACCAGGACATTGGTGTTCCGGAACTCCTGGGTGAGGAGATTGCACTTGTCCAGGTTGGAACTGGGGGTGCCCAGGAACCCCTGCAGCTCCCCGGAGACCTCGTCCCCGTAGGCGTGCAGGAAGCCCTGCAGCGCGCTGTCATACTGGGCCGGGGACAGGCTCTTGTCGATGGCGTCCAGGTCCTGGATGAACTTGTCCGCCGCCGCCCGCTGGGTGGAGATGTCGGCGATCTTGGCGCACAGGGTCCGGAAAGCTTCCAGGTGGTCGTTGAGATCCTTCAGGACCTTCTTCCGGGCGTTCTTGTCCGGGATGAGGAAAATCATGGGGATGGAATCGTAGGGCACGGAGATGGTCGGGATGACCATCCGGTCGTCCTTGCGTTTCAAGGTATAGTCCACCACCCCTTGATCCGTGGGGGCGATGGTCCGGGGCAGGAACACCACGATGAGCGACCAGTCGGCGCTGGTCACCCGCTGGTCGAAGGCCTCTCCGGAAAAGGACAGGTCCAGCTTGTCCTGGAATTTCAGGACCGGCACCTGGAACAGGGGCAGGACCGATAGCTCGGCCGGGGCCAGGGCCCGGGTCACCTTGGCGGAAATGGAGATGGGGCCCTTCTGGAAGGCCTCCACCAGCGGCGCGGCCGGGGCCTGGGCGGGCAAGGCCTTGGCGGTTTCAGGCGCGGCCGCCGCCAGGGGCGGCATTCCACCGAGCAAAGCGCAGACGAACAGGACCTGCCTGGTCAATGGACCGGAACCTGGGGTTCTCATATGCCCCTTGGACCGGCTGATGGCACGCCGGGTTGAAGGAATCCTATTTCAGGGAGAAGTGGTCGCGGCGGTTCCGGACCCAGCAGGGCTCGGCCGGTTCCGTGCAGACCGGCTTCTCCTTGCCATAGGAAGTCATGCTCAGGCGGGTGGCGGGAACGCCCAGGCCCACCAGGTAGGCCATGGCCGCGTGGGCCCGGCGCTCGCCCAGGGCGAGGTTGTATTCCACCGTGCCCCGCTCGTCGCAGTTCCCGTCGATGAACACGTTGGCCTTGGGATACTGCTTCATGAAATTGGCCACGGCCAGGAGCACGGGCTTGTCGTTCTCCATGATCTCCGACTGGTCGTAGGCGAAGTGGATGTCCTGGAGCGCGGATGCGGCTGCCTGCTGGAAGGCGGCCTCGGCTTTCCGGGCCGCTTCCGCGGCTTCATCCATCTTGCGCGCCTGGGAGGCGTCGGTCTGCGTGGCGATGGACGCGGCCGGAGCCGGAGCCGGCGCAGCCTGGACCGGTGCGGGCGCCGGCGCCTCGGCGGGCTTGCGGCAGGCCAGGCCGGAGGCGACCAGGATGGCCGCCACGAGGTACGGGGAGGTCTTGCTAAGAGCTGACATGGCAGCGTCTCCTAAAGGATGGGGGTCGCGCCCAGCGAGGTGGGGCCGGGAACAACGAAATGGGGCGGCGCCGGTCATGACGCCTCCCGCACCAACAGGTAGGACACCGTGGTGGCGATCAGGCGCCGGCTGGCTGGTCGCAATGAGGGAGGGATTTTTTCGGTTAACATGAATTGCTTCAGTTCCACGTATCAAGGTAGATTGACAATATTTGATTTGCAACCCAAATTGTCAATCAGGGATTGCCAATGGCCAAAGTCACCCAGCAACAGCTCATCCAGGAATGCATGCAGAACCTTCGCCGGATCGTGAAGGCCCTGGAGGACTATTCCCTGGGCGTGGAGAAGCGGTTCGAGCTCACCGGACCCCAGTTGTGGGCCCTGTGGGAACTGGGCCGCAGCGGTCCCTGCGCCCTCAAGGACCTGGCGGAGCGGATGAAGCTGGACTCCAGCACGGTGGTGGGGGTGGTGGACCGGCTGGTGCTCAAGGGGCTGGTGGTGCGCAACCCCGATCCCACGGACCGCAGGCGGATTTCCCTGGCCCCGACGGCCAAGGGCGAGGAGATCCTGAGCGCGGCGCCCCACCCGGCCCAGGGCCATCTCCTGGTGGGCCTGGAGGGCATGGACCGCAGGAAGGTGGAGAACCTGCACGAGGCCCTCGGCACCCTGGTGGGAGTCCTGGAGGCGGAGCACCTGGAGGCGCCCTTCTTCTTTGCCAAGGAATGACCGGCTCCAGGGGTCATGTGTTGCGTGCGGGCCTAGATGCCCGGGGGCACTTGGTGTATCGAGGGAAAAAGGTGTTCAGGAACTTGGAGCCCAGGAGCAGCACCAGGACATCGGCTACTGGCCAGGTGCCAGCGAAAGCGCGGCCACTCCCAGGACCCGGCCACTCCGGAGTTCCTGCACGAAGACAACCGCTTTCAGGTTCGCCCGCTTCCAGGAGGGCTCGATGGACACCACGGGCGCGGCGGAAAACACCTTGTTCCCCTCCGCACCGCCCAAGGCCGTGAGGCTTCGCACCACTGCCGTGTGGTCGAGCCCACGGCCCGAGTTCTCGCCGCGCAGGATCTGGGAATGCAGCCGGCTTTCCGTGATCGCCAGGAATACGTCCGATGGGCCATGGGGCGGCAGCCCAGGCAACCCTTCAACCCGGACCGTCAGTCCGATCTGGCCACCGGTTACGGCCTGCGTGCGGGGGGCGATGGCAAGGACCACGTTGGCCTTGGGCTGGCGCGCCGCGTCGGCGATGGCCCGCAAAGCATGGGTCCGGTCGCTGCCGACCAGTTCTTCGTGGCCATCGACAACCATCTGCGGCGTATAGATTCCGGCCTGGGCAAAGCAGGCCGCGTAGCCTTTCTGGCGGTCGCTGAACTGGGAGGATGAGAAGGGATCGACCCAGCCCAGCCGGTTCCAGTAATCGACGTGTTCGCTGAGAACGATCACTTCGGCGTTGGCAAGCCAGTGCGCCTGGTCGAGCTCCATCAGCAACTGGTCGGCGGGAGGACAGCTCGAACAACCTTCGGACGTGAAGAGTTCCACCAGGACTGGCTGTTCTCGGCCGGTCCTCGGGCTGCGCGCCACTTTGACCAGGCTGGTGGAGTCTGCCATGGCCAAGGCGAAAGCCCCCAACACGCTTGCGGCGACCAGAGGTAAAAGGGTGAACAGGACGGATGAGCGCATGTGGGGACTTCAAAGGTTCCACCATGGTTACATAAACACTCGAAGTGGGAATGTCCCGGCACGGCCGAGTGTTGGTTTTCCGACAGGCAAGATCCTTGAGCGAAAAACGCTATTTTACCAGTATGGTTCAGGGTTGATGAGGGGAAAAATAAATTGGCCTCGGGTTTGCTACCTGAACATTATTTGAGACGCAAAGGAAATTATTGCTTGTTGAAAGGTGCCGTTCGGTATCAGGCTGTATTCACTTTCCGGGGTACCAAGACGTTGCTGCAACCACCATGAGGGCATAGTCATGAAATCATCGCTCGTTCCATCCTTCCTTTTGGCGCTGGCTGCGCTCGGCCTATCCGGCACTGCAGGGTGCACTCACGCCACCACTGCCGTTCAGTCTCCTGGTCCGGTACAAGCGCAACCACCTGCTCCATCCATGGTGGCAACCTCCGCGCCTGAACCGAAATCAGCGCCCCTCCCCCAGCCTGAAACCAAACCCGAACTGCCGGCCCCGGTGGTCCTTGATGGCAGCGTCCTGAGACACACCACCGCTGGATGGAAGCTTGAGCCCCAGGGCCAGGCGGCCATCCACCAGGTGGCGGAATGGGTTCGGGCCCATAGTTCTGGCACCGCACTGATCGTCACCGGATATTCCTCCTCCAGCGGCACTCCAACCCAGAACCTCGCCGTCAGCCGTCATCGGGCCGAGTTCATAGCGCAGGCCCTGACCAAGGAGGGGGTTCCATCCGCCAAGATCATGGTGAAGGGACGGGGGGCGGAAAATGCCGTCGCGAGCAATGCGACCCGGGGAGGCCGACTGAAGAATGAGCGGGTCGAGGTTTCCTTCCAGAATCCCTGAAGGCGAGCCCAAGCCGGCTCATCTTGGTGGGGAACCATTCCATTTTGAATCAGAAGGCATGCCCTCCACCAGAAGAAAAAAACTAAATATTGTAATAATATAACTTAAAATATTGGCACTTTTGATGCTCCAACAGAAACAGCATCTCCAACGAGGTGCGAAAGCCATGGCAAAGCAGAATCCTTGAGAATGGCCGCATCCCCGGTGCGCCCAGTCGCGCACTCAGCCCCAAGGCGGAGCTGATCCTCTTTCTGGAAAGATTTGAGCATGTGCAGCTGCCGTGACAGATAACGTCGAAAGGCAGGGATCTTTATGATGGACCATACAGGCGGTTGGATGGGCGGGTGGCCGGGCCATGGAATGTGGCTTTGGACGGTGTTTGGTGCGCTAGCCGTGGTCCTGATCGTTGTCTTGATCTCTAAAAACGCTAGGAAATAGTCAGCCCGTCTGGGCTGACTCCGCAGCGCCGGCAGCGCAACACCTTTCGAAATGAAAACCAAACAAAGGAATCGGGCCATGAGCGAAACCAAAATCCAATGCAAAGACCCCATCTGTGGCATGAACGTGGATGAGACCAGCGCTTTCCATGCTGAACGCGATGGCAAAACGTCCTACTTCTGCAGCGATACCTGCCGGCAGAAGTTCCTTTCTGTCTCCGGTGGCGGCAACCCCAAAGGGAAGAATTGCTGTGGCTGAGGACGCCCTTGGCCCTGCCGGTAATGCTGGTTCCACCCCTGCCCACCCACAAGGAATGGATTGCAATGGATCTGGAAGCCACGCCCCCCCCAAACACGCTACCCGGGGCAGCACCGGCTGAATCTGTTCTCGGGAAAAGCAGCTACATCTGTCCAATGCACCCAGAAGTGCGGCAGGACCAGCCTGGGGACTGTCCCAAGTGCGGTATGCCGCTCGAGCGCGCTACCGTCAAGGCAGGTGCCGAAGAAGAGGCGAATGTCCAACTCGAGGACATGGAACGACGTCTCTGGATCGGCGCAGCCTTCGCCCTGCCGGTGTTTCTTTTGGCAATGGCACACATGGTCCCGGGCCTCTCCAGGCTGGCCTGGGTGGAAAGCAGCACGGCACGGTGGATTCAGGCAGCCATGACGACCCCTGTGGTCTGGTGGGCAGGTTGGCCGTTCTGGCGCAGGGGCGTTCGTTCCATCGTGACCTGGAACCTGAACATGTTCACCCTGATC
The DNA here is from genome assembly GCA_003165415.1 of Holophagaceae bacterium. Classification (GTDB taxonomy): domain Bacteria; phylum Acidobacteriota; class Holophagae; order Holophagales; family Holophagaceae; genus Mesoterricola. The sequence continues at coordinate 64,024 of PLUC01000079.1, forward strand.
ACTCTTGGTGTCGGAGCCGCCTTCATCTTCAGCTCAGTGGCGATGGTATTCCCTGGACGGTTCCCGGATTCGCTGCGGCATGGCGGGATGATTCCCATTTACTTTGAAGCCTCAGCCGTGATTGTCGTACTGGTGCTCCTGGGCCAGGTGCTTGAATTGCGAGCCCACAGCCGCACCGGGAGCGCAATCAAGGCCCTGTTGAATCTGGCACCACCCACCGCCAAGCAGGTCGCTCCCGGCGGGGACAACGAGGTCCCCCTGGACCGGGTGAAAGTCGGTGACTGGCTGAGAGTGGTTCCCGGTGACCGGGTGCCAGTGGATGGCACGGTGGTGGAAGGCCATTCAAATGTGGAAGAGTCCATGGTCACCGGGGAGCCGGTGCCTGTGGCAAAGGGGGTCGGCGACCAGGTGACCGGCGGTACCGTCAATGGTTCCGGCAGTTTCGTTATGCGCGCAGAACGGATTGGCACTGACACCCTGCTGGGACAGATCGTCAACATGGTGGCCGACGCCCAACGCAGTCGAGCCCCCATCCAGGGCCTTGCCGACAAGGTGGCGAGCCTTTTCGTGCCGGCGGTAGTTGCGATTGCCATGCTGACGTTAGCTCTGTGGCTGTGGCTTGGGCCCGAACCACGGCTCGCCCATGCCATCGTCAATGCCGTTGCCGTTCTCATCGTCGCTTGCCCCTGCGCCCTCGGTCTTGCTACGCCCATGTCCATCATGGTCGGGGTCGGCCGAGGCGCCCAGGAAGGGGTGCTGGTGAAAAACGCCGAATCCCTGGAGCGCCTGGAGAAGGCCACGATCCTGGTCGTGGACAAGACGGGCACGATCACCGAGGGCAGGCCCAGGCTGGTGGACATCCTGCCAAATCAGGGATTCGACGGGAAAGAGTTCCTGCGTCTCTCGGCCTCCCTGGAACAGAACAGCGAACACCCGCTCGCTGCCGCCATCGTCGGTGGCGCCAGGGAACAAAGCCTGGCCATCGAGGCAGTGAAGGACTTTCGATCGGTAACGGGGGGCGGTGTCATCGGCACCATCGCCGACCGCCAGGTGATGATCGGTAAGCTGGAGTTCCTGCGCAACGAAAAGATTCCGGGGATGGAGGGCCTGGAAGCCTCGGCCGTGAAGCTTCAGGATGCGGGGAAGACGGTCATGTACGTCGCAATTGATGGAAAACCCGCCGGGCTTCTCGCGGTCGCCGACCCGATCAAGGCTACGACCACCGAAGCCGTCCAGTCGCTGCACGGCCTCGGAATCAAGATCATCATGGTCACCGGGGACAATCGCCGCACCGCAACCATGGTGGCCAAAGAACTTGGCCTGGATGGTCTGGAGGCGGGAATCGAACCTGCGGGGAAGGTGGCCTATATCAAGAAGCTTCGAGTCGATGGCTCCCGGGTGGCGATGGCCGGGGACGGGGTCAATGACGCCCCCGCCCTGAGTGAAGCCGATGTGGGGATCGCCATGGGCACGGGTACTGACGTGGCCATGCAAAGCGCGGGCGTCACCCTGGTGAAGGGGGATCTCCGCAGCATTGCCAAGGCCATCCATCTCAGTCGGGCCACCATGGGGAACATCCGCCAGAATCTGGCTTTCGCCTTTTTCTATAACGCCCTGGGCATTCCGGTAGCGGCAGGGGTGTTGTACCCGCACTTCGGCTTATTGCTCAGCCCGATCATCGCTGGCGCCGCCATGAGCATAAGTTCGGTATCGGTCATCGGCAACGCTTTGCGGTTGCGAAGGATGAAGTTATGAAATCGATCTGTCCCGGGCCCGCCACGTCCAGGAACCCCTTTACGCTTGAATTAATTTGGGGTTCAGCAGGTTCTCCACGGAGAACAGTTCGTCCCACTTTTCCTGGGAGAGGAGCTTTTGTTCCACGACGGCGATCTGGTGGATGGACTTGTTGTGGGCCGAGCCTTCCAGGGCAATGTCGGAGCACTGCTGGTAGCCCAGGATCGGACTCAGCAGGGTGACGATGCCCAGGCTGCCCAGGACCATGTCCCGGGTGCGCTCCGGGTTGGCGGTGATGCCGACGACGCACTTGTCGCGCAGGGTCTTCATGGCGTTTTCCAGGATCATGATGGAGCTGAACAGGGCGAAGGTCATGACCGGCTCCATCACGTTGAGCTGGAGCTGACCCGCGGAGGCGGCCAGGGTGATCGTGAGATCGGTGCCAATGACATAGAAGCTGGCTTGGTTCACCACCTCGGGAATCACCGGGTTGACCTTGCCGGGCATGATCGCCGCGCCCGGCTGCACGGCCGGCAGCGTGATCTCCGCGAGCCCTGTGCGCGGCCCGCTCGCCAGCAGCCGCAGGTCGTTGGCGAGCTGGATGAGGCTCAGCGCCGCGCCCC
>PLUC01000050.1 GCA_003165415.1 Holophagaceae bacterium
TCCAGCCTGCCGGGACCTCCTGCTGGCCATCGCGTCGCCCCTGGACGAGGCCCGGCGGGCCAAGGCGATGCTGGGACCCTTCTTCGGGCTTTCGTTCGCGGAAACCGAACGGGCCCGGGAACTGCCGGAAGGCCACCCCATCCTCACCCGGCTGTTCTCCTGGCAGGAACTGGCGCTCCAGGGGCGATTCGGGGAGCTGCTCAGCCGGGTGGCCTCGGAAAGCGGCATGAGCCAGCGCCTGCTGTTCCTGGACGGGCGGCAGCGCACCCTGACCAATCTTCTGCATATCCTCGANNCAGATCCTCACCATGCACAAGTCGAAGGGCCTGCAGGCGCCCCTGGTGGTGCTGTACGGGGGCACTTCGGGGGCCCGGGGCGGCGACGTCCACCGCTACCACTGCGAACACTGGGGCCCGCGCCGGGCCTGGGTCGGGCCGGTGAAGCTGGCCCCGGCGGGGATCCAGGGACTGGTCGAAAAGGAAGAGGCCGAGGAGGGGGAACGGCTGGCCTACGTGGCCCTCACCCGGGCCGAGGCCCAAGTGCTCATGCCCCGCTACGTAGCCGGAGCGGAGGCCAGCACCAATTTCGATGAGGAAGGCAACCCCAAGAAGGGCATGTACCGGGCCATCAATCGTCGTCTTCAGGCGTTGCTGGGATCCCAGGTGGACCCCAGGACGGCCGGAGGCATGGCGCGCAGCGCGGCCCTGGAAAACATTCCCGAGCCGGAGGGGCAGCCCGAGCGGCCATGGACGGTGCCCGAACCGTCGCCCCTCATCCGGCCCGCCTTCCAGGCGCTCCTGGAACGGGGGCGCCCGCTCTGGACGTTCAACTACACCAGCCTCCAGAAGGGAATGGAACGGTCCCGGGTGCCGGCGGGGGTGTTCGAGGAGATCAAGGAACTGCCCCCGCCCGGGGGCCCCAGGGGCGGCAAGAAGCTGGGAACGCTGGTCCACGCCATGCTGGAGAGGGTGGATCCGGCTGGCTTCATCGGTCTGGAGCCGGAGGCCTGGTTGGCCTTGCCGGCAACGCAGGCCTTGGCTAAGGGCCTGCCCCGGGAGGACCGGAATCCGGCCCTGCGCTGGGTCCACCATGCCATGACCCGTCCCCTGCCACTTCCCGGCGGCGGCTCAGTGGCCCTCTACCAAGCGGAGGAAATGCTGCGGGAGATGGATTTCGTGACGCCCTACCCGGGGCTTCAGGATTTCCTGAACGGTTCCATCGATGTGCTGTTCCAGGCCGGGGGGCGCGCCCACGTGCTGGACTGGAAGACCAACCACCTGCAGGGCTACGGCCCGGCCGCCCTGGATGCGGCGGTCCAGACGCACTACCTGCTGCAGGTGAAGATCTATTCGGTCACGGCCTGCCGGTTCCTGGGGATCCAGGACGCGGATCACTACGAGCGGGCCTTCGGGGGCGTCGTCTACGTGTTTCTCCGGGGACTGCCGGAAGAGGGCGTCTGGACCTGCCGTCCCACCTGGGAAGAACTGCGGACCTGGGAGAGGGACCTGGAAGATCTCCGGCCCGAACGTTGGATTCTGGCCCATGCTGGAGGCGCGCACCATGTCTGAAGATCTCCAGATGCTCCTGGAACTCCACGGGGACCGGGGACGCTTCCCCGGAAAGCTGGTCAATCAGGTGAAGGAACTGAACCAGGACGCCTCCGCGATCATCCTCGCCTGGGAGCTGAGCGGGCTGGTCCCGGAACTGGACCGGCCGGGGCGGGACCGCCTGTTTGCCGTGTGCCTGGCGCTGCGGGTGTCGGAGGGATTGGGGCACACCCGCATGGCCCTGGCACCCGCCGACGGGAGTCCGGCGGACCTGGTGCTCAGGGCCTCCGGCCTTGGGCCGTTCGACCTCGGGGTTTTCCTGGAATCCGTTCCCGCCATCGCCGGCCGGCCCGGGGCGGCCAAGCCCCTGATCCTGGACGGGGACTGGCTGTACTCCCAGCGCATGCTTGACTTCGAGGAGGACCTGGCCACGCGGGTGAAGGCCCTTTGCGCCACGGAGGACCTGGCGACCATGCCGGTGGGGGAGGACATATTCCTGACCCCCAAAGCCCTGAACCCGCTGCAGCGTGCCGCGGTGGAGTTGGCCATGCGCGGGGCGCTCACCCTGGTCACGGGCGGACCTGGGACCGGCAAAACCACGATCGTGGTGTCCATCCTCCGGGCCCTGCTCCGGCAGAAGAACATGACCCGGCAGGACATCGCCCTGGCCGCGCCCACGGGCAAGGCCGCCCAGCGGATGGGCGAGTCCATCCGGAAGGGACTGGAAGGCTTGGCGGACCGGACGGAAGCGGAGCAGGCGTTCATCGACGCCCGGGTTGACCCCCAAACGCTGCACAGGCTCCTGGTCTGGCATCCGGCCACGGAACACTTCCACCATGGCCCGGGGAACACCCTGTCGCACAAGGTCGTGATCGTGGACGAAGCCTCCATGATCAGCCAGGAGCACCTGTGCCGCCTNNACTCCAGGACAGCTACCGCATGGACAAGTCGGACCCCAACGGACGCAACATCTACCTGGTGGCCCGAAGCATCCGCAACAACAGCGTGAAGGATCTCTGGGACGGCGAGGAGCCCATCCACTGCCGTGAGGCCCTGGATCAGCTGGAGTACCGGAAGGTGGAACTGCTGGAGCCCGCCGCAGGGGTGATGACGGCCTTCATGTCCCAGTGGTTCAATCGGGAGGTGACCGGTCTGAAGGACTTCAAGGA
>PLUC01000267.1 GCA_003165415.1 Holophagaceae bacterium
TGCCCTGCCTCAACGAGGCGGAGACATTGGAACGTTGCATTGCGAAAGCGTTTGGCTACCTGGCGCGCAGCGGGGTCGCCGGCGAAGTGGTGATCGCCGATAACGGCAGCACCGACGGTTCCCAGGCGATCGCCGAGGCCGCCGGCGCGCGGGTCGTGCCGGTCCCCGAGCGTGGCTACGGCAGCGCCCTGCGCGGTGGCATCTGCGCCGCACGCGGGCGCTACGTCATCATGGGCGATTCCGACGACAGCTACGATTTCAGCTTGCTCGACGGCTTCATGACGAAGCTGCGCGAGGGCTATGCGCTGGTGATGGGCAACCGGTTCAAGGGCGGCATCGATCCCGGGGCGATGCCCCCCTTGCACCGGTACCTGGGCAACCCGGTCCTCTCCTTCATCTCGCGCATCGCCTTCCGCATCCCCATCGGGGATTTCCACTGTGGAATGCGCGCCTTCACCCGGAGCGGTTTCGAGCGGATGAAACCGCGCACGTCCGGAATGGAGTTCGCCACCGAAATGATCGCCGCGGCCGCGGGGTGCGGCCTGAAGATCGCCGAGATCCCCATCAAGCTGCACAAGGACAAGCGGAATCGGCCACCCCACCTGCGCTCCTTCCGGGACGGCTGGCGGCACCTGAAGTTCATCGTCAGCTACGCCCCGGACCATCTCTTCCTCTACCCGGGGACCGGGCTGCTGGCGGCGGGGCTGACCCTGCAGCTGGCCATGGTCGCCGGGCCGCTCCGGTTCGGGCCAGTCTACCTGGGCATCCATTTCCTCGCCCTGGCCGGAGGGGCGAGTCTGATGGGCTTCAATCTCATGGCCATGGGCGTTCTGGCCAAGGTGATCGTCGGCAGGCGGTTTCCCAGGAGCCTTGGCCCGGCGGCGTTGCGTTTCATCCATTTGTTCCGGGTGGAACGGGGCCTGTTCCTGGGCGGCGGCCTGTTCGGCCTCGGCTTCCTGGGCGCTTTCCTCCTCCTCCTCTACTGGCTGGCCCATCCCGGCCGGCCCATGCCGGGCACGGTGCACGCGGCGTTCGTGGCCATCAACTTCATGGTGCTCGGGGTGAATGTGCTGTTCTCCTCCTTCCTGATCCACCTAGCCCTGGCGGAAAACCAGGTGGAGTAGCCCGTGCCGCAGCAGCTAACGCAACCTGGAACGGCCCCCCTGGTCTCGGTCTGCCTCCCCGTATACAACGGCGAGCCGTTCCTGCGGGCCGCCATGGACTCGGTGCTGGCTCAGACCCACAAGGACTTTGAACTGGTGGTGTTCGACAACGCGTCGACCGATGGGACCTGGCAGCTCTTGCAATCCTTCCGGGATCACCGGATCCGCCTGCACCGCAATGATTCCAACCTCGGGCCCGAGGCCAACTGGAATAGAGCCCTGGGCGCGGCCAGGGGGAAATACGTGAAGATATTCAACCACGACGATCTTCTGGAGCCCGAATGCCTGGCCCGCCAGGCGGCGGCGCTCGAAAGTGCGCCGGAGGCGGCCTTGGCTTTCTGCGGGCGGGCCATCATCCTCGCCGACGGGCGCCCCTTCCTGGCGCGGACCGCCCCCTGGCCCGAGGGGCCGGTGGCACCCGGGATCATTGTCCGGGACTGTGTCAGGGCCGGCACCAATCTGGTGGGCGAACCCAGCGCCGTCATGTTCCGAAGGGAATGTGCCATCAAGGCCGGGAGCTTCGACGGCAGCATCCCGTACCTGATCGATCTGGACTACTGGGTGCGGCTGCTGGAGCATGGCTCCGGCTACTGCATGAAGAACCAGCTGGCTTCCTTCCGTCTCTCTCCCCATCAGTGGACCGCGGTCATCGGCCGCAAGCAGAGCCGCCAATATCTCGACTTCATGGATCGGCTTCTGGCGGGGGGGCGGTTCCGGATCGGTGCCGTCACCTGTCTACGGGGACGCCTGCGGGCTCGGCTCAATGGTCTGCTGCGCGCCCTGGTCTATCGCTTCGTGGTCCGGGGCTCCTCGTGAGGCTGCACGTGCAGATCCTGCGTTTTGGCCTGGTCGGCGCCGCCAACACCATCGTGGCCTACGGCCTCTTCTCCCTGCTGATCTGGGCCGGAGTGCACTACACCTTGGCGACCTTCCTGGGCGGGGTGGCCGGCATGCTGCTGGGCTTCAAGCTCGCGGGGGCGCTGGTGTTCGGGAACCGGGACAACGGACGGGTCTTCCGGTTCGTGGCGGTGTTCCTGATGCAGTATTTGGCCAACGTAGGCGCCCAGGCGTTGCTCCGGCTGGTGGTGAACCCGTACCTGGCAGGGGCCTTTGCGACCCTCATCTGCTTCTTCCCTACATTTGCGCTGAACCGGGGCTTTGTTTTCCGGGCGTCCCGCTCACCGCGGGCGGACTAGGAGTTCCCGGAGGGCGCGATCCAGGTCGACTTCCGGGCACCAGCCCGGAAGGGCGGGACCATCGGCGGCCATGGGCACCATCACTTCCCGGGGCCGGTAGGGCCGCTCCCCCCAGGATGCCCGCAGGGGCTTCCCCGAGGCGGCTTCCAGGCGCGCCACCAGGGTCCTCACCGTGAGGCGGGTGCCGGGGATCAGGTAGGACTCCCACAAGGGGGCGTCGGCCGCCAGGAGGCGGAGGGCTGCGGTGCTGAACGCTGCCGTGACGTCATCCAGGTGGCTCAACTCGATCTCCTGGTGGCCGGGAGAGAGCGCCACCGGCTCCCCGGTGGCGGCGGCGTCCAGGAGAACGTTGATGAGTTTCCTGCGCCGATCCCCGGGACCATAGGTGTCGTAGAGCTTCAAGGTGATGCAGGAGAGCCCCCGCGCGTCGTGGTAGTAGGCGAGGATGTCCTCGAAGGCCTGCTTGGTCGCGGCATAGAGATTCACCGGGCGGTAGCCGGGGGCGTTGAAGTGCTGCCAGGAGGTGCCGGTGTTCACCAGGCGGCTGGCGCCGGTGACGGCCATGGCCTCCGCCAGCTGGGTCGAAAAGAGCAGGTTGGAGGCCACCAAGTCCTTCACGTCCTTGGGCTGGTGCTCCGCGAGGAATAGCGAGGCCAGATGGAAGACCACGTCCGGCCGGGCTGCGCCCAGGATGGCCTGCAGGCTCTCCATCGAACCATCGTGGTCATGGATCGTCATCCGGTCCTTGACCTCCGCCAGGGCCTCCCGCTGGCAGAAAGGCCCCAGCAGGGCATGGACCGCCCAGCCTTCAACGAGCAACCGGCGAGCCAATCCGCCGCCAATGAATCCGGCCGCGCCGGTGATGAGGGCTCGGGACATCCTGCTACCTCGGAAAGGGGGAACGAAAGGCATGCAGGGACGGGAAACTCCGGTCACGGTCCGACAGGATCGGGTCCGGCTCGGGCCAGGAGAAAGGAATGGAAGACCACAGGATGCCCCCATCGTGGGTTGGAGCGTGGGCGCAGGTGACCTTGTAGTGCACCAGGGTCCCCTCCTCCAGAGCCAGGAAGCCATGGGCCAGGCCGGAGGGAAGGTAAACCGCGTTGCATTTCTCGGCCGAGAGCTCCAGGGCGGCACATTGGCCGAAGGTCGGAGACCTAGCCCTCAGGTCCACCGACACATCCAGGGCCCGGCCCGCCAGGCAGGTGACCAGCTTCACGTAGTCGTGGGGCGGCGTCTGGAAGTGCATGCCCCGCAACACGCCCTTGCGTGAACTGGAGACGAATTCCTCCTTCCAGTCCACGGCAAGGCCAAGGGCACGGAAGGCCGGTTCATGGAAGGTCTTGACGAACCTTCCCCGGGCATCCTGCTGCTGGAATGGCTGAAGTTCAAAACATCCGGGGAGGACTGTCTCCCGGAGGAGCGGAAACCCGGGGGGCTGCATCCCCTGATTCATGACCACACCTTCCAGGGCGCTTTGCCTGAGGCCCAGAGCGCCTCCAGGTGCATTTTGTCCCTGAGCGTGTCCATGGGCTGCCAGAACCCGGCATGCTCATAGGCGGCCAGCTGGCCGGCGGCGGCCAGGCGCTCCAGGGGCTCCCGTTCCCAGATGGTCTTGTCCCCGGCGATGAAGTCGATGACCTTGGGCGAGAGCACAAAGAATCCGCCATTGATCATTCCGCCTTCGCCCATGGGCTTCTCCTGGAATGAGCGGACACTGCCATCCTGGATGGCCAGGGCCCCGAACCGCCCCGGCGGCACGGTGGCGGTGAGGGTCGCCAGGACTCCCCGGGACCGGTGGTAGGCGATGAGGGCCGTGATGTCGACATCCGCCACGCCGTCTCCGTAGGTGAAGCAGAAGGCGTCCTCGTCGGCCACGTAATCGCGCACCCGCAGCAGGCGTCCGCCGGTCATGGTCTCGTCTCCGGTGTCCACCAGAGTCACTTTCCAGGGTTCGGCATGGCGGTGGTGGACGATCATCCTATGTTCCACCATGTCGAAGGTGACATCCGACATGTGGAGAAAGTAGTTCGCGAAATACTCCTTGATAATATAACCTTTGTAACCACAGCATATAATAAAATCGTTGATCCCGAAATGGGAATAGATCTTCATGATGTGCCAAAGGATGGGGTTACCGCCGATCTCAATCATGGGCTTGGGCTTGAGGTGGGTCTCTTCGCTGATGCGGGTTCCGGCCCCGCCAGCCAGGATGACTGCCTTCATGGCATGGCTCCCATGGAGATTGAATGAGGAATCACTGTTGGGAACTAGCTTAGCTCCTTCAGCAGCCGCGCCGCCTTGGAATCCTTTGGATCAATCCGCAGCGCCGCCTCCGCCGCCGCCCTGGCCTCGGCCTTCCGGCCCAGGTCCTTGAGGATCTGGCCCCGGCGCCAATGGGCCGTTCCGTAGCCGCCGGTGCCGCCCTCCAGCGGCTCCCGCAGCACCTGGTCCAGGGTGGCAAGGCCTTCTTCCAGATGCCGGCCCGAGCGGGCGGCGATCTTGCCCAGCTGCAGCCGCAGCAGGCTGGGGGCGTCGGTGGCGGGCAGGGCCTCCTGGGCGATGCGCCAGGCCTCGTCGGCCTGGTCGGCGTCCAGCAGGGCGTCGCAGATGGCGGTGAGGGGCCGGGCGCGGTTGCCCGCCGCGGCCCGCAGGCGCAAGGCCTCCTGGGCCTGCTGGCGCTTCTGCGGCCCGTCGCCCAGAACCTTGCGGGTCTCACGGCTGCCCAGGGCATCCAGGTAGGCGTAGATCACTTCGGGGTC
>PLUC01000088.1 GCA_003165415.1 Holophagaceae bacterium
TGTACCCAACCTTGGGTATAAATATTTGGGTCGGAAAGATAACCTAGTGGTAACCATAATCAGGATGCCACACCGGCGGGAAGGGAATTATTAGGAGATTATCTCCTTGGCCGGCAGATGTTTAGCGCAACAAGTTTATCGGAGGCTTCATGTCCCGCTTCTTATTCCCTACTGTTTTGGCCGGATTGGCCCTGGTGGTTCTACCGCTGACGCTGGCATGCACACCAATACAGACGGGGGGGGAGGAATGCAAGGTCTCAGGTCGGAGTTCGCTGGAGCAGAATGTCGTCTATTTTTCTATGGAGTGGGCCTACGACAAGGTGGACTTCGGGTTCTGCCACAACCAGAAGTGCTTTGTGCAGGTGCAGGTCGTGTCGACCACGGAGTGTGACATCCCGGACGTTCGGGCCTGTGTCATCCGGCACATCCAAGCTGCCAACGGCCTGGTGGTCGACAAGGAGTCGGAAGCCACGATGAAACTTACCTCCACCATCGATCGGATCTTTTACAATCGCGATCAGCCGTTGTACGGCCCTGACAAGGAAATCGGCGAGTTCAAGGGCAGCCTTTGTGTCACCGAACTCGGCCCGGGCGCCGTCACGCGCGTGTTCAAGCTGTATGCCATAAAACGGAAAGCTGATTAAACGGGATCCGGAGCACCGGCGGCCCTCTGCGGCGCCATTTCCCTTCGTCAGTCCCCACCGGGTCGCCGGTGCATGAAGCGAGCAAAAATGTAGCGCTCCGGTGAATGCATCGTTATCCTTTTTCCGCGATGAACACCATTATTCGAGCTGAACTCGCCGACATCACCCGATTGCACCTGGATGCAATCGTGAATGCTGCCAATTCATCTCTGTTGGGCGGAGGCGGTGTCGATGGGGCGATCCATCGTGCGGCAGGGCCGGAGCTTTTGCAGGAATGCAGGCTGCTGGGCGGCTGCAAGCCTGGCGAAGCCAAGATCACCAAGGGCTACCGCCTGCCTGCGAGGTACATCATCCACACCGTCGGCCCGGTCTGGCGGGGTGGCGCCAGCAACGAGGGGGAGGTCCTTTCGTCCTGCTACCGGCGCTGCCTGGAGGTGGCGTCAGAAAATGCCATCACCTCCATTGCTTTCCCAAGCGTCAGCACGGGCATTTATGGTTTCCCCATTGAAAAGGCGTGCCTGATCGCTGTTTCAACCACACGAGCTTTCCTTGCGAAAGGCACCGCCATCACCGAAGTTGTTTTCTGCTGCTTCTCACCGGGCGATCTCCAGCAGTACCACGAGGTCCTCAGCTAGGCGATGCCCTCCCGGACGTGCCGCAGGAAGGCCTTCTCGGCGAAGCCCACCAGCCGCTCGGGGTTCCAGACGGCGTAGGTGGAGATGTGGATCTCCTGGCCCTCCCAGGGCAGTGCCACCAGCTGGCCGGAGCGCAGTTCCGCCTCCACCGCGATCCTGGGCAGGGGCGCGATGCCCAGGCCCACCTCGACGCAGCGCTTGATGGTCTCCACGCCCTGGAACTCCAGGAAGCTGCCCGGGTGAGCGCCGGCGGCGATGAGCTGGCGCTCGAACTGGTTGCGATAGCTGCAGCCGAGCGCCTTCAGCAGCACCTCTTCGCCCATGATGTCCTGGGCGGACACGCTGCCGGCGCTGGCGAGCCGGTGCCCGGGGGAGGCCACGATGAGGATCTGCTCGTCACGCAGCTTCTCCACGGCCAAAACTTTGGAGGGGAACGGCTCCTCCAGCACGAAGGCCAGGTCGGCGGCGCCTTCCAGGACGTTGCGCTTGAAGTCCCGCACGAACCCGGGCATGAACTGCACCCGCACATGCGGGTATTTCACCTTGAAGGTCTTGAGCAGGGGCGGCAGCAGGTAGGTGCAGATGGTCTCCGGCGCGGTGAAGCGGATGGTTCCGCTCTCCGCCTGGTCGTGGACGGAGGCCTTGGCCTCCCGGGTCAGGGCCAGGATCCGCTCGGCGTAGATCAGGAAGCGCTGCCCGGGTTCGGTGAGCTCGAGCCGGTTGCCCACCCGGTTGAACAGGGGCGAGCCCAGGTCCTCCTCCAGGCTCTTCATCTGGGCGGTCACGCTGGACTGGGCGCACCCGAGGGTCACCGCGGCGTTGGTGAAGCTCAGCGTGCGGGCGGCGACGCTGAAGGTGGATAGGGTTCGGACGTCCATGAAGAAATTGTACCTTCTTCCGATCAGGGATTCCGATTCCAAGCATCAATAAAAACATATTGTCCCCCCCGCCAGGACAATCGATATTAAAGGATTCCCGCCTATTTGAAGGTCTGCTGATCAAAGGAGGACTGCATGGCAACGCCATGGACCCACAACTACGCAGCACTGAACGGGAGCCTGCTCCTCACGGCCCTGGTGGTGGCCATTCCCATCTTCTTCCTGTTCTGGGCGCTGGCGGTGAAGCGGATGAAGGGCCACGTGGCCGGTGTGCTCACCCTGCTCATCACCATCGTCATCTGCATCCTGGTCTACCGGATGCCGGTCACCGCCGCCCTTTCGGCCGCGGTGCTGGGCATGGTCAACGGCCTGTTCCCCATCGGCTGGATCATCCTGACGGCGGTGTTCCTGTTCAACCTCACGGTGGCCTCGGGGCAGTTCGAGGTGATCAAGAGATCCATCTCGGCCCTCTCCCCGGACCGGCGCATCCAGGCGCTGCTCATCGCCTTCTGCTTCTCCGCGTTCATGGAGGGTGTGGCCGGCCAGGGCGCGCCGGTGGCGGTGGCTGCGGCCATGCTCATCGGCCTGGGCTTCCCGGCCCTGCCAGCCGCGGTCATCTGCCTGGTGGCCAACACTCCGCCGGTGCCGTTCGGGCCGGTGGGCGTGCCCACGATCATGATGGCCACCGTGACCGGGTTCCCCGCGAACACCCTGACCCGCGCCATCGGCCTGGACATGGCCTTCACCGCCCTGATCATCCCCTTCTTCATGGTAGTGGTGATGGTGGGCTTCAAGCGGGCCAAGGAGGTCTGGCCGGCGGCCCTGGTGGCCGGCGTCAGCTACGCCATCGCCTCGTTCCTGGTGACCACCTACGTGGGGCCGGAACTGCCCGCCATCACCGCCTCCATCGTCTCCCTGGTGTGCCTGGTGGTGTTCATCAGGTTCTGGAAGCCCAGAACCATCTGGAACTTCCCCGAGGACAGCGAGGCCGCGCGCACGGCCAGCAAGCAGACCTACTCCGCCGGCCAGATCTTCAAGGCCTGGTCGCCCTTCCTCATCCTCATGGTGATCATGGCGTTCTGGGGCACGCCCGTCTTCAAGAACTTCGCCAACAAGGAACTCAAGTGGTTCCTCCTGATTCCGCACTGGCCGGGGCTGGACGGGGTGGTCTACCGGGCCGCGCCCATCGTCGCCAAGCCCGCCCTGTACGCCGCCAGCTACCGTTGGGAATGGTTCACCGCCGCCGGCACCGCCATGCTCATCTCCTCCATCATCTCCATGGTGGTGCTGGGCATCAGCCCCGCCACCGGGGTCCGGGTGCTGGGCAAGACCTTCAAGCAGCTGCAGTTCACCCTCATCACCCTGGCCTCGGTGCTGGGCATCGGCTTCCTGGCCAACTATTCGGGCATGTCGTTCACCCTCGGCCTGGCCTTCGCCGCCTACACCGGCATGGCCTTCCCCATCTTCTCTCCGGTCATCGGCCTGGTGGGCGTGTTCCTCACCGGCTCGGTCACCTCGTCGGCGGCCCTGTTCGGCAAGCTGCAGCAGGTGACGGCCATGAGCCTGGGGATGAACCCCATCCTCACCACCTCCGCCAGCCTGTTCGGCAGCGACATGGGCAAGCTGATCTCGCCCCAGTCCATCGCCGTGGCCTGCGCCGCAGTGGGGCTGGTGGGCAAGGAGACCGACATTTTCCGCAAGACCCTGAAATATTCGATGATTCTTCTGGGCATGGTGGTGGTGGTGGTGCTGCTCCAGGCGTTCGTCATCCCCTGGGTGCTCCCTTCGGCTCCGCCGGTGAGTTGAGCGTAAAATAATATCAATCCCATTCATGGAGGACACCGAGATGACAAAATACACCCCCGGCATGCTCAAAGGTCTCATCGATTCCACCCCGGACGTGGCGGTGCTGCTCAACCTGGGCCAGCACTATGCGGGACGCGAACTGCCGGCCACCGGCGTGGACAGCGTGGTGGTCTATGACTGCCCGCGCACCCAGCTGATGGTCCGCACGGCCGTGAAAGGGACCGCCATCGGCAACCACTACCACACGGTCTCGGACGAAATCGTGATCGTGGTGGGCGGCAAGGGCGAGATCCTGGTGAACGGCGAATGGAAGCCGGTCAAGGCAGGGGACGTCCACGTCTGCCCGCGCGGGATCATCCACGACACCCGGGCCCTGGAGGAGGATCTCCAGTACCTGTCCGTATTCACCCCCCACCTTCCCCCCGGCACCGACATCAACTGGCTCAAGTAGCCAAAAGGAGAAACCGCAATGACCGCACTGCTTCCCAACATCGACCCCGATGGACTGATGGAATTCTCGGTGGTCTACACCGACCGCGCCCTGAACCACATGTCCAAGAAGTTCCAGAAGGTGATGAACGAGATCAACCGCATTCTGAAGGTGGTGTACCACGCCCAGTCCGCGGTGCTGGTGCCCGGCAGCGGCACCTTCGGCATGGAGGCCGTGGCCCGGCAGTTCTGCACCGGCAAGAAGACGCTGGTGATCCGGGACGGCTTCTTCAGCTACCGCTGGACCCAGATCTTCGACATGGGCGGGATCCCCGCCGCGCAGATCGTGCTCAAGGCCCGCCGCACCGGCACCGACAAGCAGTCCTCCTGGGTGCCCACGCCCATCGCCGAGGTGGTGGCCGCCATCGCCGCCGAGAAGCCCAACGTGGTGTTCGCCCCGCACGTGGAGACCGCCGCCGGCATCATCCTCCCCGACGACTACCTGAAGGCGGTGGCCGCGGCCACCCATGCGGCCGGCGGGCTGTTCGTGCTGGACTGCGTCGCTTCGGGCTGCATGTGGGTGAACATGGAGGCCATCGGCGTGGACGTGATCGTCACCGCGCCCCAGAAGGGCTGGAGCGGCAGCCCGTGCTGCGCCATGGTGATGCTCTCCGAGCGGGCCAAGGGGGTGATGGAAGGCACCACCAGCACCAGCTTCTCCGCCGACCTGAAGAAATGGTCCCAGATCATGGACGCCTTCCTGAAGGGCGGCCACGCCTACCACGCCACCATGCCCACCGACGCCCTGACCAGGAACTGCGCGGTGATGCAGGAGATGGAAGCCTACGGCTTCGACAAGCTGCAGGCCGAGCAGCAGGAACTGGGCACCAAGGTGCGCGCCCTGCTGGAAAAGGCCGGGCTGCCCAGCGTGGCCGCCAAGGGCTTCGAAGCCCCGGGCGTGGTGGTGAGCTACACCACGGACCCGGAGGTGCAGTCCGGCAAGAAGTTCCTCGCCGCGGGCCTCCAGGTGGCCTCTGGCGTGCCGCTGCAGTGCGACGAGCCGGCGGATTTCATGACCTTCCGCCTCGGCCTGTTCGGGCTGGACAAGCTGCACAACGTGGACCGCACCGTCGCCTACCTGGCGACCGCCTTGAAGGAGATCGGCCTGCGATAGCTTGACGGGCCGTAAAAACGTCGGATCCTGGAGGCAAGCCTTTCCACAAGAAAGTTTCCATCCCCCGTCGGGCTTTCGCCCGCGGGGGACCTCCAGAGGAGTTCGGCATGGCACAGCGGACACTAGCAGTCATCATGGCCGGTGGCATGGGCGAGCGGCTGCGGCCGCTCACGGAGATCCGCACCAAGCCGGCGGTGCCCTTCGGCGCCATCTATCGGATCATCGACTTCACCCTCAGCAACTGCATCAACTCCGACGTCCGCCAGATCCTGGTGCTGACCCAGTACAAGTCCCACTCGCTCAGCCGCCACCTCCAGCTGGGCTTCAACTTCTTGTCGCCGCGCCTGGACGAGTTCATCGAGGAGGTGCCGGCCCAGATGCAGACCGGCAACCACTGGTACAAGGGCACCGCCGACGCCATCCGGCAGAACCTCAGCTTCATCGACAGCGTCTCCGCGGAGAACGTGCTGATCCTGGCCGGGGACCACATCTACAAGATGGACTACCGCCTGCTCCGCCATTTCCACAATGACCACGAGGCCAAGCTCACGGTGTCGGTGATCCGGGTCCCCGCCGACCAGGCGGCTGGCCAGTTCGGGGTGCTGGAGGTGGACGGCAACGGCCGCATCATCGGCTTCGAGGAGAAGCCGGAGCATCCGAAATGCATTCCCGGGACCACCGACTGCATGGCCTCCATGGGGATCTACATCTTCGAGAACACGTCGCTGCACAAGTGGCTGGACAACGACCTCCTGGACTTCGGCCGGGACGTCATCCCGGCCATGGTGGCAGCGGACGAGCCGGTCTACGCCTTCGATTTCTCCATCATGAACCAGATCGAGGACTTCGTCGTGGAGTCCCGGGGCGACCGGCGAGTCAAGCGCCTGTGCCTCACTGAGGACGCCGGCTACTGGCGCGACGTGGGCACCCTGGACTCCTTCTGGCAGGCCAACCTCGACCTGATCGCGGTCAAGCCGCCCTTCTCGCTCTACGGGGAGCACTGGCCCATCTTTCGCAGCCCCACCTTCTTCCCCCCGGCCAAGTTCGTGCACGAGGAGGAGAACCGCACCGGCATGGCGGTGCGCTCCATCGTCGCCGAGGGGGTGGTCATCTCCGGCGGCCTGGTGCGCGCCAGCGTGGTGGGTGCCGGGACCTTCATCCAGAGCTACGCCCTGGTGGAAGCCTCGGTGATCTTCGGCGGCGAGGTGCACCGGGAGCTGGTGCTGGAAACGTCCATAGGCAGACATTGCCGGATCCGCAACGCCATCCTGGACCGCCATGTGACCCTGCAGGAGGGGACCATCATCGGCTATGACCGCGCCGACGACGAGCGCCGGGGACTCAAGACCGCCTCGATCGCCGGTGGCGACGAGTACGTGGTGGCGGTGGGCAGGGACACGGTACTCTGATCATATCTCCGCGTACGGGGCCGGCAGGGGGGGCAGATCGTCCCAGTCCTCCGGTTCCCTTCGCGCCTCGTCCAGGAGGACCGCGAGAACCCCGGTCAGGACCAGGCTGATGCCGTTCAAGTACAGGATATCCCACAGAGGCAGGGCGGGCAGTTCAGGCATGGGCACCTCCTTGGGATAAAACAGGCTCCTTGGTTTTGAGCGAAAATCGTGCCAACTGCGACAAGGTCTCTATCTTCACCAGGAAAGCTCAGCTTCACTAGGGTCTCATGGCACGGTTTTTTCCCGAGTCTTCCGGGACCCGGGTTGGATCCTGCAACGGGTGTGGCAGAATGAATCACTATTCCGAGCGCAGGAACCCGTGGGAGGGCACCCAGGCCCGGTCGGCCCGGCGCTGGGGAGTTGGCGCGCCGGCGAAGCGCGGTCTGGCCGCGGCCACCGGGATGGCTGTTGTTCTCGATGGCTTCCTCGGGATGCTCCTCCAGGAAGGGCACATGCTTGTGCGCAGCGGCGTGCATCACCACCTCCGGCCGCCATGCCTGGAACACCTGCCTGAGCCGGGCGGGGTTGTGGATGTCGCTAAGGGGCATGGCCACTTGCTGTTCCGGCAGCAGGCGGGCCATTTCGCGCTGCGCTTCCCACAGGCTGTTCTCGCCCCGGCCCAGGAGCACCACCCGCTCAGGGCCCAGCTGGGCCACCGTCCGGGCCAGCTCGCTGCCGATGGAGCCGCCGCCGCCGGTGATGAGCACCACCGCCCCCGCCACCGCGGCCCGGATCCCCGCGGTGTCCAGGGTGATGGGCTCCCGCCGGAGCAGATCCTCGATGGCGATGTCGCGCACTTCCGGTTTCCAGGACTGGCCCATCACCAGGCTGTGGATCCCCGGCACGGTCTTGACCTCGACCCCCTCCTCCCGGGCCAGGGCCGCCAGCTCCCGCAGCCGGGCGCCGGGCGCCCCGGCCATGCCCAGGATCACCTGGGTGGCCCGCTGCTCGCGGATGTACAGCGGCAGCAGATCGGTCGGACCCAGCACCGGCACCCCCTGGATCCTCAGGCCCTGCTTCTCCAAGGCGTCATCCACGAAACCCAGCACCCGGCAGCCCAGGCCGGGATGGTCCTGCAGTTCCCGGCAGAGCAGCATCCCCGCCCGCCCCGCGCCGACAATGAGGGTCCGCTGGAGGGGGGCGCCGCCCATGGCGGATCCCTTGGCGGCCCGGCGCTTCTGCAGGACCAGGCAGGCCGCGAGGAGGTCCAGGCTGAGCTTGGCCCCCCCGTCTGATCATGGGCTCCCGCAGCAGCTTCCTGGTCCAGGTCTCACCCGTCACGAACGCAGCCGCCTTGATTTCCACCATCGCAGAATCTTTTGACCGGTTTTCAAAGCCCAGATAGACGCTGGCTCATTGCCTCGGGGTGGGCAACCTCAATGGGTAATAAATAAATTATACATCATTTCCACCCAGAAGTTAAGCCTTTTCCGGAGGAATGGTATTGTTTTTTTCGGATCAAGGGTGTAAATATAATATTAAAGTTGTCATATACACTAGTTAAACACTTCAAATACTGTAGTTGAGCGAAGGCGCCGATTCCTTCACCTGCTGGCGCTCCAGCAGCGCGGCCAGGGAGATGCCCTGGTAGAGGTCGTTCAGCGCCCGGCTGCCTTCCGCCCACAGGCCCTGGAGGGCGCACACCTCCGGATTCCCGCAGCAGCCCGAGCCCTTGGGGCACTCGGCCAGGTTCAGGGGACCCTCCAGGGCCTCCAGGATCGCCAGCACCGGAATCTCCGCCGGGGGCCGGGACAGGGTGTAGCCGCCCCGCGCGCCCCGCACACCCTGGACGATCCCCGCCTTGCGCAGCGGCACCATCAACTGCTCCAGATAGGTGCCGGGGAGGTTCTCCCGCTCCACGATGTCCTTGAGGAAGGTTGAACCCTGCCCGTGGGCCCGGGCCAGGGCGAGCATGGCCCGCATTCCGTACAAAACTTTTGAAGAGAATTTCATGTGACAACTCCGGCCAGCGGCCCATCCACAGAAGCATGCACTGATGATTTTACTGTTTTCCGATCAAGTGAGTGCGAATTTAATCCCTTATACTAACAAGATGCCCAGCAGCGTCCCGTTCCCGTCCGCCGCCCCGGATCCGTCGCCCCGGGAACGGAACCGCCGCGCCTGGGCCGTGGCCTTCGCGGGCTTCTGCGCCTTCCTCGGGCTGTACGCGACCCAGCCGCTGCTGCCGATGCTGGAGCGCCTTTTCCAGGCCGGCAAGACCACGGTGAGCATGACCCTCACCGCCACCACCCTCGGCGTGGCCATCGCCGCGCCCCTGGTGGGCTCGGT
This sequence comes from Holophagaceae bacterium, assembly GCA_003165415.1. Lineage (GTDB taxonomy): Bacteria > Acidobacteriota > Holophagae > Holophagales > Holophagaceae > Mesoterricola. Next base: position 9,307 of record PLUC01000088.1, read on the forward strand.
GGCGGACCGCCTGGGCCGCAAGCGGGTGATGGTCTATTCCGCCAGCCTGCTTGCGCTGTCGACCCTGCTGGACGCCACCGCCACGGGGCTGCCCTCGCTGATCTTCTGGCGGTTTCTCCAGGGCCTGTTCACCCCCGGCGTGTTCGCGGTGACCGTGGCCTACGTGCAGGAGGAGTGGGCCGAAGGCGGAGCCGGCAGCGCCATGGCCATCTACGTCACCGGCACCGTCATCGGCGGCTTCACCGGGCGGATGGTCACCGGCCTGATCGCCTCCCGCTGGAATTGGCACTGGGCCTTCGTGGTGATCGGGCTGCTGGGCGCGGCCGGGGCGTGGGCGCTGCAGGCGTGGCTCCCCCAGGAGCGGTACTTCACCCGCAAGGCCCGGGGCGCCTCTTTGATGAGCGGCATGGGCCTCCACCTGCGCAACCCGCGCCTGCTGGCGACCTTCGCCGCCGGCTTCGGGCTGCTGTTCACCCTGGTCGGCACCTACACCTACGTGACCTTCTACATGGCCGATGAGCCCTTCCGCCTGGGGCCGCTGGCCATTGGCTCTCTGTTCTTCACCTACCTCATCGGCGCGGCGGTCACCCCGCCCTGCGGCCGCGCCATCGACCGCTACGGCCACCGCACCGCCCTGGCCCTGGCCATGGGCGTGGGCATCGCCGGGATGCTGCTCACCCTGGTTCCGAACCTGTGGGTGGTGGTGACCGGGCTGGCCCTCTGCTGCTCCGGCGTGTTCATCGGCCAGGCGGCCACCACCAGCTATATCGGCCTGGCCGCCGCCCAGGGCAAGGCGCTGGCGGTGGGCTTGTACGTCACCTGCTACTATGTGGGCGGCAGCGTGGGGGCGGAGCTGCCCGGCTTCCTCTGGCGCTTCGGCGGGTGGACGGCCTGCGTGGCGCTGGTCATCCTGGTCCAGGGGATGACCATCCTGGTTACCTCCCTGTTCTGGTCCAGACCGATCGGGTCCTATCCCACCGGCCGGATCGCCGTGAGGTAGGGGATGCCGATCAGCAGTGTTGCGCCGATGAAGATCACCCCGAACACCAAACCCAGAGACCAGAAAGCCTTGCGGGAGATGAACCCCCCTGCGTAGAACACCGGGCCGGGGCCGGTAGCGTAGGGAGTGATGACGCCCATGATGCCCAGGGAGAAGCAGAGCAGCATGGCGAAGGCCTTCACCGGCATGCCGGGGATGGCCATGCCCGAGGCCAGCACCACGGGGAGCACGGCGGCGGTGTGGGCCGCCAGGCTGGCGAACATGTAGTGGATGAAGAAGAAGAAGGCCACCAGGATCGCCATGACCATGATCGGGCTGATCCCGGTGAGGCTGGAGGCCACGAACTTGGCCACCCAGGTGACGAAGCCCACCTTGTTCAGGCCGTCGGCCAGGGCCACCAGGGTGGCGAACCAGACCAGCACGTTCCAGGCGCCCTTGTTGCCCAGGATGTCGTCCCACTCGACCACCTTGAACACGATCATGCCGGCGATCACCACCAGCACGACCCCGGTGGCGTCGATGAAGTTGGCGCCCACGATGGGAAGCCGGATGCCCTTGTTGGAGCCGACGATCCAGAGGAACACGGCGAGGATCACCAGGCAGGCCATTGTGATCTCCTGGATCGTCACGGCGCCCATCTTCTCCAGTTCCTGGGCGGCCCAGGTGGGGACGCCCTCGCTGGCCTTGATCTCCGGCGGATAGATCCAGTAGACCAGCAGCGGCAGCAGCAGCAGCAGGGGCACCGCCACCGGCAGGAAGCCCATGAACCACTGGGTCCAGGTGATGTCCAGCTTGGCGGTCTGGTGGACGATGGCCAGGGCGGCGGCGTTGGGGGCCAGGGAGGTGACGAACATGGAGCTGGTGACGCAGGTGGTGGCGAAGGCCACCCACATGATGTACGAGCCGATCCTGCGGGCGGTGGGGCCCGGGGAGGAGCCGTACAGGTCGGGGATGTTGCGGATCACCGGGAAGATGGTGCCGCCGCTGCGGGCGGTGTTGGAAGGGGTGCCGGGGGCCAGCACCAGGTCGGCCAGCATGATGGCATAACCCAGCCCCAGGGTCTTGCGCCCCAGGACCCGCACGAGCTGGAGCGCCACCCGGCGCCCCAGGCCGCTCTTGGCGTAGCCGATGGAGAACACGAAGGCGCCGAAGATCAGCCACACGGTGCGGTCGGAGAAGCCGGCCAGGGCCCAGTTGATGGATCTGGCGGGGTCCGGGTCCACGTAGCGCATGACGCCGCCGATGGCGATGCCGATCATGCCGATGGCCGCGGCCGGGATGGGTTCCAGGATGAGGGCCAGGATCACCGCTGCGAACAGGGCGAAGTAGTGCCAGGCCGCGGGGGTCAGCCCGCCGGGAACGGGGATGACCGTGATCAGCAGCCAGAGCAGGACCGGTCCTCCGACCTTCCACCACATGGGTTTCATGGATTGCCTCCGAAAACTGGGTATACCAGCAGTTTGCACCTTAAAGCCCGTGCTTGGCACCCCTTATTGGTAGAGTATTGATCCATCTTTTCGGGACGCCCATGGACACCCCCGCCTTCCAGGATTTCTACCCAGACAAGAGCGCCCACTGCTACGGCTGCGGCAGGCTGAACGAGCAGGGCCTGCGCATCCGCACCCGCTGGGAGGGGGAGGAATCGGTCACCCGGTTCCGGCCGCGCCCGGAGCACACCGCGCTTCCGGGCTTCGTCTACGGGGGGCTCATCGCCTCCCTGCTGGACTGCCACAGCACCGGCACGGCGGCGGCGGCCATGTACCGCCAGGAGGATCGGGTCATGGGCACCGAGCCGGGCTTCCGGTTCGTCACCGCCTCTCTGCAGGTGGACTACCTGCGCCCCACGCCCATGGGCTGCGAACTGGAGATCCGGGGACGGGTGCTGGAGATCTCCGGCCGGCGGATCACGGTGGAGACCACGGTGCTGGCGGAGGGCGTCGCCACCGCCCGGGGCCGGGTCGTGGCCGCCCAGATCACTTCATCGTGAAGCCGCGCCGGGCCAGGAACTCACGCATGTGCGGGCGGGACTTGGTGGCCAGGACCTTCAGCTCCTCGCTCCAGGAGCTGTCCTTGGTGCCGCCCGAGCGGGACCGGTAGTAGTCGCGCATCTGCGCGTCATAGGGCTCGATGCCGGCCAGGGCGCCGGGATCGCCATAGCCGTCTTCCTTGAGCACCACCGTCAGCGGCAGGCGCGGCTTGAGCTCCGGAGCCTGGTCGGGGTAGCCCAGGCACATGCCGAACACCGGGTAGACCGCCTGCGGCAGCTGCAGCAGGTCGGCCACGTCCTGGGGGTTGTTGCGCAGGCCGCCGATGTAGCAGATGCCCAGGCCCAGCGACTCGGCGGCCACCGCGCAGTTCTGGGCGGCCAGGGCCACGTCGGTGGTGGCGATGATGAAATGCTCGGTCATGCCGGGGTCGAAGGTCCCGCCCTGGCCCTCGCAGACCAGCTTCGCCCGGTGCAGGTCGGCGCAGAACACCAGGAACGCGCCGGCGGAGGCCACGTAGGGCTGGCCGCCGGCCAGCTCCGCCAGCCGTTCCCGCTTGCCGGCATCCCGGACCCGGATCACCGTGGTCGCCTGGATATTGCTGGAACTGGCCGCCGCCTGGCCGCAGCGGACGATCTCCTCGATCAGCGCGTCCGGCACCGGCTGGGGCTTGAACTTGCGAATGGAGCGGTGGGCCTGGAGCAGGGCGATGACTTCATTCATGGTTGGACCCTCGTGATGATTGAATTGTAACTGCCGGACCCAGGATTTGCTAAGATCCCGGACCGGGAGGACAATGCCGAGATGGAAACATTGCTCGCCGACCCTGACACCCGAGCGCTGTGGCGCTATTTCACGGAACTCTCCAGGATCCCCCGGGGATCCAAGGCGGAAGCGGCGGCGTCGGCCTGGGTGGCGGAGCAGGGGCGGGCCCTGGGCTGCCAGGTGGAACAGGATGCCATGGGCAACGTGCTGATCCGCAAGGCCGCCGCCCCGGGCCGGGAGACCCGCCCGGCGGTGGCGCTCCAGGCCCACGTGGACATGGTCTGCGAGCAGAACGAAGGCACCGGCCACGACTTCACCCGGGATCCCATCAAGCTGGTGCGGGACGGGGACCTGCTCCGGGCCTCGGGCACCACCCTCGGCGCCGACAACGGCATCGGCGTCAGCGCGGCCCTGGCGGTGCTGGCCTGCGGAAGCCTCAGGCACGGTCCGCTGGAGGTGCTGATCACCGTGGACGAGGAGACCGGGCTCACCGGCGCCGGCAACATCCGGCCCGGCTGGCTGCGGGCCAAGTACCTGCTCAACCTGGACAGCGAGGAAGAGGGCATGCTCACCATCGGCTGCGCCGGCGGGGTCGACAGCGTGGCCACCCGCCGGGTCACCTGGGTGGAGCCCGCGCCCGGCGGCCGGCCCTACCGGCTCAAGGTGTCCGGCCTCAAGGGCGGGCATTCCGGCATCGACATCAACGCCGGCCGCGGCAACGCCATCCGCGTCCTGGCCCAGGCCCTGGCCGGCCTGGCTCCGGACTTCGGCTTCGAGCTGGCCAGCCTGAAGGGGGGCAACAAGCGCAACGCCATTCCCCGCGAGGCCTCGGCGCAACTGGTCCTGGACCCGGCCCTGGAACCGGCGTTCCGGGCCGCGGTGGCCCGGGAGGAGGCCCACTGGCGGTCGGCCCTCGGCGCCTTCGATCCCCATCTCTCCATCGCTCTGGAACCGGGCCGGCCAGGCCCGGTCATGGCCCAGGGCGACGCCCAGGCCCTGGTCCGGCTGCTGCTCACGGCGCCCCACGGGGTCGAGGCCATGAGCCCGGCGATCCCCGGCCTGGTGCAGACCTCAGTGAACCTGGGCGTGGTGGACACCTCGGACGGGACGGCCACGGTGAGCCTGCTGACCCGCAGCTCCATCGACGCCTCCAAGCGCGCCCTGACCGGGCGCATCGCCGCCGCCTGCGCCGCCTCCGGCTTCGAGCACGTCCTCCACGGCGGCTACCCGGGCTGGAAACCCGAGCCGGAAGCGGCCCTGGTCCAGCTGGTGGACCAGGCGCACAGGGCGCTGTTCGCCAGGCCCATGACCATCCTGGCCATCCACGCGGGGCTGGAGTGCGGCCTGATCGGGGAGAAGTACCCCGCCATGGAGATGGTGTCGTTCGGCCCCAGCATGTGGGACGTCCACACCCCCGACGAGCACGTGAGCATCGCCTCGGTGGCCCAGTTCTGGAAGCTGCTGGGGGCGGTGCTGGAACAGATCTGACCATGGCCATGGGCGAGGTGACCCAGTCCCGGATCCTGCGCCTGTGGGCGCCGCTGGAGGCGGCCTGGCTGCTCATGGCGGTGGAGGCGCCGTTCCTGGCGGCTATCCTGGCGCGGATGCAGGACGCCACCTGCAACCTGGGCGCCTTCGGGGTGGCCGTGGGCTTCGCCTACATGTTCGAATCACCGGTGATCCTGGTCATGAGCGCGGTCACGGCGCTGGTGGAGAACCGGGACGCGCTGCGCAAGCTGAGGACCTTCACCTACGCCATGAACGGGACGGTCACCCTGGGCCTGGCCGTGTTCATCCTCCCGCCGGTGTTCTTCCTGGTGACGGAAACCCTCATGGGCCTGCCCCGGGAGATCACCCGCCTGGCCCACCCGGCCTGCGTCCTCCTGCTGCCCTGGCCTTCGGCCATCGGCTACCGGCGCTTCTACCAGGGCATCCTGGTGCGCAGCGGACTCACCCGGCGCGTCGCCTACGGCACGACCCTGCGGCTCTCGGTCATGGGCGGCACCGCCGTGCTGCTGGCCCTGGCGACCCGGTTGCCGGGCGCCCTGGTGGGCTCCGCCGCCCTGTCCGCGGGGGTGGTGACCGAGGCGGCGGCCAGCCGGTTCTGGGCCCGGGAGCCGGTGCGCCGGCTGCTGGCCACCGCGCCGACCCCGGACTACCTGCGGGCGCCCCTGGGCTACCGGGGCATCGCCCACTTCTACCTGCCCCTGGCCCTCACCTCCATCCTCGCCGTGGGCGTGAACCCCCTGGTGGCGTTCTTCCTGGGCCGCAGCCGGATGCCGCTGGAGTCCCTGGCGGTGATGCCGGTGGTGAACGGCCTGATCTTCGCCTTCAATACCGCCGGGCTGACCTTCCAGGAGGTGGCGATCCCCCTGTATGGCCTGGACCGGGCCAGCTTCCGCCCGCTCCGGCGCTTTGCCGTCTGGCTGGCCCTGGTCACCTCCGGCACCCTGGCCCTGATGGTGTTCACCCCACTGCTGGGGTTCTGGCTGGAGACCGTGGCCGGGCTCGCCCCCGACCTGGCCCGGTTCGCCTGGCTGCCGGTGGCGCTCATCATCCTGCTGCCGGCCATCACCGCCGTCACCTGCTTCCAGCGGGCGCTGCTGGTGGTGGCGCGCACCACCCGGCCCATCACCTGGGCCAGCGGGGTGGAGGTGGCGGGAATCGGCGCCACCCTGTTCGCCCTCACCCAGTTCGCCGGATGGGCGGGCGCCGTGGCCGCGGTGGCCGCCATGGTGGCCGGGCGGCTGGCGGCCATGGTCTACCTCCTGCCCAAGGCCGGCCGCGCGCTGAAGGCTACCGCAGGAACCGCTCCGGCTTGAAGCCGCTGACCCCAGGACCTGGATCGGCATGCGGTGGGATCAACTGGACGCCAACTCCAGGGCGCCGGCCGGGAACCCGGCGATGGCCGCCGGCCGGGGTTGGAGGCCGGGCCAGGGGGTCACGATCCGCGCCGCCAGGGCCGGGTCCGCCCTGAACCCGGGCCCGGCGGCGTCCATCCAGATGGCGCCGTCCACCTGCAGATCCGGGGGGAAGCCGCCGAGCGCGGCACAGCCGGCGAGGGTCAGGTTGCCGTGGACCGTGATCCCCGGGCCCAGCTCCCGCAGTGCCGGCAGCCCGGCCAGTTCCAGGTCCCCGAACAGCTCCATGGGGCCGGGCAGGACCTGGAGCCCGGGCAGGTCCAGCACCTGGAGCCTGCCCACCAGGGCCCAGCCGCGGCCCAGCTCCCCGAGCCAACGGTCGCCCTGGACCACCACGCCGCGGATGGAGAGCAGGTTGTCCGGCAGGCCCCGGGGCCCCGGGCGCAGGGTCCAGCGCTCGATCTCGTGGGCGTAGGTGAGGGGCGACCAGGCCTGGATGGTGTCGAAGGTGACCTCAGGCACCAGCTCGAACCCGGGGCGCAGCTTGTCCAGGGCGTGCCTGAGCGGCTCGACCCAGGGGAAGTTGGCCCCCTGGCAGCACAGCGGCAGACTGGCCGGGTGGATCCCGGCCTCCTCCAGGAGCTCCAGCCACGGCCCAGGCTCGGCGGGGCTGAGCTCGCCCGCCGCGAAGCGGCGCAGGATCGCCGCCGGGACCGAGAAACGGTCCAAGGGGCTCAGGCCTCCATCAGTTTCTTGCGGGTGTAGGGGATCAGGCCGCCGGCGTCGATGATGGCCTGGCGCGCGGGGGGCAGGGCCACGGTGGGGAAGGCCTTGCCGGTGGTCTGGTTGCGGACTTCGCCGGCGGCCAGTTCCAGCTCGTCCCCCTCGGCGGCCTCGATGGCGGGGCAGAGCACCAGCCGGGTGCCGACGTTGATGGCGTTCTGCAGGAAGATCCGGGCGATGCTCCTGGCCACCACCACCAGCTCGTGGCCCTTCATGGCGCTGGCGGCCTGCTCCCGGCTGGAGCCGCAGCCGAAGTTCTCGTCCGCCACCACCACGCTGCCGGGCGGGATGGACCCGGCCTTGAGCCGCGCGTTGAACTCGGCGCGGTCGTTGAAGCAGAACTGCGGGGTTTCGGTGGGCAGCACCGTGGCCATGAAGCGGCCCGGATAGATGTCGTCGGTGCTGATGTCCTTGCCGAGCTTGAGTACGACCTGGGCCATGTTATTTCCCTCCCTTGCGCGGATCGGTAATGACACCTGTCAGAGCGGAGGCGGCGGCCACCGCCGGGCTGCACAGGAACACCTCGGACTTGGGGTTGCCCATGCGGCCCTTGAAGTTGCGGTTGGTGGTGGCCAGGGCGGTCTCGCCATCGCCCAGGGCGCCCTGGTGGATGCCCAGGCAGGGGCCGCACCCGGAGTTCATGACCACGGCGCCGGCCTTCATCAGGGTCTGGATGTAGCCCGCGTCCATGGCCTCGGCGAAGATCCGGGTGGAGGCGGGGAACACCAGCATGCGGGTGCCCTCGGCCACCTTCTTGCCCTTCATGATCCTGGCCGCCGTGGCCAGGTCGTCCAGGCGGCCGTTGGTGCAGCTGCCGATGACGACCTGTTGAATGGCCCGGCCGGCCACCTTGCCGATGGCCTTGACGTTGTCCACCATGTGCGGGCAGGCGACCTGGGGCTCCAGCCTGGACGCGTCGATCTTCACTACCTTCTCGTATACGGCGTCGTCATCGGGCAGCACGCACTCGATCCTGCCGCGCACCCCGGCCTCTTCCTTCAGGAAGCGCACCGTCTCCTCGTCGCCGGGGACGATGCCGCAGGTGGCGCCGGCCTCGACGCTCATGTTGCAGATGGTCAGGCGGCCGCTGGTGGACATCTTGCGGATGGCTTTGCCGTGGAACTCCAGCACCCGGAAGTTGGCGCCCTGGGCCGACAGCTTGCCGATGAGGTTCAGGATCAGGTCCTTGGGCCCCACGTGCTTCTGGAACTCGCCGTCCACCACCACCTTGATGGTGGCGGGCACTTCGATGTTCAGGGCCACGCCCAGGGCCCACACCGAGGCCAGCTCGGTGGCGCCCACCCCGAAGGCGAAGGCGCCCAGGGCTCCGTGGCTGCAGGTGTGGCTGTCGGCCCCCACCACCACCGCGCCGGGCCGGACGTAGCCGTACTGGGGCAGGATCTGGTGGCAGATGCCGCCGCGGTCGCCGCGGATGTCGTGGAACTTCTTCACCCCCTGGGCGGCCACCCACTCCCGGATCAGCTTCTGGTTGGTGGCGGTCTTGGGCCCTTCGGCCGGCACCCGGTGATCGAAGATGATGGCCAGGCGTGAGGGATCCCAGGGCCTGGCCTCCCGGCCGGTGCCCTGGAAGATCTCGTTGAACTGGTTGATCACCAGCGCGGTGTTCTCGTGGGACATGGCCAGGTCGACCTTCGGCTCCACGATGTCCCCGGCCTTGACCGAGCGCAGCCCCGCCGCCCGGGCCAGGATCTTTTCTACTACCGTCATGCCCATGGGGCACCTCCGAGTTGGGTTGGCATCAGATCACACCCTTGGCCTTGAGCCCGGCCAGGTCGGCCGCGCCCATGCCGAGCCGGGCGTAGATTTCGGCATTGTGCTGGCCCAGGGTGGGCGGCGGCGCGGTCACGTCCCCCGAGCCTTTCTCGAACAGGGCGGTGAGCCCGAATACTTCCACCGGCCCCACCCCCGGCACCTCGGTGCGCTGGAGCACGCCCCGGTGGCCCACCTGGGGCTGGCGCAGCGCCTCGCCCAGGCTCAGGATGGCGCCGGAGGGCACATCGCTGCCGTTCAGCCGCTCCACCCAGTACGCGGTGGGCTGCGTGCGCAGCCGGACCTCAAGCAGCGGGGTGAGCTCCTGGCGGTTCCCCTTGCGGGTGTCCCGCTCCCGGAACCTGGGATCGGTCTTCAGCTCCAGCACTTCCAGGCAGTCGCACACCGCCTCCCACTGCTCCTGCTTGTTGGCGGCGATGTTGATGAAGCCGTCCTGGGTGCGGAAGGTGCCGCTGGGGGCGGCGGTGAAGTTGTCGTTGCCCATGAGCACGGGGGCCTCGCCGCCGATGAGCAGGTTGGCCGCCACCCAGCCCATGAGCGGCATGATGGAGTCCAGCAGGGCGATGTCGATGCACTGCCCTTCCCCGCTGCGCTCCCGGTGGAACAGGGCGGCCATGACCGCGAAGGCCGCGTTCAGCCCGCCCACCGTGTCGCACACCGGGAATCCGGCCCGCAGCGGGTTCAGGCGCTGGTCGCCGTTCAGCGCCATCTCGCCGGACAGGCCCTGGATGATCTGGTCGTACGCCGGCTTCAGGGCGTCCGGCCCGGTCTGGCCGAAGCCCGAGATGGCGCAGTAGACCAGGCGCGGGTTCAGGGCCGAGAGCACCGGGTAGCCCAGTCCCAGGCGGTCCATGACCCCGGGCCGGAAGTTCTCCACCAGGACGTCCGCGTCCTGGACCAGACGCTTGAAGATGGCCTTGCCTTCGGGGCTCTTGGTGTTGAGGGTCACCGACTTCTTGTTGGCGTTCTGGGCCAGGAAGCTGGTGCCCATCAGCTTCTTGTTGTACTCGGGGACGATGCCCAGCTTGCGCGCCAGGTCGCCGTCCTTGGGGTTCTCCACCTTGATCACCTCGGCCCCCATCAGGGCCAGGTGCAGGGTGGCGAAGGGGCCCGAGAGGACGTTGGTGAGGTCCAGGACCTTGATGCCTTCGAGCATTGGGATTTTGGCCATGGTCAGTACCCCACGGGCCCGGTGCGGTGGACCCGTCCGGGCATTTCGCGGTCGAACCAGGCCGCCACCTGCCGGGCTACGTCCACCAGGGCTCCGTTCCGGATGTCCATGCGCCGGCCGGCGCGCTGCAGCCCGTGCACCAGGTCCTCGGTGGCCACGTTGCCGGCGGCCACCTTGGTGAAGGGGCAGCCCCCCAGGCCGGCGAAGGAGGTCTCGAAGGTGCCCACCCCCACGCCAAGGGCGGCGTAGACGTTGGCCATGCCCATGCCGTAGGTGTCGTGGAAATGGGCGGTCCAGGTCACCGGGCCCAGGCCCTGGGCGGCCGTGAACAGCCGCTGGACCTGTTCCGGGTAGGCGTGCCCGGCGGTGTCGGCCAGGCTGATGTTCAGCAGGCCGGCCTCCACGTAGGCCCAGACGATGTCCAGCACCCGCTGGTCCGGAACCCGGCCCTCGAAGCCGCAGCCGAAGGCGCTCTGCACGCTCACCTGGACCTTCCTGCCGGCGGCCTGGGCCACCAGGGCCGTGGCGATGATGCGCCGCTGGGCCTCCTCGCTGCCCATGCCGGTGTTCTTGCGGCTGTGGGTGTCCGAGGCGGAGACGCCCATGCAGACCAGCTCCACCCCGCAGGCCAGGGCCCGCTCCAGGCCCTTCTCGTTCAGCACCAGCCCGGACAGCGCCGCCCGGGGCCCCGGGGTGTCCGCCAGGCGCCGGAACAGCTCGTCGGTGTCGGCCATCTGCGGCACCTTTCCCGGATGGACGAAGGAGCCCACCTGGACCAGGTCCACCCCCGACGCCATGAGCGCGCGGATCCAGGCCTCCTTGACGTCCGTGGGCACCACCCGCGGCTCCACCTGGAGGCCGTCGCGGGGGCCCACTTCGTGGATGATGATCTCGGGCATCATAATTTCCTCGCGATGGCTTCGGCCATCTCCAGGGTGGTGGCGGATCCGCCCATGTCGTAGGTGCGCACCTCCCCTTCGGCAATGACCGCGGCGGTGGCGGCCTCCAGGCGGTTGCCCATCTCCTTCTCCCCCAGCCAGTCCAGCATCATTTTGGCAGCGAGAATGGTGGCGATGGGGTTCACTTTGTACTGGCCGGCGTACTTGGGCGCCGAGCCGTGGCTGGGCTCGAATACCGCCAGCTTCTCGCCGATGTTGCCCGAGCAGCCGAAGCCCAGGCCGCCCACCATCTGGGCGCTCAGGTCGCTGATGATGTCGCCGAACAGGTTGGTGGCCACCAGCACCCCGTAGTTCTTGGGGTTCTTCAGCAGCCACATGCAGATGGCGTCCACGTTGGCGTCGTCCATCTGGATGCCGGGGAAGTCCTTGGCCACCTTCTTGCCGATCTCCAGGAACATGCCCTCGGTGGCCCGCACCACGTTGGCCTTGTGCACCACGGTCACCTTGGGGTAGCCGAACTTCTTGGCATATTCGAAGGCGGCCCGGATGATCCGTTCGCACCCGTGCCGGCTGTTGATCTTGCAGGTGATGGCGTACTCGTCCCCGGCCAGGCCGGCGAAATGGCCGAAGGGCTTGCTGAGGCGGGTGAGGGTCTCCCGCAGTTCGTCGGGCACCGGGCTGAATTCCACCCCGGAGTAGAGCCCTTCGGTGTTCTCCCGGAAGATCACCAGGTCGATGCCCTCCTTGAAGTTGAGCGGGTTGCCCGGGTAGGCTTTGCAGGGCCGCAGGCAGGTGTAGAGGTCGAACATCTGGCGCATGCGCACGATGGGGCTGCGGTAGACCAGGCCTTTGCCGCGCAGGGCCGGGCTCAGCTCCTGCTCGGCGTCCCGGGCGGGCTTGGAGGTGATGGCCCCGAACAGCGAGGCGTCGCAGTGGCGCAGCAGCTCGACGGTGCGCTCGGGGAAGGCCTCGCCCTCCTGGCGCCAGAACTCCCAGCCGATGTCGCCGTGGGTGTACTCCGCCTTGAACTTGAGGGCGTCCAGACAGATGCGGGTCGCCTCCATCACCTCGATGCCCACGCCGTCACCGGGCAGCCACGCAATTTGATACTGGCTCATATCAACCTCGTCATGAAGAGAACGTCGATCCACCCTCGCGGCTGGTGCCCTAAAGCATAGGAACGATCTTGAGCTTCCCGCCGAAAACCGGGGCAGCTCATGGATGTCAAGCCTTGCCTACGGATCAAGTGTTTCGTATTCTTGCCCTTGCAACAAACGATATATTTTTTGGCGCTCATTCCGAAAAATCATGACCCCGAGGCCCTGGCGATGAACTACTTGAGACGGGTTCTCCCCTCCTTGACCGCCCTGCAGTTCTTCGACGCGGCGGTGCGGCACATGAGCTTCACCCGGGCGGCGGCCGACCTGAACGTCACCCAGAGCGCCGTGAGCCGGCAGATCCGGGACCTGGAGGACTTCCTGGGCCAGCCGCTGTTCCACCGGATCAAGCAGCGGCTGGTGCTGACCGAGGCCGGGGAGGCCTACGCCGCGGCGGTGCGCGACCTGCTCAACCAGGCCGAGGCCGCCACCGTGGAGGTGATGGCCTACAACGGCAAGGGCGGGGTGCTGACCGTGGCCCTGCTGCCCACCTTCGGTTCCCGCTGGCTGGTGCCCCGGCTCGGGGACTTCATCAGCCGGCACCCGGACATCCAGCTCAACCTGGTGGCCCAGGTGAAGCCGTTCGACTTCAAGGGCAGCGGCATCGACGCCGCCGTCCATTTCGGCAGCGACGTGTGGCCGGACGCGGTCTGCCACCGGCTCATGGGCGAAGTCATCATCCCGGTGTGCGCCCCGGCCCTGCTGGGCGGGCGCCCGGAGCTGGACCAGCCCGGGGACGTGACCCGGTTCCCGCTGCTGCAGCTCACCACCCGGCCCCAGGCCTGGGCGGACTGGCTGCGCGCCGTGGGGGTGGACAGCTTCGATGGGCCGCACGGCCCCCGCTTCGAGGAGTTCCACATGGTCATCCAGGCCGCCCTCGCCGGCCTGGGCATGGCGGTGCTGCCCGGGTTCCTGATCCAGGAGGAGCTGGCCAGCGGCAAGCTGGTGGTGGCGTGCCACCGGCCGGTGACCAGCGACCAGGCCTATTACCTGGTGCACCCCGAAGGCAAGGCGGATCTGTACAAGATATGTGTTTTCAGGGACTGGCTGATCGAGCAGTGTGGTGAAAAGACCAAGATCCTTTAGGGGCCGTTGCGAAATAACCTATGCATTTCAGGTTATTTTGCTACGGCCCCCAGGTCAACGCAGGCAGCCCCCGGGGCCGGCGCGACCTTCAGCTTCTCGCTGCCTGCGCCGTTACCGGAAGGGGCGTGACGAGTCAACGAGACGCCACCCCTGCATGGTCTTCCAGATAGGCCGACAGGGGACGGACGGCAGACTCGAATGGACGGTGAATACCGTTCACTCAAGAGGAACCTGTCCCGTTCCGCAGCCTGAACCACCACCTGGATAGCCCCTTGGCGCCCAGGATCAGGGCCAGCCCCACCACCGTCTGGAAAACCGGAACCGCGAACAGGGGCGCATAGCCGGCGGCGAAGATCTGCAGAAGGGTCTCGGGAGCCGGATGCCAGGCGTGCCACAAAGCAGCAGGACCAGCCCCAGGATGGAACTCCCGATCCTCCGGGTGTCCCATGGGTCCCCCTCCGCCGCCCCGCCAGGAGCTTCCAGCCCGGCCGCCAGGAGCCCCGCCACTCGCCTGGCAAGTTTCAATGCGGCCAGGAGGACCAGGACCATCCCCAGCATCCCGCCCAGGCAGAGCCAGGGCAGCAGCGGCCAACCGTCGGGACCGGGGTTCGGATCGTGGAACTGCATCCAGGTGGAGGCATAGGGGAACACCCTGCCCAACCCCAGGGCGAACCCCCAAAAGGCGGACAGGCGAAGGATGGTTTCAGCGAGACAACTCAAAGACACGACACCCCCAGTGGAATGGTCAGGAGCAAATTATTAATATTAAATATAGGGCGTCTACTCGGCCTTCGCCAGGCCCGCCTCCCGGGCGCGCCGGGCCTCGCCAAGTCAGCGGACGCTACCTGTTCCGAGGCGCGCCGCAGGTTTCAGGAACAGGTTGAAGATTTTCTGCCCAACCCAGGTTGGCCTTGACATTTATTTTTTTGTGCCGACAATTAGATAATGGACGTCGAGTATGACCCCGCAAAAAATGCAAGGAACATCAAGGATAGAAAGCTGTCTTTCGACCGGGCTCGTGATCTGGATTGGAACTCCACCCATATCCGCCTCGACGACCGTCATGATTACGGTGAACAGCGATGGATAGCACTCGGACTCTTGGATGGACGCCTGCATGTCCTTGTATTCACCGAAACGATGACAGGCATTCGAGTGATCAGCTTTCGCAAGGCGAACGCCAGGGAAAGGAATGCATATGACCAAGCCCAAGCCACTGATTGATGAAGAAGGTGAAGTCAGAGAACTTACCCTGGAGGACATGAAACAATTCAAGCCCATCCATGAGGCCGACTTACCTGCTTCTTTGATGAAAAAATTAGGAGTGCGCGGGCCGCAGAAGGCTCCCACCAAGGTGCGTGTCAGCCTTAGGCTATCTCGTGAAGTGGTGGAATACTTTCGGGCCACAGGGGACGGATGGCAGACTCGAATGGACGGTGAATTGTTGGAAATGGTGCACAAGCACAAAGTGAGTTAATGGTAATACCGTTCACTCAATAGGGCGACTACTCGGCCTTCGCCAGGCCCGCCTCCCGGGCGCGCCGGGCCTCGTAGGCCTTCAGATGGGCGTAGGCGATGCGCAGCACGGGCTGGGCTCCGGGCTGGGGATCGCCCCGGCGCAGCAGGTCGCCGATGACGTGGTCGGCCTCGATGGGGGCGTTGCGCTCCAGGTCGCGCAGCATCGAAGCGGCCAGCGCCACCCCGGGCGTCGTCAGCATGGCGCGGATCCTCTGGAGGCAGGCCTCCCCTGGCGGATAGCCCTGGCCCGCGGCGATGCCCGCGCATTCGGCCATGACCGTCAGGGCGAGGCCGGTGGATCCGGAGGTCACGATGTCGTCCACGGTGGCGCGCAGGAGGCAGTTGATGGCGGCCAGGGAGGCGATGAAGACCCACTTCTCCCATAACTCCTGGAGGATCCCCTCGCTCAGGCGGGCATCGAACCCGGCGCCCGAAAGCGCCGTGGCGAGGGCCTCGACCCGGGCCGAGCGGGAACCGTCCCGATCGCCGAAGACCAGGCCGTGCATCTTGTTGCAATGCTGAATGCGGCCCTCCGGGTCCAGTGCGGACGAGATCAGGACCAGGCCGCCCAGCACCCGCCCGGCGCCGAACTGCTGGTCGAGCCGGTCGAAGTGGCGCATGCCGTTGAGCACTGGCAGGATGACCGTATCCGGGCCCACCGCCGGGGCGAACCCCGCAATGGCGCCTTCCAGGTCGTAGGCCTTGCAGCTGAGCAGCACCAGGTCGAACCGCTTGCGCAGGGTGTCAGCGGTGACGGTGGGCGGCGCCGGCAGGCTGACGTCACCGAAACCGCTGCGGATCACCAGGCCGGTTTCAGCCAAGCGCCGGCTCCGCTCCGGGCGGACCAGGAACGTGACATCCCGGCCGGCCTCCAGCAGCCGTCCCCCGAAGTACCCGCCGATCGCGCCTGCGCCTACCACCAGAATCCGCATGGGCCCATCTCCTGGGTCCATCCTAACAACTGTCTTTAGTCTTCAGGCCCCCACCTGCACCGGATTCACCTGGTCGATGGCGCCCTTGATGCTCTGCCGCAGCAGGTCCACGCCCAGGTCCAGGTCCTCGGTGGTGAGGTTCAGGGCGGGGCGGAAGCGCAGGCCGCGGTGGCCGGTGGAGAGGATGATCATGCCCAGTTCGTGGGCCCTGGAGACGGCGGCGGTGCGCATTTCCGGGGAGGCCAGGTCCAGGGCGCAGAACAGGCCCAGGCCCCTGGGATTGCTGGTGAAGCCGGGGAAGTCCCGGTGGATCTCCTGGAGCCCCTTCAGCAGCCGCTGCCCCTGCCGGGCGCAGTGCTCCACCAGGCGCTCCTCCTGCATCACCTCGATGATCCGGGTGCCGCGCACCATGTCCACCAAATTCCCGCCCCAGGTGCTGTTGATGCGGCTGGGCACTTTGAACACGTGGTCCACCTCGTCCAGCCGGGTCCCGGCGGCGATGCCGCAGCACTGGGTCTTCTTGCCGAAGACCAGGATGTCCGGCTGCACGTCGAAGTACTGGTGGGCCCACCAGCGTCCGGTGGCGCCGAAGCCGGTCTGCACCTCGTCGAAGATGAGCAGGAAGTCGTGCTCGTCGGCCAAGCTCCGCAGTTTCCGGAAGAACTCGGGCCGGAAATGGTTGTCGCCGCCCTCCCCCTGGATCGGTTCGATGATGAGGCAGGCGATGTCGTCCGGATTCTCCCGGACGGCCGCGAGGATCTGGTTCACGGCCTCCTGCTCGGCCGCCTGCACCTGGGCCAGGTTCTCGCCCTCCAGGGGGAAGCTGACCTTGGGGTTGACGATCCGCGGCCAGTCGAACTTGGGGAAATACATGTGCTTGCGCGGATCGGCGGTGTTGGTGAGGCTCAGCGTGTAGCCGCTGCGGCCATGGAAGGCTTCGCGGAAATGGATAACCTTGGAGCCCTTCTCGCCCCTGCCCCGCTGCAGGTTCTTGCGCACCTTCCAGTCGAAGGCGGCCTTCAGGGCGTTCTCCACGGCCAGGGAGCCGCCGTCGATCCAGAACAGGTACGGCAGGCCGGCCGGGGCGGCGACGGTCGCGAAGGTCTGCACCCACTCGGCCATGGCGGTGGTGTAGATGTCGCTGTTGGCCGGCTTGTTGACCGCGATGGCGCCCAGCCGGCGCTGGAACTCGGGTTCCCGCAGCCGGGGGTGGTTGTGGCCCAGGGGGGTGGTGGCGAAGAAGGTGTAGAAGTCCAGGTACTGCCTGCCGTTCCTGGCATCCACGATCCAGGAGCCCCGGGACTTGTCCAGGTCCATGACCAGGTGGAACCCGTCCACCAGCATGTGCGCCTGGAGCACGTCGAACACGTCGGCTGGCTGGACCTGGATCCCGTGGGTGAGCGCCTTGGGTTCACATTTCATGGTGCGCCTCCCTTGCGTAGGACTGGAACCTGTTCCCGGATACTTCAAGTTTGGCTGCTTCACTCGTCGGAAAACACTTGAAAACAGACGAAACATAGCCTATGATTCGGCATATTCACGCCATGGATTGAACATGATGACGAAAACCGCCCTGGATGCCACCGATCAGAAGCTGCTCAGCCTGCTGCGCGAGAATGCCCGCACCTCCACGGCGGAGCTGGCCCGCGGCCTGGGCCTGTCCCGGACCACGGTGCAGAGCCGGATCGAGCGGCTGGAGCGCGGCGGGGTGGTGGCGGGCTACACGGTGAAGCTGGCGGACGAGGTGGAGGCCGGCCTGGTGCGGACCTACGTGCTGATCACCCTGGCCCCCAGGCAGACCCTGGTGATCCAGGCGGCCCTGCGCGGGATCCCGGCCGTGCGGACCCTGCACTCGGTGAGCGGTCCCTTCGACCTGCTGGCCATCCTGGCGGCGGGCTCCATCGGCGAACTGGACGCGGTGATCGACCGCATCGGGCAGATGGACGGGGTGGAGCGCACCATGTCGGCCATCGTTCTCTCCACCCGGTTCGAGCGCTGATAACCTCATTGTTGGGAGCCATCGATGGACAAGGAAGTGTTCGTGACCCGCCTGGAGGCGGTGAAGAAGAGGAAGATCCTGATGATCCGGGTGGCCCTGTCGATCCTGTTCGTCACCCTGATCACCTCGGTGTGGGTCGGCAAGGCGCACCCCCACGACTCGGTCCACACCACCTTCAAGACCTTCAGCCTGCTCGGCTACGGGATAGTGGTGTACGCCTGCGTGGCCGCGGTCCAGCGCCTGACCCGGCGCCTCGGCCTGCACTGCCCCCACTGCGGCCGCAGCCTCTCCGGGCCCCTGAGCCACCGCGTGGTGGCCTCGGGCAACTGCAGCCACTGCGGCAGCGCGATCTTCTAGCTCAAGCCAGGCCCATGACCGCGCCCGAGGAGCCCTGTGAACTGAGCCTTTCGGTGCGGTCCTTCGTGGCGCCCCTGGAGCGCAGCGGCAGCCTGGATGCGCGCCTGGCCTCCCTGGCCGACGAGGATCCCCAGTCCCTGGGCGCGCGCACCCACGCCCGGATCCAGAAGCGCCTGCTCCGGGAGGATCCCCGCAACCAGAGCGAAGTGCCGGTGCGGGCGGTCCTGGAGCGTCCCGGCTTCCGCTGCCTGGTGCGGGGGCGGATCGACCTGCTGCTGGCCGAGGACACGGTGGAGGAGATCAAGACCGGCTTCCGTCCGGCCGCCATCCTCCAGGACCTGCGGGCAGACCCGGAACACCCCTTCGCCCTCCAGGCCATGATGTACGCCTGGATGCGCTGGCGGGAAACCGGCGCCAGCGGGGCCTGCCGGCTCCGGGTGGTCTCCCTGCTGGACGAGAGCGAAGCCGTCCTGGAGCTCCCCTTCGCCCCGGACCGGTTCGGGGCCTGGGTGGAGACCCGGCTGCGGGGCCACCACGAGGCCTTCCTCCTGGCCCGGGCCCGGGCCGCGGAGCGCAGGGAGCTGGGCGCCAGGCTCGCCTTCCCCTTCGCCGAGCCCCGCCCGGGCCAGACCGAGCTGGTGGCCCGGGTGCGCCATGCCCTGGAACAGCGCCAGCGCCTGCTGCTCCAGGCGCCCACCGGCCTGGGCAAGACCGCGGCCATCCTGTTCCCGGCCCTGGCCCGGGCCCTGGACCAGGACCTCCAGGTGTTCTACGGCACCCCCCGCAACAGCCAGCACCAGGTGGCGGAGGACTGCGTGCGCCGGATCCGGGCCCAGGGCCACCCGGTGCGCTCGGTGACCATCCGGGCCAAGGAGAAGGTCTGCCCCCAGCCCGAGGTGGACTGCCGCCCCGAGGTCTGTCCCCGGGCGAACCTCTACTACGACCGGCTGCGGGCCTCGGGAGCCCTGGAGACCCTGGCCGCCCTGGGCTGCGCCGACGCCGCCGCGGTGGCCGCGGAAGCCGACCGGCACCTGCTCTGCCCGTTTGAGCTGGCCCTGGACGCGGCCCCGGGCGCGGACGTGGTGATCGGCGACTACAACTACGCGTTCTCCCCCAACGCCACCCTGGGCCGGCTGTTCGGGGCCCCGGAGGACAGCGCGCGCCGGATCGTGCTGGTGGACGAGGCGCACAACCTGCCGGCCCGGGCGTCGGAGTGGTTCTCCCCGGCCCTGGAGCTGGCCTGGCTGGAGCAGCTCAGGCAGCGCCGCCAGGTCCCGCCCGACCCCGCCCTGCGCCGGCGCTTCACCGCCCAGGTCAAGCGCTGCGCGGAGCTGCTGCGCGGCCAGGAGGGCGGCCACCGGGTGCTGCAGCCCGACCCGCAGCCCTTCTTCGGCGAGGAGCACCGGATCGGCAAGCTGCTGGCCTGGGCCGCGGGCAATGGCCGGGAGCTGGGCCCGTCCCACCCGCTCACCGAGCTGTACCAGGCGTGGGCCGGGTTCTGCGCGGTGCTGCGGATTCTGGACGACGCGCACGTGGTGACCTGGATCCCTCCGGGCCGGCTGCAGATCACCTGCGCCGACGCGGCATCCCACCTCCAGACGCGCATGGCCGCCCTGGCCGGCGCCGTGCTGTTCTCCGGCACCCTCAAGCCGTTCCAGTACCACCAGCGGCTGGCCGGGCTCGGGGACCAGCCCCTGGCCGCCGCCGAGGTGCCGTCCCCCTTCCCTCCCGGCAATCGCAAGGTGCTGGTGGTGCCCCAGATCTCCACCCTCTACCGGTCCCGGGAGCGGGAGGCGCCGCGCATCGCCCATTTCCTGCAGCGGGTGCTGCCCCTGCGCCTGGGCAACTATTTCGTCTTCTTCCCCAGCTTCGAGCTGCTGGACCAGACCCTGGCGCAGCTCCAGCTTCCCGGCTTCCAGGTGCTGGTCCAGCCCCGCCGGGCGGCCGCCGCCCAGTTGCAGGAGATCCTGGAGCGGCTGCGCGGGGAAAACGGCATCGTCGTGCTGGCGGTGCAGGGCGGCTCCCTTTCCGAAGGCATCGACTGCCCGGGGGAGGCCCTCATCGGCTGCGTGGTGGTGGGCCCCGCCCTGCCCCCGTACGACCTGGAACGGGACCAGGTGCGCCAGTACTTCCAGCGCAAGTTCGGCTGCGGCGAGGCCTACGCCTATACCTATCCGGCCGCGGCCAGGGCCTTCCAGGCCGCCGGCCGGGTCATCCGCACCCCGGCGGACAAGGGACTACTGGTGTTCCTGGACCGGCGCTTCCTGGGCCCGGACTACGCCCCGTGCTTCCCCGAAGGGTGGTTCCGGGATTCGCCCCGGGAGCTGGTTTCGGACGGCATCCTCGCGGACGTGCAGGCCTTCTGGTCATTCTAGCAGCCGTTAGGTCGCTGGCGACCTTACGGCTGCTTCTGCAGTTTGGAC